>JAZOLH010000016.1:0-45597 GCA_045652815.1 Clostridia bacterium
GTAGCGCGCTTGACTGGGGGTCAAGAGGTCGCAGGTTCAAATCCTGTCACCCCGACCATGAAAAGCAGATTACACGTTAGTGTGGTCTGCTTTTTTATTTTCTTTTAAAACATATAACCCCAAAAATCGATAATGTTTTTATCTAAAACCCCTTGATTTTTGGATGCTTCCGTGTTACGATAGTGACAGTACAAAATAAAAGGAAGTTTTTTCATGAAGACAATTCTGTTCCAGGGTGACTCCATTACCGATTTGGGTCGTCCCACTGAAAATGACGATTATTTAGGCGCCGGCTACGTAACCATCGCCGCAGGCGAACTGGCTTACCAGAATCCCGGTGAATTCAAATTTATAAATCGTGGTATCAGCGGCAACCGCGTGGTTGACCTGTATGCCCGTTGGAAAGCAGATTGCTGGAACTTAAAACCCGACTATCTCAGCATTTTGGTTGGCTGTAACGATGCGGCTTTTGAACTCCATTTTGAAAACGGTGTGGATGCTAAACGTTTCGAAAACATCTATGATTTGATGCTCTGCGAAACTATGGAACGCCTGCCCGACTGCAAAATTATGCTTTTAGAGCCCTTCTTAATGAAATATCTGCACACTCAGGAAAAATGGGAACCCTATCGCGCAGAAGTAAACCTGCGTGGCGAAGTGGTTCGTAAACTGGCAGACAAGCATGGCTTGGTGTTCGTACCCCTGCAGGAAAAGTTCGATGAATATGTATTAAAATCCCACGTTAGTGAATGGACGCCTGACGGTGTACATCCCTCTGCGGCGGGTTCTACCATCATCGCGCACGAATGGCTCAAGGCATTTAAAGAAAACTTCATGAAATAAGGTCGGTGAATTTGAATGAGACCGTTTTATTGCGAAATGTCTCATTCAGTTCCAACAAACCGAATAGTTACGTATAAATTTGAAGGGATTCGCAAAAAGCGAATCCCTTTTTTGCAATAAAACTACGAACAAACCTCACCTCTCGGCGTACCCGCGTACGCCTTCGGGTAACCCTGCGGTTCGGTTTGTCCATTCTCCCATCAAATTCCCTCGACCTTTCGGTCGTTTTTTTGAGTGAGACCGTTTTATTGCGAGATGTCTCATTCAGTTCCAATAAGCCGAATAGTTCCGTATAAATTTGAAGGGATTCGCGAAAAGCGAATCCCTTTTTTTGCAATAAAACTACGAACAAACCTCACCTCTCGACGTACCCGCGTACGCCTTCGGGTAACCCTGCGGTTCGGTTTGTCCATTCTCCCATCAAATTCCCTCAACCTTCCGGTCGGTTTTTTGAATGAGACCGTTTTTATTATTTTTCTAAACTTTTATCAAAGAAATCTGCAATCTCGGTCATCAATTCATAATCCAGACTGCCGTCAACTTTGTTCATCAGACCGTGGTCTCTGTCTTCATATTTTTTAAAGACAAATCGTTCATCGTTGCCATAGACTTTGTGGTAGGTGTCAAAGCCATATTCAATGGGAACCACCGTATCTTTTGCACCGTGGACAATCATCACATTGCAGTCACTGGCGGCAAAGCCCTTCATTGCTGTGCTAGAGGCATAATCACCATACTTCAGATACTCATGCAATCTGGCGTAGGGCATGAAGAGTTTTACGATGTTGCCCACCTTTTCCCGACCTGTGTGCTCAATCATATCCATAGACTCATTCCAGCCCGCCAAGGAAACAACCGCCTCCACCTCGGGATGATAATTCAAAACATTCACCACAGAAAGTCCACCCCAACTATAGCCCATCAGCATAAAGGGAAGGTCACGGATTTCTTCGATGGTGTAAGCAAAGTCGATGGCATAATCAAGGTCAATAAATCCCTGTGGCAGACCGCCGACCACATCGCCATCACTTTCATCATTGGCGGTGGCATCATAGGCAAACACATAGTAGCCCCGCTCTGTCAGATAGTTAAAAATCTCCATATAACCGTTCTGACCGCCGCCACCTAAACCGTGAGCAAACACGATAACGCCTTTTTTCTGCTGTTCGGGGTCTTTCTGCTCATAGAGATAACCAACAAGTTCGTGCCCCTGCTTTGTGGGGAAGGTATAGCGCGTGTTTGTCAGCGTTTCAAACCTTGTGATTGAAATCCAGTTTGCCACGTCGGTTTTATACCCTTCGTTAAAACTTTTATCATAAATAGACCGCGCCAAAAAGTACGGGGCTATCAAAACGCCAACAAGAATGATTACAATTAAAATTATGAGAATCGTTTTTATTTTCGTCACTCTGTTATTCTCCTAACCTACATAAAAACGGGCACAGCAGATGTTGCTGTGCCCATTTTTTAAAACTTATTCGTCGATTTCGTCGAATTCCAGTTCGATGGTTTCGTTGCAGTTGGGGCAAACCAGTTCATCATCCAGCATATCTTCGTCGAAATACACTTTTTCGTTACAATGAGGACATTCTACTTCGTAGAATTCAACATCTTCCTCATCATCATAGTCGCAACCACAGTCGCAATCGTCGCAGTCGCAGTCACAATCGTCATCATCACAATCGCAACCACAGTCATTAAAGCAATCGGACAGTTCTTCAGCGAACTCTTCCAGATCGTCGATGCGTTCTTCGCAGGTTACGATAGCATCGTCAGTTTCTTCAATGCTTGCTGCCATTTCTTCTAACAAATCAAGAACTTTTGCAATCACTTTGCCTTCATCATTTTTTTCTTCCAGATTCAGAGCATCTGCAAAACCTCTTAAATAAGCTGCTTTTTCAGATAAATATCCCATATTCATCACGGGCGGCCTTGGCCGCTTACTCCTTTTTAATTAGTTAGGAATTAAACACGTTCCATGTATTCGCCTGTTCTGGTGTCAACACGGATGGTGTCGCCTTCATCAACGAACAGAGGCACGTTGATGGTTGCACCGGTTTCCAGAGTACAGGGTTTGGTAGCACCGGTACTGGTGTCGCCCTTAAAGCCGGGTTCGGTTTCGGTAACTTTCAGTTCAACAAAGGTCGGGGGTTCAACACCAAACACGTTGCCTTTGTAGGACAGAACGGTTACGTTCATATTTTCGGTTACGAATTTGAGGGCATCACCCAGCTGATCCTGAGAAAGGGGCATCATATCGAAGGTTTCATTGTCCATAAAGTAGAACAGATCACCATCATTATAAGAGTATGCCATATTCTTTCTTTCAATATGCGCTTTGGGGCATTTTTCGGTGGGACGGAAAGTTTTTTCAACGATACCACCGGTGATAACGTTTTTCAGTTTAGTTCTAACGAAAGCCGCACCTTTACCGGGCTTTACATGCTGGAACTCCACAATCTGGAATACGTTGCCTTCAAATTCAAAGGTAACGCCATTTCTGAATTCGCCTGCTGAAATCATAATAAACCTCCATATAAAAGTAGTCTTTTGTACATATTACATCAATGTGCATCGCACATTATAAACTTAAGAAAGGCAAAAATGCAAAAAACCGCACGCAAAAAACGCACGGTTTTTAACATTTCATATCAACCTAAACCCTGCATTACTTGCCTAAAAAGAACAACGCAATAGAAGTTACAATAAATACAATTGCAACTACAGATGTCCATTTTTCCAAGATTGCATCGATTGTTCTGCCCTTGTTCTTACCAAAAAAGGTTTCGGAACCGCCGGCAATAGAACCTGATAAACCGGCCTGCTTTCCGGACTGGAACAGCACAACAGCAATCAGGAGAATAGAAACAATAATATGCAGAATTCGCACAGCCAACAGCATTTGTTTTTACCTCCATCTTTTTCTTCCAAGGGTGAGTGGTTCACGCCGGGTTTCTTACTTTTCTGTAAGACCAAAACGTTTTCTGAACTTTTCAACACGTCCGCCGGTGTCTACCAGTTTCTGTTTACCGGTAAAGAACGGATGACATTTGGAACAAATTTCAACCGCGATGTTTTCACGGGTAGAACCTGTTTCAATCACATTACCGCAGGCACATTTAATGGTTGTAGCCTGATAATTGGGATGAATACCTTCTTTCATTTGTTTCACCTCTTTCGATCCATCTACGTATAACGTAGTGATTATACCATAATTTTTTTTAATTTGCAAGATTTTTTTACGGAAATTTTAATATACAATCATTCGGTTGTATTCTCCATCTTAATTTCCTTTTCCGCCAGTTTGCGCTCCACAAAAGGATCGTAAAACACGAGTTTAACCACCGCAACCAGCGGCACACCGATGAACATACCCAGAACACCGCCAAAGGTGCCGCCCAAAGTAACACCCAAGATGACTAACAAGGGACTGATGCCCACCTGCTCAGACATAACTTTAGGACCAATGAAGATGTTATCTAAAATCTGAATGCCAATGGCATAAGCGAGCACCCAAAGGGCTTGGATGGGACTATAAAGCAGCACAATTACCGTGCTGATCAGTCCGCCAATGAAAGGGCCGATGTAAGGAATCAGATTCATAACAGCCATAAAGAGAGCAAGTAACGGAGCAAGGGGAATTCGGAGGGGTACCAAAACTGCCAGACCTATGAAAAGGAAAATTAAAGACTGCAGCAATCGACCCACGATAAAATCTAAGAAAATGGCGTTGATTTTTCGTCCGGTCTCGATGACTGTATCGCCACGGTTTTGACCAAACAGGGCATATACCAGTTTCTTAACGCAAAGAATCAAACCTTCTTTACTATATAAGAAGTAAACGGAAATAATGATACCGAAAACAAAACGAACAAAACCCGTTGCCACATTGCTGACACCTGTTGTCACCGCACTGCCGATTGTAGAAAAATCAAGGCCGGAGAGCCATTCGTTCAAAAAACCATAGCCTTCCGCTGCCCAAACGCTCACAAGTCCGTAAAGGGTTGAATTTTCAGAAACCGAAAATCTGTTCAGCCAGGATTCAACATTCTCTACATAGAAGGGAAGGTTTGTCTTAAGTTCATTGATGCCATCCCGCACCGTAGGGATAACCGCCACAACGAACAGCACAATGCCGCCGATTAGAAGCAAGAATAAAAAAGCGATGGTGCCGCCACGCTTAATGTGTTTAACCCGCGGACTATCCTTTGACGTAACAATCCACTTTTCGATAAACTTTAAAGCAGGGTTTAAAATATACGCCACAACCAACCCCGCCACAAAATAGGCCACGCAACCATACACAACGGAAATAACGCCGCCAAGGGAGAACTCCATTGTATCTACCAGTTTAAATAATAAAAAGGCAATCAGCAAAACGGGGAGAACGTTTAAATATGGTATCTTTTGTTTTTTCATATTTTCACTCCTTCAAAAAAGGATTTATGCTTCTGTTAAATGGGACAAAATTCCTTGATAAATGGCAAGCGCCACTTTTTTCTGATAGCTTTCATCCAGCAGAAGCGCTTCCTCCTGCGGATTGGATAAAAAGCCGCATTCCACCAGCACTGCGGGGATGTTGGCCTGCTTCAGCAGAAAAATATCGTCGGTTGATTTTTTAATTTCCCGCTCAGATGGCGGTGCAAGAACGGTAATCAAGCTGCTTTGAATGCATTTTGCCGCCTGCTCCGATTCTGCCTTGTTGGGCGAATAAAACACCTGCGGGCCGCTGTAACGACTTTCCGTAAACTTGTTTAAATGAATGCTGACAAACAAATCAGCACCCGATGCATTCATCACTTTCTCGCGGTTATATAAATCCGAACGTTTCTTTTCGCGAACGGTGGAAAGTCCCTCATCGTAAATGCCCTCGGCACCTGTGCGGGTCATCACCACTTCGATGCCTGCTTTTTCCAGTTGTTCTTTTAAAAAACGGGCAATATTCAGGTTAATGGCCTGCTCTGCCTCGCCGGCAGAACCAACCGCACCTCCATCGGGTTCTCCGTGACCTGCATCCACCACAATGCGCCGACCCGACAGGTTTGCCCCTGTGGGTGCTACATTTGGTCTGACTGCAAGCCCTGCGGCAAAAACGAGAGACGCTACAACTAAAAGCAGTAAAAGTGCATTTTGTTTTTTGATAAAAATCAGCACATTCATCACCCCAAAAGACTTTTCTTTTAGTCTATTCAGGGGACAGATTTTCTATGCCGCCGATTACGCTTCTACCAGTTCACCCCAAAGAACACCTTTTTTATAATCTGTGATGCGAACGGTTTTCAGTTCATCGGTAATATCAGTTTCAGAGGGTACATACACCGTCATATAGGTATCTGTTTTTCCCTCAAACACGCCTTTGCCCACCGCCTGTTCAAACAGAACGGGCTCAGTCAAGCCGATAAAAGTGCGGGCATAGGCCTCATTATGTTCTGCTGCCAAGCGAATCAGTCGACTGCTTCTTTCTTCTTTCTTCTCGGGACTTACCTGCCCTGTCATTTTCGCGGCAGGAGTACCCTTACGGGGTGAATATTTAAAAACATGGACATCTGTTAAATGAATTTTTTCCATAAACGCCATGGTGGTTTCAAATTCTTCATCGGTTTCCTGCGGAAAACCCACAATCACATCGGTGGTGATGGCCGCCTGTGGCATTTTATCTCGAATCCGCGCCACCGCTTCTGCATATTCTGCCGCTGTGTACTTTCTGTTCATGCGGCGCAGGGTTGCATCACAACCGCTCTGCAGGGACAGATGGAAATGGCGGCACACTTTTGAAAGGCGGGAAACACCGTTCACAAATTCTTCTGTGCATAGGGTGGGCTCTAAAGACCCCAAACGAATGCGCTCGATTCCCTCCACTTCCTGCAATGCAGAAAGCAGGTTCAAAAGGTTACCTTCGCCGCTATCTTTGCCCCAGGAGGCAAGGTGAATCCCCGTCAGCACCAGTTCGCAGAATCCTGCCTTCACCAAACGCTCTGCTTCTTCCACGGTTTCTGAAAGCAAGCGGGAACGGATGCGACCACGGGCATAGGGAATGATGCAGTAAGAACAGAACTGATTGCAACCATCCTGCACCTTTAAAACCGCACGGGTGTGGGGCTGACCGCTACCATCTATGGTCAGATTTTCAAAATCTGCAGGGGTTTCATCTTCTACCAGATTCACCAATCGACGTTCTTCCAAAAAGGATTCTGCCAGCGCCGCCGCCTGACTGCGCTCCGCTGTACCAATGACCAAATCCACACCGGGAATAGCCGCCACGGTCTCGGGCTCAATCTGGGCATAACAACCCATAACGATTAACACGCTATCGGGACTTTTCTGTTTGGCCCTGCGAATCATTTGGCGGGACTTTCTGTCACTTAAATGGGTCACTGTACAGGTGTTTACCACATATACCGTTGCAGGCTCAGAAAAATCTACGGATGTATAGCCTAAACGGAGAAACTGCTCCAGCACAGCTTCCGATTCATATTGATTGACCTTACACCCCAAGGTGCAAAAGGCAACTGTTTTTTCCATCTTTGTTATCCTTCCAGTTTTTGCATTAAATATCCCTCACGGACACCTGCGTGGCAAACTGCCAACCGCCTGCATCCGAAGAAGTGCGCCACTTCGCAAAGAATGGCAACACCGGGCAGAGCCGTATCCAGTCGTTCGGGGCTGGCCTGCAAAATGCTTTCTTTTGCCAGTTTTTTATCGGCAAGAAGTCTTGTCAACAAAATTTCCAAGGTGGCAATGGCGCCGCCCGACTCGGGATAGAGTAATTTTTCAAGTTCTGATGCAGCGCGTGCCGCACCGCCGATGCCATAGAGCACCTCGCCCGCAAGATCTTCGGGGAGTTTATCTCTCAGCATCTGTTTAATAAAGTTGCGCTGATGGGCAACTGCTGTTTCGATATGGGGTTTATCTTTAACAAAGCGAACATAGGCAGTTAAAGAGCCAATGGGCAGACTGATAGCCGAAAGCATTTTACCCTCTTTTACAACAATCAGTTCCGTACTGCCGCCGCCGATATCGGCGATGACTCCATCGGTGATATTCTGCTCTTCTGCCGCACCAAGATAGGTGAGCCTTGCCTCTTCTTCACCTGATAAAACATCTATGGCAAAGCCTGTCCGCTTGGTGATTTCCGCTACGGCTTCTTTGCTGTTGGTAATATTGCGGAGTGCGGCTGTGGCAAAGGTGGAAATCTTCTCTGCCTTATGTTCATCAATAAACGTCCGCAAAAAAAGGAGCGCATCACAAGCCGCAGTTATGCCTTCCTCCGTCAGCGCACCGTTCTCTGTTTTAGAGCCCAGCCGCGCCATGACCCGTTCGTTCAGGATTAAAACAGGGTCTCCCCCCTGCATCTCATAGATGCAAAGACGAACGGTGTTTGAGCCAACATCAATCACTGCATGCTTCATTTGCGTTCCCTCCGTTGCACACTAAACCACTACGCCCAAACACAAACCCACAGGGTCTCTGCTCGGGCGATACCATCTTTAATTGTTTTCATATCAAGGGTTTTGAAGACGCGCGCTATGATTAAAGGTCTTCATTCTCCTGTCCATGACCGCCAAGCAAAGCCTGACGTACTTTCAGATCCAGTTCTTCCATCAGTTCGGGATTATCCATAAGGAACTTTTTGGAGTTTTCACGTCCCTGACCTAATCTGATGTCACCATAGTTATACCAGGTACCGCTTCTCTGCAGAATATCAAGATCGGTGGCAACATCTAAGATGCAACCTTCTTTGGAAATACCTGTACCATACATAATATCAAATTCCGCTTCTTTAAAGGGCGGAGCCATTTTGTTTTTAACCACTTTAGCACGGGTGCGAACGCCCACGTTTTCAGCACCGTTTTTAATGAATTCCTGCTTGCGGATTTCCATACGAACGGATGCATAGAACTTAAGAGCACGCCCGCCTGTTGTTACTTCGGGGTTGCCGTAAATCACGCCGACTTTTTCACGAAGCTGGTTGATAAAGATGGCAACAGTGTTGGATTTGCTCAAAACGCCTGCCAGTTTACGAAGTGCCTGGCTCATCAGGCGTGCGTGCAGACCTACGTGAGAATCACCCATATCGCCTTCGATTTCCGCTTTGGGAACAAGGGCTGCAACAGAGTCAACAACCAAAAGGTCAATGGCGCCGCTACGTGCCAGCATTTCAGCAATTTCAAGACCCTGTTCACCGGTATCGGGCTGGGCTACCATTAAGTTATCCACGTCAACGCCTAAGTTTGCCGCATAAACGGGGTCTAAGGCGTGCTCTGCATCAATAAAGGCAACGTTGCCGCCCAGTTTCTGTGCTTCTGCAACGCAGTGGAGCGCAACGGTGGTTTTACCGGAAGACTCAGGACCATAGATTTCCACGATTCTGCCCTTGGGAAGACCGCCGATACCCAGCGCAACGTCCAAGCTCAGCGCACCTGTGGAGATGGTTTCCACATTCATTTTGGTGTTACTGCCAAGACGCATAATCGCACCGGTACCATATACCTTTTCAATTTGTTTCATAGCCATATCAAGCGCGGCTTTGCGCTCATCTGCATCAGTTTTGTTCACAACGGGGCTGAGTGTTTTTTTATCTGCCATAACCCTGTTCCTCCTCTATCTAAAGTAAAATATCTATTTGAAAACTTTCGTTTTTATTTCAGGTTTAAAATCCGTTTGCGCACTTCGTCTAAAGCGTTCATCACAGAGCCCTGACGAATTCGCTCGCGGTTGCCGATTAAGTTCAGTTTGCGGACAGTTGTGTTGCCATCGTATGCCACAGCCACAAACACCATACCAACAGGTTTTTCTTTTGTGCCGCCATCGGGACCTGCAATGCCCGTTACAGAAACACCAATATCTGCACCGGCGTTCTTTCTAATGCCCTCTGCCATCTCTTTCGCAGTTTCTTCGCTCACCGCACCAAAGGAGGCAAGAGTTTCTTCTTTCACGCCTAAATACTTCATTTTGGCTTCGTTAGAATAGGTCACAACGCTTTCAGAAAGCACGGAGGAAACTCCGGGCACATTGCCAAGAGCCGCTGTTAACAGCCCTGCTGTGCAGGATTCGGCGCAGGCAATGGAAAGACCTTTTTCTATTAAAAGGCGGGCTGTTACCACAGCCATACCCTCTTCACCAAAACCGTAAATATAATCGCCCATTCGCGCGGTCACTTTTTCTTCCATCTCACCGATGAGCGCCTTTGCTTCTGCCTCGCTCTTTGCCTTGGCGGCAATGCGGAGAGTGACCTCATTATCTTTTGCATAGGGTGCTAAACTGGGGTTGGCACTTTCCATCAAATCGGAAAGTTCTTCTCCCACTCTTGCTTCGCCGATCCCAAACAGGCGGAGCACTTTTTCTGCCATCACAAAATCAGATTTTGCCTTTAAATAGGGCACAACCTGCTCGGTGAACATGGGCACAATCTCGCGGGGCGGTCCGGGGAGCAACACGGCAATCTTACCGTCTTTTTCCAAAATCACACCCGGCGCTGTGCCGCAATGATTACCAAGGACAATGGCACCCTCGGGAATGTATGCCTGCTTTAAGTTACTGCCGGGGCATCTGCCTTTTAAGTAAGTTTCAATTTGCTTTGCAATGTCTTCATGCAAAAACAGCGGCGCACCAAAATAAGCCGCCACCGTTTCTTTTGTCAAATCATCCTCCGTAGGACCTAAGCCCCCTGAGAAAATCACTAAATCTGCGCGGGAAAAGGCCTGACTGATAGCATACTCTAAGCGTTTAGGATTATCACCCACAACGGTTTGATAAAACATATCAATGCCAAGGGAAAACAGTTCTTTAGACAAAAACTGCGCATTGGTGTTCACAATATCGCCCACCAAAATTTCTGTTCCCACTGCAATGATTTCCGCTTTCATATTGCTACCTCTTTTACCCAATCTCTGCGATTTCTTCTTTATCACTCTCGGCCAAAACAACAGCCAGAGGATTCATCTTTTGCATCGCCGCTAAAAGTTTTACCGGCGGCTGAAAGGAAAGCAGCATTTTTTCACCGTCAAATACAAACAGCACGTTATAAATGCCACCTTTTGCGGGGTTAAATACCGCATCATAGCGCTTGGAAATTTGCGGGCTTTCAAACTCGCGGGTATATCGCTCATCCTCTGCCGGCGCCATGCGCTGAATCTGTTTTGTTTGCAAACTAATCAGGCGGTTTCTCGTTCTCTTCGCTTTAATCACATCAACATCTAATGCACCGTTGGTGAAAATATATTCATATTCCAGATTAAAATTACGAAGCAAAACTGACAGACCGTAAACAACAGCCGCCACGCCGATTAACACATAATTTTGCAAGAAAGATGCAAGCAGGGGAAACCCGATAATCACTAAGACACAGGCCAGTACCGCTGCAAAAGTTAATCCCGCCTTTTTGAGTGTATCACCCTTTGACGGTTCTTTCCGCATCAGATATTCTAAGAAAACATCCATACTTTGCCTTTCCTTTCCGTGCAGGTTTCCCCTAACTTAACCATATAAAATTCTTATGAAATTACCTTATTCGGCAATTGCTTTTTTTCTGAAGTATTTACCAACCAGCATAATCACGGTGTAAACGATGATATAGAATGCAACGCCCCATTTATGAGAGTAAACAGTTGCAAATACCATGAACAGAGAACCGATGATAGCCAGAGCCGGCATTACGATACGTTTGAATACGCCAAATTCTTTAAATGTGAACATTTTGAAGAAGATGGGCAGATACATAGCGTAAACAGTGATGATGGGGATTTCGGAAGAGTCGAAACCGAACCAGTTAACACTGATCACACCTGCTTCAGCATCTAAAGTACCGATCAGTTTGATGAAATCACTTGCGGTTGCCGCATCATAAGTTGCGGTGAAGAGACCGCCCAGGTTAGCTGCGAAGAAGTAGAACAGCCAGAATGCAGTCACCAAAAGGCCAAATACAGCTGCGTTGGTGGGCATGTTGGTTGCTTTATCAACGTTACCGAACATTTCGGGGCGAGGACCATCTTTTCTGGCAGACAGCGCATACAGACCACGAGTGGAACCAACCATCAGACCATTTAAGGTACCTAAGCAGGAGATTGCGATGAATACCTTTAAGATGGTACCGAATACGCCACCAAAGATATTTAAGAATGCAATCTGCGCACCGTCGTTTCTCAGAGAGTCAACGGAAGCACCACCGGCCAGACCGATGTAGTATGCAATGTAGATAATTGCGATGATGATAGTACCTAATAAAAGAGCGATAGGCAGATTTTTCTTAGCATCCTTAATTTCAGAGTTAATGGATGTTGCAATAATCCAGCCTTCATAAGCAAATACGGTAGCTACGCAAGCGCCGAACAGTGTTTCAACACCGCCGCCCGCTGCTGCAAAGTTTTCAATCAGCTGAGGTGCCTGTGCACCTTCGGGGGTTACGGTTAAACCGAAGATCGTACCAACAACTGCCATCAAAATCAGGGGAATCAGTTTAATAACAGTAGAAGCAACCTGGAATTTACCTGCTAAAACAGGAGACAGGGCATTCAAGCTGTAGCTGATTACCAGATATAAGCCGGCCAGTGCTAAGCAAGTGCCGGTTGTGGGATCCATTGCACCAAAGATTTCCAAAGTGTAACGAGCAGATACCCAAGCTAAAACGGAAGTCATAGCAGGATAGTAAATGGTGGTTACAAACCAACCCATGTAGTAAGCATAACCCTTACCGCAGGTTGCTTCGGAATAGTCAACCAGACCATTGACCTTTTCGTACTTGGTTGCCATAGTAGCAAAGCAGTACGCACACACAATCATAACAAAAGCACCGATTACCCAAGCTAAGATACCCAGGGTCATATTACCTTCTGTCATGTTCAGGATGTTCTGCGCCTTGAAGAAGACACCGGAACCGATAACGATACCGACAACCATTGCGATGGCTGTGAACAGACCATACTTTTTAGTTAACTCATTTCCCATTTTTACAACTCCTTTTTATGTAGTGTAAAATTAAAATTTTGCTCTGCGTTCGCTCTATATGTAGGGCGAAAGGAAGCCGCCTTTTTTTGACAACTTCAAACAAAATATTTATATAATTATATCACAGTTTTAACCACATTTCAATGCAAAATGTCGATTTTTTTAGAATTATTTCACAATACCCTTTTCGGTAAAGACCATATCCATAGGAACGTCTTTATCTTCCTGCGGGATGGTGGTTGTCAGGCAGCAGTTATAGGTAACGCCTGCCAGAACTGCATTTTTGCATTTGGGCAGGTAGCGGTCGTAATAACCGGCACCATAACCAACACGGCTCATATCGCGGCCATAGCCTGCACCGGGCACCAGCACCAGTTCAAACGCATCGGGCTCCAAGGGGAAATCCTTAGGCGGTTCCATAATGCCGAAGCGACCGGGGGCAAGTTTTTCAAAATCCGTCAAGCGGTAAAACTGCATAATACCGTTACCTTCGCAGGCGGGCAAGCCCACGCAAACCCCTTCCTGCACCAGTCTGCGAATCAGACCTCGGGTTTCGGGTTCGTTTCTGAAGGCAACATAGCCCAGAACGGATTTAATGTTATGCTCGGCAATATACGCTAAAATGTGTTCTTCGATTTGAGCAGACCATTCTTCTAACTTATCCTTATCTGCTTCGCCTCGTTTGTTCAGGAAAAATCGACGCATTTCTTGTTTAGTCATCGAACACAAATCCTTTCGGTTTTTATTGTTTTACCTGTATTTTCATCAACGGTGAAGACAACGCCCGAGAGCATTGACTTCCCATCGGCAAATTCAAATCGTCTGGGCATACCCGTGATAAAGCGTTCCAGCGGAATTTCCTTTTGTACGCCCAAGCAGGAATAAATGGGGCCCGTCATACCGATATCGGTGATATAGCCCGTACCCTTGGGCAGCACCCAATCATCTGCTGTCTGCACGTGGGTATGCGTGCCAAACACCGCTGTAACACGACCATCCAAATGCCAGCCCATAGAAATCTTTTCACTGGTGGCTTCGGCGTGAAAATCCACAAAAACCAAATCGGCTTTCATCGTCTTTAAAGCTTCGTCCACTGCGCGGAAGGGGCAATCCACTTGGTCCATATAAATACGACCCAAAAGGTTAATCACGCCAATGCGCCTGCCTCCCACGTTAAACACCGCCGCACCACGCCCCACCGTATCCGGCGGAAAATTCAGCGGGCGAACAATTTTCTCGTTATGGGCAAGGAGCGAGAAGGCTTCCTTCTGGCGAAAAGTATGGTTGCCCATAGTCAGCACATCTGCACCGCCGGAAAGCAGCATTTCTGCTTTTTTTCGGCTGATACCGTTGCCTGCACAGGCGTTTTCGCCATTTACGATACAAAAGTCAACCTCGTATTTTCTTTTAATCTCATCAATATGGGACAGAAACATCTCTGTTCCTGCATCGCCGACAATATCGCCGACCGCCAAAATATTCATTTGGGAGTCCCTTTCTAAATAAAGATTATACTAATTATATCATATCAAAAAAGCAATCGAAAGTCAACTAACTTCGTGAAATTTCTGTCAATTTTTTCTCAATATCTTACGCCCTTAAAACCGCATTTTGTATTTGTTTCATATTGACTTTTTTTCTTAAATATATTATAATACCCCATATATGCATATGAAAGGAAGGATCCATTTGGCAAAGAACATCTTGATATCCGCTGATACCACCTGTGATTTACCAATTGAATTGCTCGAAAAAAGAGGAATTCCCAGAGTTCCGCTTTATGTCACATACGGGGAAACATCGTATTTAGATACCATCGAAATCAACCCCGACGAAATTTACAAAAAATATGCCGAAGAAGGCGTTCTGCCCAAAACAGCCGCTGTTTCTGTAGGCAACTTCATCGAATATTTCGGCAAACTGCTGGAAGAAGCCGAAACGGTTATCCATTTCTCCATCAGTTCCGATCTTTCCTGCACCTATCAGAACGCTGTGCTGGCGGCACAGGAATTTGAAGGTCGCGTACTCGTTGTTGATACAAAAAGTTTATCCACCGGCGAAGGTATGTCCATCCTCCGCGCTTGCGATATGGCTGATGCAGGCAAAACTGCAGAAGAAATCATTGCAAATGTGGAAGATTACAAAACCCGTATTATCGGCGACTTCGTTGTGGATGACCTTGAGTTTCTGCGCAAAGGCGGTCGTTGCAGTGCGCTGACTGCTATGGGTGCAAATTTACTTGGTATTAAACCCTGCATCGAGGTAAAAGACGGTAAACTGGGTGTGGGTAGAAAATACAGAGGTAAGTACAAAGCAGTTCTTGCTAAGTACACCGATGAACGTATGGCTGATGAAAACGTTGAAACCGAGCGCGTAATCATCACCCATGCAGGTTGCGATGCCGAAATCGTAGATATGGTTTATGAACAGGTAAAAGCCACCGGTCGTTTTGACGAAATCATCGTAAGCCGTGCCGGTTGTACCATTTCTTCTCATTGCGGTCGCAACACATTAGGTATGTTTACTATTCGTAAATAAGGATATATTGAAAGGACGGTTCCTATGAGTTTAATCGTGCAAAAATTCGGCGGTTCCTCTGTGGCTAATGCAGAACGCGTGTTTAACGTTGCCAGCATCATCACAGATACCTACAAAGCCGGCAATCAGGTCATCGTTGTTGTATCCGCTCAGGGCGATACCACCGACGATTTGATTGAAAAAGCAAAAGAAATTAACCCGAATCCTTCCAAGCGTGAAATGGATATGCTGCTTTCCACAGGCGAACAGATTTCCATCTCCCTCTTGGCTATGGCTATTGAAAAACTGGGCTTCCCCGTTGTTTCTTTAACCGGTTGGCAGGTTGGTGTTCACACCGACTCTAACTATTCTTCTGCCCGTATCCGCAAGATTGATACCGAGCGTATGCAGAAAGAACTGGACAAAAAGAACATTATCATCGTGGCCGGCTTCCAGGGCATTAACCGCTATGACGATATCACAACCCTCGGTCGCGGCGGCTCCGATACATCTGCCGTTGCGCTGGCAGCTGCTCTGCGTGCTGACCTGTGTGAAATCTATACCGACGTTGATGGTGTTTACACCACCGACCCCCGCATCGTTCCGAATGCGGCAAAACTGGATGAAATCACATTCGACGAAATGCTGGAACTGGCAAGTCTGGGCGCTAACGTGCTCCATAACCGTTCCGTTGAAATGGGTAAAAAATACAATGTTAATATCTGCGTGCGTTCCAGTTTAACAAGAGCGCCCGGCACCATCGTTAAGGAGGTTGTTTCCATGGAAAAAATGTTAGTTAGAGGTATTGCAAAAGATACAGACGTTGCCCGCGTTTCCGTTTGCGGCATTGAAGATACTCCCGGAAAGGCATTCAGAATCTTCTCCCTGCTGGCACAGAAGCACATCAACGTTGATATTATCCTGCAGTCTATCGGCCATAATGGCTTAAAAGATATCAGCTTCACCACCACCGAAGGTCATCTGGAAGAAGCTATCGCTGTTTTAGAAGAAAACAAAGACATTTTAGGTTACGAAAACCTGAACTGGAACAAAGACGTTGCAAAGGTTTCCATCGTTGGTGCAGGTATGGTTTCCAACCCCGGTGTTGCTGCTAAGATGTTTGAAGCACTCTACGAAGCACAGATTAACATCCATATGATCGGAACTTCTGAAATCAAAATTTCCGTTCTGATTGATGCAGGCAAAGAAGATAAAGCTGTTCGTGCTATCCACGATAAATTCGAACTGGCATAACAAAAGATTTTACGTAACAAACGCTTTTCGCATTGCGAAAGGCGTTTGATTTTACCCACCACCTCGGAGGTCCCCGATGCATATTTCAGAACTTATTTTAATCGCCATTGGGCTTTCTATGGATGCCTTTGCTGTTTCCGTTTCAAACGGTATGGCCATCCCGAAACTGCGCCTTCGTGATGCCCTGACTTTTGGCATCTATTTTGGCGTGTTTCAGGCGCTGATGCCCCTCATCGGCTGGGCGGCTGGGCGGCTTTTTTCCGACTATATCACCGCCTTTGACCATTGGGTTGCCTTCATTTTACTTTCCTACATTGGTTTTAAAATGATTCGCGAAGCCCACGAAACCGATGGAGAAGAAGCCTGCGGCTGCACCCATTTTAAAATTATGCTGATTCTCGCCATCGCCACCAGTATTGATGCGTTGGCGGCAGGCATCACCTTTGCCTTTTTGCCCAATACAAACATCTGGTTTTCCATCGCCATCATCGGCGGTATCACCTTTTTTGTTTGTACCATCGGTGCGCTCCTGGGCAAAAAAATCGGTAAAGCGCTGGGCCACCACGCACAAACTGCAGGCGGTGCTATCTTAATCGCCATGGGTCTTAAAATTTTGATTGAACATTTATTCTTTTAAATTGCTGTCCGTCACACCTTTGCTGACGGACTTTTTCCCTTTTAGGAGGTGATGGGTTTTGGAACAAAAACAAACAGAACATTTTGTTTACATCCTCCGTTGCGCCGATGATACATTCTACACAGGCTGGACAACGGATGTTCCCGCCCGCGTTAACACCCATAACGGTGAACATGGTGCAAAGTACACCCATTCCCGTCGTCCCGTTACCTTGGTCTATCAGGAAAAGTGCGCCGATAAATCATCGGCTCTCAAAAGGGAATGTGAAATCAAGGCCCTCTCCCGCAAAAAGAAAGAATTTTTGATTGAAAATTCCAAATAATCTCATAAAACCCATTGCACTTACTACTTAAAAATAGTATAATAATATATTATGGTAATATTTCCACATTGTACAGAAAGAGTGATACGAATGTTTTGTCAAGAATTAACCGTAGGTATCCGCGGCAGACAAGAACTTGTCGTTGACGCCTCCGTCAGCGCAAAAAAAGCTGCCAGCGGCGAGATGGATGTGTTTGGTACGCCTTACGTCATCGCCCTGATGGAACAAACTGCCGATAAGAGCATGCGCCCTTACTTAAATAACGAATTTGCCACTGTGGGCACACTGGTCAACATCCGGCACACCGCCGCTACCCCCATGGGTATGAAGGCGTATGCTGAATCTGAGCTGGTAGAAATTGATGGCCGCCGCCTTGTTTTCAAAGTGGCAGTTTTCGATGAAGTCGGTCAGGTGGCAGATGGTATGCACGAGCGTTTTATTATTCACAAAGAAAAATTTATGAATAAAACTCAAAAC
This sequence comes from Clostridia bacterium, assembly GCA_045652815.1. Classification (GTDB taxonomy): domain Bacteria; phylum Bacillota; class Clostridia; order UBA1381; family UBA9506; genus UMGS755. Next base: position 17,994 of record JAZOLH010000016.1, read on the forward strand.
AGAGGAAAGGAATGAGCCAAAGATGAAAAGCGATATCGAAATTGCACAGGCTAAAAAACCCCTGCACATTAAAAAAATTGCAGAAAAACTGAACATTCCCGAAGAATCCCTGCTCTATTACGGACAGGATAAAGCCAAAATCTCCGAAGACTTTTTAAGAAGTCTGGAAGATAAGAAAGACGGTAAACTGGTTTTGGTTACCGCCATTAACCCCACCCCCGCAGGTGAAGGTAAAACCACCACAAGCGTAGGTCTGGGTCAGGCAATGGCTAAAATCGGTAAAAATGCTGTTATCGCTCTGCGCGAACCCTCTTTAGGTCCCGTTATGGGTGTTAAAGGCGGTGCGGCAGGCGGCGGTTATGCACAAGTTATTCCTATGGAAGATATCAACCTGCACTTCACCGGCGATATGCACGCGATCACTGCGGCAAACAACCTGCTCTGCGCTATGATTGATAACCACATTATGCGTGGCAACGCGCTGGGCATTGATCCCACCCGTGTTGTGTTCCGCCGTGTTCTGGATATGAACGACCGTGCTCTGCGTCAGGTTGTTGTTGGTATCGGCGGCAAATTAAACGGTATTCCCCGTGAAGATGGTTTCACCATCACCGTTGCATCCGAAGTTATGGCTATTCTCTGTCTGGCTAAAGATTTAGAAGACTTAAAGGATAGACTCTCCCGTATCTTAATCGGTTACAACTACGATGGCGCGCCCGTTACCGCAGGTGAAATTGGTGCCGCAGGCGCAATGACCGCTCTGTTAAAAGATGCGATTCTGCCTAACCTGGTACAGACATTAGAAGAAACCCCCTGCTTAATGCACGGCGGTCCTTTTGCTAATATCGCCCACGGTTGTAACAGTATCCGCGCAACCCGTGCGGCTTTGAAACTGGCTGACTATGTTATCACAGAAGCCGGCTTTGGTGCTGACCTTGGCGCTGAAAAATTCTTTGACATTAAATGTCGTGTTGCAGGCTTAAAACCCGATGCAGTTGTTTTAGTTGCAACCGTACGCGCTCTGAAATATAACGGTGGCGTTCCCAAAACAGAACTGGGTCCTGAAAATGTGGAAGCTCTTGCAAAAGGTCTTTGCAATCTGGAAAAACACATCGAAAACCTGCGTAAATACGGTGTTGGCGTTATTGTTGCCATCAACCGTTTCGGCACCGATTCCGACGCTGAACTTGCCCTCATCGAAGAATGCTGTAAAAAAGCAGGCGCAGAATTTGCACTGTCTGAAGTGTTTGCAAAAGGCGGCGAAGGCGGCGTAGAACTGGCCGAAAAACTGGTTAAGATGATTGAAGAAGTGCCCTCTAACTTCCACGTTCTCTATGAAGACGACCTTTCCTTAAAAGATAAAATCCGCACCGTTGTAAAAGAAATTTACGGTGGTAAGGATGTAACTTTTGCGCCCGATGCTGATAAAGAGCTGGCCAGACTGGAAGAACGCGGTCTGGGTAACCTGCCTGTTTGTATGGCAAAAACCCAGTACTCTCTGTCTGATAATGCGGCGCTCCTCGGTCGTCCCGAAGGCTTCACCGTTACCGTTCGTGACGTACGCCTGTTTGCCGGTGCCGGCTTTGTTGCTGTTTACTGCGGTAACATTATGACTATGCCCGGTCTGCCTGCTCGCCCTGCGGCTATGGCTATTGACGTATCCAATGACGGTACCATCAGCGGTCTGTTCTAAAAAGGCCGCCGATTGAATCGGAGGTTATAATGAAACATTCTGAAGACCAATTACTGCTTAAACTCCTGCTCAAAGCAGGTCAGCTGCTCTTAGAATCCGGCGCGGAAACTTACCGTGCGGAAGATGCGGCGTTTTATATGTTTCAGGCTTTGGGGCACGGCAAAATCAGTACATTTGCCGCCCCCACCGTTCTGATTTTAGAAATTCATACCGAAGATGGCGACACCATTTCCGGCGTTAAGCGTATTCGTCGTCGTGCTACACATCTTGGTAAAATCGAAGAGATTAACAACGTTGTCCGTCAGGTTGCAGGCGGTGAGCTTGGTGCCGAAGAGGCTCTCTCTGCTCTCCTTGCCATTGATAAAACCCCTGATGGTCATCTGTTTCCCAACCTGTGTGCAACCGCAATGGCGGCAGGTGCATTCTCCCTGCTGTTAGGCGGCGGCTGGAAGGAATTTTTGCTGGCTTTTGCCTGCAATTTGGCGGCCCAGGGTGCCGGTCTTTTCTTCCGCAATGTGAGTATGTACCAATTCTTTAACAGTCTCTTAGGCGGTATGATTCCCGCCCTGATTACCATGCTGGCTTGCCATCTTATGCCCGGTCTTGACCAGCAAACCATCGTCATCGGTGCGATGCTGCCTCTGTTCCCCGGTGTTGCAACCATCAATGCGATCCGCGATGCTATCAATGGTGACTTAGTCTCCGGTGTTTCCCGTGCGGCAGAAGTTGTGATGATTGCTGTGGGTCTTGGCTTTGGTGCATCCATCGTGTACATTCCGGGGGTGATCGGATGATGGAATATATCTATCAGTTTGCTATCTGTTTCGTGGTGAGTTTTTTCATCGGTCTATCCTTAAAAACCAATTTGAAAGTTTCCCTGCTGGGCGGTTTGGTTGGTGGCCTAGGCTACCTTGTGTATCTGCTTTGCCCCGATGCCCGCATCGGTTACTTTTTAAGCACCGCTATCATCACCCTCTGCGCTGAAATTTTGGCCCGTGTTTGCAAAATTCCCGCCAACAGTTTTATCATTTTGGCAATTTACCCCTTGGTGCCGGGAACAGCGCTTTATCAAACTGCGGCCTACGCTGTGCGTGCTGAATATGAACTGGCGCTCAAGCACGGTGGTGATGCACTGGTCTGCATTATTTTAATGACCATCGCCATTGCACTGGTGCCCACAATTTTCCGTATTTTGTCGGGCGAACCCGTAATTAGCAAACGAAAACCGCTGAACTACTCAGAAGATTGACATTTTCTGAAAAAAGCGGTACAATAACAAAGGAATATTATTTAGGAGGTTTTACATATGAATATCAAAATCACTAGAAACCCTGCTCCCAAGGCAAAACCTGCCGCAGACGCTCTGGGTTTTGGCAGATATTTCACTGACCACATGTTTGTAATGGATTACACCGAAGGCAAAGGTTGGCACGATCCCGAAATCATCCCCTATGGTCCCCTGCCCATCGAACCTTCCTGTGCAACCCTGCACTATGGTCAGGCAGTTTTTGAAGGCTTAAAGGCATACAAAAACGAAAGAGGCGAAATCATGTTGTTCCGTCCTTACAGCAACATGAGACGTATCAACGAATCCAACGACCGTCTGTGCATTCCCCAGATTGACGTTGAATTCTGCGTTAACGCTATTAAAACTTTGGTAGAAATGGAAAAGGATTGGATTCCCTCTGCCCCCGGCACTGCGCTCTACATCCGTCCCTTCATTTTTGCAACCGATCCGTTCTTAGGCGTTCACCCTGCTAAGACTTACAAATTCATCGTGATCCTCTCTCCCGTAGGCTCCTACTACAAAGAAGGCTTAAACCCCGTTAAAATTTACGTGGAAGATGAATATGTTCGTGCAGTACGTGGCGGTATGGGCTTCTCTAAAACCGCAGGTAACTATGCGGCAAGCTTAAAGGCTCAGGAAGGTGCAGAAAAGAAAGGTTATTCTCAGGTTCTGTGGCTGGATGGCGTTGAAAGAAAGTATATTGAAGAAGTTGGCGCAATGAACATCTTCTTTAAAATTGACGGTAAGGTGATTACCCCCGCATTAAACGGTAGCATCTTAGCCGGCATCACCCGTGATTCTTCCATCAAAATCCTGCGCTCTTGGGGTATTGAAGTTGAAGAACGCAAACTCTCCATCGAAGAAGTGTATGCTGCATACGATGAAGGCAAACTGGAAGAAGTATTCGGTACCGGTACTGCTGCTGTTATCTCCCCTGTTGGCGAACTCTGCTGGGAAGGTCGCAAGATTACCATTAACGATGGCAAAATCGGCGAAGTATCTCAGAAACTGTATGACACCATTACCGGTCTGCAGAGCGGCAAAATTGAGGATACATTTGAGTTTGTTATTAAACTGTAATCGGCTGGCGTATTTAGCGCAGAACGCTTTATGACAAGCGCCGATTGATTGATTAGCAAAAACATATAAGTTACATAAAAAATGAAGGAATTCACACAAAATGTGAATTCCTTTTTTTGTCATAAAGCTATGAACAAACCTCACCACCGGACGTACAAAAGTACGCCTTCGGGTAACCCAAAACAAGATGAACTTGTTTTGGTTCGGTTTGTTCATTCTGCATCTAAATTCGCTCCGCCTGACTTCTTTCAGCCCGCGCATTCCCCGCAATTTGTAGGGCAGGGGCTTGCTCCTGCCGTTAAAAAAACCTCCCTTGTATAAGGGAGGTTTTCTTTTTATGTTTTACATCAGTTCTGCGCCGCCATCGGCTAAAATCTTCTCTCTGTGGATGGTGTAATCAGTGGCGGTAAAACCATCTATGTACTGTCGCATAGCCGAAAGCACCAGTTCGGGTTTAACGCTTGCCATAGGGCCTTGCGCCACAGTCATAGTCAGCACCGCGCCATCTTCAGAAGCAGACAGCGCCATAATATCAGGCAAAATGTCGGTATCTTCCGTTTTGCGCTTTGTCTTTTTTTCCACAACCACGCTGTCACGTCCCATAAAGGCCTGAACATCTTTGGGATCTACTGTGCCGTCTTCTAAGGTCACAACGTACGTTGCCCAGCGGATGTCCGCCAATTTTTTCATACCGGGAACGATTTCTGCCACACGGTTCACCACGATGCCGATGGGCATGGCTTTGTTCAGCGCATCAATCTGTTCTTTGGTCAGAGGATGCTCGGTTTCTGCATCCATATATTCCGTGCCGCTGGTGATACCAACAGAAAGGGGCAAGCCGATTGCCATCTTGGGATGGGGGTTAAAGCCCTCGGAATAGGAAAGGCTGATGCCTGCACGTTTAAAAGAACGGGAGAAAAGGCGGATTAAATCCAGATGGGACACATACTGTGCATCGCCAAATTTTGCATAACAAAAACGGTATTTAATCACACAGACCACCTCCCAACTGTTTGATACCGCATCCTGCACAAGCGGAGCGGCAGTTCGATGTTAACTCGCCTTTTTTCGCTTTTTCATTTTCGCGTTCCAAGAAGGCACGGGATACGCCCGGATCGATGATTTCCCAAGGGAGAATCTCATCGTAAGAGCGTTCTCTGCGGTTATAAAAATCAGGGTCAACACCTTCCTGACGGAAGGCTTCCATCCAAAGATCATAGTCAAAACATTCGTGCCAAGCATCAAAGCGGGCACCCAGTTTATGAGCACGGAGCAGAACCTTACCCAATCGTCTGTCACCACGGGCAAACACGCCCTCCAGCACGCTGAGTTTTGCTTCGTGATAGTTATAGTTAATGGCTTTATCTGCGATAGAATCTTTAATCAGATGCTGCTTGTCCCGCAGGGTTTCAATATCGTCCTGCGCCGCCCACTGGAAAGGCGTAAATGGTTTGGGCACAAAGGAGGATGCGGAAATGGTCACACGAAGACCTTTGTTTCTAAGGTGCTTCGGTGTATCACGGTAGGCCTGCACAACCTTGTGGGCAAGATGGGCGATGGCGCGCACATCCTCATCGGTTTCTGTGGGCAGACCAATCATAAAGTAGAGTTTAACGCCGCTATAACCGCCTGCAAAAGCAAGGGACGCAGAGCGCATCAAATCTTCTTCCGTAACGCCTTTGTTGATGACGTCACGCATACGCTGAGAACCCGCCTCCGGCGCAAAAGTCAGACCACTTTTGCGAACTTTCTGCACCTTCTGCATCAAATCCATAGAGAAACTGTCAATACGGAGTGAGGGCAGGCTTAAATTGATTTTCTTGGAAACAGTTAAATCTAAAAGTCCGTTAGTCAGTTCTTCCAGACCCGTGTAATCACTGGTGGATAAACTTGACATAGAAATTTCTTCATATCCTGTGGAATCAATGAGTTTTTCAGCCAGTTCCAAAAGGCGTTTGGGCGTTCTTTCACGAACAGGACGGTAAATCATACCCGCCTGACAGAAACGACAACCACGAATACAACCGCGGAACAGCTCCAAAGTGATGCGGTCGTGGATGATTTCCATATTGGGCACAATCATCGTGTCGGGGTAATAGATGGAATCCATATCCCGTACGAACTGCTTTTTAACGCGCTCGGGCGCCGCAGGATGATTGGGTTTCATTTCTAAAATTGTGCCATCTTCTTTGTAAGAAACATCGTAAAATTCAGGCACGTAAATACCCTGAATCTTTGCAATGGTTTCCAAAAAGGCACGTTTTTCCTTGCCGGACTGTTTCCACTGGCGGTAAGCATCCATCACTTCGATGATTTGCTCTTCGCTTTCGCCAATCATAAAAAAGTCCATAAAATCAGCCAGCGGCTCGGGGTTATAGGCGCAGGGACCGCCTGCATATACAAAGGGGTCATCTTCTGAGCGTTCTTCACGCAGAGGCGAAATGCCCGATAAATCCAGCATATTGATGATGTTGGAGTAACTCATTTCGTATTGGAGCGTAAAGCCCACAACGTCAAACTCCTTTAAAGGACTTTTGGTTTCAATGGAAAACAGGGGGATATCGTTCTCCCGCATTTTTTCTTCCATATCGGTCCAGGGTGCAAACACGCGCTCGCAGTAAATATCCTTTTGTTCGTTTAACAGATGGTATAAAATCTTGATGCCAAGATGGGACATACCCACTTCATACACATCGGGGAAGCAAAAGGCAAAACGAATATAAACATCTTGTAAATCTTTATGTACGCTGTTATATTCCGCCCCCACATAACGGGCAGGCTTTTGTACTTCTTTTAAAATTTTGTTCAGTTTCATAGAAACAAGTTCCTTTCAATCACGGGCTATTTGCCAAGCAAACTGTTTAGATATGTCAGTGAATAAAAATCGTGGTCAATACTTTCTTTCAGCATCTTTGCCACAAAGAACTCCAGTTCTTCCAAAACGTCGGGAGATAGGCGAAAGGCAAAGGCCTTTTTGTCATCAGAGGAAAGCACGTGACGCATAGCATCAAGGCAAGCGGATGAAATCTTTCGCCCTGTGCCCAGTTCAGCCTTACAATCTTCGCACAAAAGACCGCCCTCTTCTGCCGCAAAATAGGGTGTTTCCTCACCGCCGCAGGATGTGCATTCGGCTAGGCAGGGGCTAAAGCCCAAAAACTCAAGGAGCTTCAGTTCGTAAACGCATTTAACGGTCCTGAGTTCGCCGCCCCATTTGGCAAGGAGATAAAAGGTGTTTAAAAACAAAGAAAGTAGCCGCTCTGTGCCCGATTCTTCCTGAACGGTATACCCCGTTAAATCGGCAATATAGGCGGCAAAAGCCATCCGCTCAATGTTAGAGGTTAAACTGTAAAAACTCTCAATGAGTTCTGCGCTGTTCACCTTGTAAACCTCTTTGCCGGGATAGAGCAAAAACTCGCTGTAAGCAAAGAGTGAGCATCCGGCGGAGAGTTTGTTTTTAAACCCCCGCGCACCACGGGCAGAAGCCCGAATCACGCCTAAATCTTTTGTAAAAATGGTGAGCATCAGGTCATTGTCTTTCACCTTGGTCTGCCTGATGATCACACCGCTGGTTTTGATTAAGTCCATAATCACCACTGTTTTCTTTCACTTGTAAACTTTCTTTATATAAGAGATAACTCTCAAAACTGCCTGTTTTGGAGAAAAATTCCCAAGCAAATTCTTCCATCATGTTGCATCCCTCCACTACCATTCTATGTGTAGTTTGGGATGGCGGGAACGGGAATATTCCAAGAAAAATTTGCAAACTGAGAATAAAATTTTATTCGCCTGTATAACCGAAATTACGCAAAACACCTTCACGGTTACGCCAGTCTTCTTTCACTTTCACCCAAAGTTTTAAAAGCACTTTTTTGCCCAGCATTTCTTCCATATCGGCGCGGGCCAGCGTGCCTGCTTCTTTTAAAACCGCACCTTTTTTGCCGATCACAATGCCCTTATGGCTCTGGCGTTCGCAGTAAATGTTAACCTCGATATCAACAAGGTTTTCCTTTTCTTTCATAGAGAACACTTCGATAGCAAGACCGTGGGGAATTTCCTGATCCAGTAGATGCAACAGTTTTTCGCGCACCAGTTCTGCCACAACCTGACGTTCCGGCTGGTCGGTCACCGCATCTTCGGGGAAGTACATCGGTCCTTCGGGAATAAAGCGGGCGATTTCGGTTAAAAGCGCCGAAACGCCATCGTTCTGCTTGGCAGAAATCATATAGACCTCTGTAAAATCAAAGGCCTGCTGGTATGCGGCAATCACGGGGAGAAGCGCATCTTTTTTGATGCTGTCAATCTTATTGATGACCAAAATCACAGGGATGCCTTTTTGCTTTAAATCCTCCATGATTTTTTCTTCCACCTTGCCGGGTTTACCGGGCTCAACCAAAAACAGAACGAGATCTGCATCGCCCATAGCGCCTTCTGCGGATTTCATCATCACTTCGCCAAGTTTGGTAAAGGGGCGGTGAATACCGGGGGTATCCACAAACACAATCTGCAAATCGTCCTGATGGTAAATGCCTAAAATGTTGTTTCGGGTGGTTTGGGGTTTATCGGAAATAATGGCAATTTTCTGCCCGATAATCTGATTTAATAAAGTAGATTTACCAACATTGGGGCGACCCACAATGCTGACAAAACCGGATTTAAATTCACTCATCTTATTTCTCCTTTTTCACTCTCTTGCCTTTACATAAAACAGTCAGCCCGAATTTAGGGAGCGCCAGCATACGCATAAAGCGGGTGGGCTGTTTAGCAAAGCGGTAGAGCCATTCAAGCCCTGCCTTTTGGTAAAATTCAGGGGCGCGTTCAACCACACCTGCCCAAACATCTAAACTGCCGCCCACGCCTAAAGAAAGGGGAACGCCAAGCGCCTCTTTGTTGGCCGCAATCCATTTTTCCTGCTTGGGTGCGCCAAGGCAAACAAACAAAATATCGGGTTTTTTGGCTTTAATATCTTCTATGATGGTTTTTTCTTTTTCCCCATCAAAATAACCGTCAGAGTAACCAACAATATTCAGTTTCGGGTATTGCATGGTCAGATTGGCAATGGCCTGTTCTGCCACACCGGGTTTACCGCCGAAAAAGTATATACTGTATCTACCGTCTGATGCGGTTTCAATCAGTTTGCTGGCAAGGTCAAAACCTGCCACACGTTCCGGCAGGGGCGCTTTTAAAATTTTAGAAGCATATACAACGCCAATGCCATCGGCAATAATCATATCAGCACCGTTTAATGTGGCGCAAAAATCAGCATCTTCATAAGCCGTCATCATAATCTCGGAATTGGGTGTAAAAACAGCGTGGCATCCTCCGTCTGCAATCAAATTGCAGGCCTTTTCCAAAGCTTCCGCCATGGTAACAGAGTCAACCAGAACGCCTAAAATATCAATCTTTTTCAAAGGTAAACACCTCCTGCCCGAAGGCCATATCTTATCTATTTTATTGTACCATAAATCCTTGCCTATTTCAATAGAAACCTTTTTAAAATCAGAAAGTCAAAAAGAACAAAAAGTCCAAGTATCTTGAATTATTTTTATGTTTTTGCTTGACTTTCTTGGATTTTTGGGATATAATTAACCCAAAAGTACAACTTTATCAAATTTTGGAGGGGTTATTATGCTGAAAGCACAAAGAAAATCTTTTCCTTTAAAATTAAAACTGCTAAGGCTAGAATCCGGTAAATCTCAAGAGGTTTTAGCATCGGAACTGGGCATTTCAAGAAGTTGCCTGGCGAACTATGAAACAGGCAAACGGAGCCCCGATAGCCAAACGCTTTCCAAAATCGCCACGCTCTTTGAGGTGGAAGATGCCTTTTTCTTTGATAAACCCTTCTCTAAAGGCTCTCCCATGCAGGAACGCTTTGAAGAAGCTATGAAAAAGGTGCCCGTGCCCAAGGAGTATGACGAGGTTTTGGATGTTTCTAAATTATCTCTTGCCGGTCAGTTCTGTATGCATCAGTTTTACAATTTGCTTCTCTCCACCGATGAGGATGACCTATCTTCCCCTTGGGAAGACCGCTTGCGCTAATCTTTCTGTCATAAAATGCACTTTGTCCCCATATAGTAATACCAATAGCGAAAGGGGGACAAGAATTTGGAACAAATGTATCGGCGTCGTGGTGAGCACGCCGCCCGTATCAAACCACCCCACCTCCAAAGGAAAAATAAAAAATTGTTTCTGCAAAAAACCGCTGTCTGCTTGGCGCTATTCTCCTTGTGCCTCGTTGCAAAGCAGGCGCCGGAAGGTCGTCTGCATCGGAGCGCTGAGCATATCATCACAACAAACACCGATTTTGCCGCTCTGCCCGAACAGATCGTAAAAGTGCTGAAAGAACACCTTACGCAACGGGAAAACAACCGTGAAATTTCTTCGCAGATTACGGTTTCGGCGCATCTGGATGTGCCTGTATCGGCCACCGTTAGTTCCCCTTTTGGAATGCGGACTTTATCTGATGGTACCGAGGCGTTTCATTATGGGATTGATTTAGCCGCACCACAAGGCGAAAAAATTATATGTGCCGCCGAGGGCACCGTGGTTGAAGCGGGCGAAAATGATGACTATGGTCGCTATCTGTTAATCAACCATCAAGATGGGATTTCCACCCTCTACGCTCACTGCGAGAAGGTATTGCCCAAGGAAAACGACACGGTTTCCGCAGGGCAGGTGATTGCCACCGTGGGTGCCACGGGAAATGCCACAGGACCTCACCTGCATTTTGAACTCAGAAGCGGCGAAACCTGGCTGGACCCTGCCCGTTTCATCGACTTTGAAACAGGTGCCGCCAATGATTAAAATCACCCGATTTTTCTATGTCCATTGGCTTATCTTGCCCCTTTTACTAATCAGTTATCTCTCCGGCGGACTGTTAACGCTCCTATCGGCTTATGCTGTGATGACCGTTCACGAACTGTTTCATTTGCTGGCTGTGCTCCTTGCAAAAGAACGAGGCGGCGTTTTTTTGCTCCTGCCTTTTGGCATCAGTTTGCGCCTGCCTGCTAACCTTTCCCGCCAGCCTGCAAAGGAAATTTTCGTAGCACTTGCCGGACCATTTGCCAATTGTTTAATGCTGCTCCTTTGCCCGCTTTTCAAGGATTATTACGGGGAAAGTTATGCCCTTTCTCTCTTTTGGGCGCTAAATTTTTGCGCCCTTTTCCTGAATCTGCTCCCCTGCCTGCCCTTAGATGGCGGACGGGTGCTCAGGGCAATCCTGACGATGCAAATGGGCTACCTTTCTGCCGCCGATGTGATGAAAAAAATAAGCCGCTGTGTGATTATATTTTTGCTGGTTTTAGGTCTTTTTCTGCTCATCGTAACGGGACTGAATGTATCCCTCCTGATAGCAGGCGGATTTTTAGCCCTCCACCTTGCCGAGGAGAAAAAGCAAAATGAATATGAAATCATGCAGGAACTTTTGTATAATAAAGAAAAACTGCGCAAAAAGGGACTGATGCGCTCCCGCGTGATCAGTGTGCTAGGCGATGTTCCCGCCCGTGATGTGTTCCGCAGGCTCAGTTATGACCGTTTTCACATCATCGTAATTGTAAATCAAAAACAAGAGCCCCTGCGATTTATCACAGAGGCCGAGCTTGTTCATTCCATCATTAAAAAAGGCTTTCACATATCTGTTTTAGATGTGTGAAAGCCTTTTGTTTATTCTGCTTTTGGCCAATCCAGTCGTTCTTTGCCTTTTACCAAAAAGGCTTTTTCCGCCAGAAGAGCCATGGGGGTATCAGACAGGGAGTCAGAGTAAAATTCCTCCACCACCGCATCAGGATACAGAGCGCGGAAGCGAGTTACTTTTTCTTCTCCGTGGCAGTTTTCACCCTGATATTTGCCTGTTTCGGGGTCAACCTCTGAAGCAATCAGAGTACCAACACCCAGTTCCTTGCAAATAGGGGCTAAGAAAAAGGCGGGAGATGCAGAGATAATCACATCGTCTTCCTGCTTTTTCAAGGTGTAAAAACCCTTGATTTTATAAAGATTTCTATCCCAGAAAATCTCCAGCGCATCTTCCATATCGGGAATATCGGCAAAATAGCGGTAAAAGATTTCTTTCATTTCGGTTTTGGTGATTTCGTGCTTTATGTAGTACTGATAAAACGCCTTAATTTGCGCAGGTAAGTGTCGCAGAATTTTAGGATAATGCAGCAGACAGTATTTATAAAAATCAATACTGCTGTCGTTTTTATAAATGGTTTTATCAAAATCGTAACAGTTCATATAGCACCTCCTGTTATTTGCTCAGTTTCCATAAACGAATGGCCTGCTCAACGCAGTCTGCCATATTGGCCATAGCATTGTCAATATCCATGGCCTCATCTAATGTGCAGGGCGTTCTTGTAATGGGGAAAAAGGCATCAATACCGTGACTGTTAACCGCATTGGTATCCCGCATAACACAGCCTGCAAAACCAAGAACGGTTTTGCCATATTTTTTTGCCAGGGATGCAATGCCAACGGGCACTTTACCCATAGCGGTTTGTCTATCCATTCTGCCCTCACCGGTAATCACAAGGTCCGCATCTTTAACCGTGTCCTCCAGACCGATTTCATTTAAAATTAAACCGATACCGGACTTAAGCTCGCCCTTTAAATAAGTCAAAAATGCAAAGCCCAAACCACCTGCCGCACCGGCACCTGCTAAGTTCATATCCGCCCAAGGATATTTATCGCAGGAAAGTTTGCCATAGTGAGCCATCGCCTTATCAATTACGGGCACCATTTCAGGCGTTACGCCTTTTTGCGGACCATAGATGGCTGTTGCACCAAGGTCACCGCAAAGGGGGTTATTCACATCGCAAGCGATGTTAAATTCACATTGGGAAAGTTCAGGCAGAACATTTTCATCACGGATTTCCGCTATCATACCGAGGGCTTTTGCGCCAAAGGGAACTTCTTTTCCCTCGCTATCTAAAAAGGAAAAGCCCAAGGCCTGCAGCATACCCAAACCGCCATCGTTGGTGGCACTGCCACCGATACCGATGATAAATCTGCGGCAACCGTTTTGGATAGCATCACGAATCATTTCGCCCACGCCATAGGTTGTAGCATCCAGCGGTGCTCTGTCTTCACGTTTGATTAAAGCCAAACCGGAAGAAGCCGCCATTTCCATAATGGCCGTCTGCCCAACAACGCCATAAGTGGCATCCACGGGCACACCCAGGGGGCCTGTTACGCTAACGGTCTTGAGCGCACCGCCCATACCAATCGCCAACGCATCCACAGTACCCTCGCCGCCATCGGCAATGGGTTTAATCACAATCTCAGCATCGGGCAGAACACGACGAATGCCTTCTGCCGCCGCCTCACCTGCCTGCAGAGAACTCATACTGCCTTTAAAAGAATCTATCGCAACAACAATTTTCATAGTTTGCCTCCGTTATTTTGTCACCATCACAGCCACGCCATCGGGAATTGCCACAACGGTCGCATCTTCTTTGCCCACAATCTCTTTTGCCTTTTTAAGGGCTTCTTCCAGAGATTTTGCGGGAATCATATGCATTTTTTCAATGGTTTCATCATCCATTTCAGAAACGTAGATCACGCTGGCATGCATTAAGATGCGCAGGAAAATCTGTGTTTGCCACTGGTCGGGCTCGGTTTCGTTTCGACCACGGGATAAAAACAGCGCCATGGTTTTGGTGATATCCCGCTCGTCGGCTAACTGGTGATAAAAATGGTCACCGCCAATGCCATCGTTTGAGCGTGCCATCATAATAATCACGCCGCCTTTTTTCACGGTGGCTTCTGCCGCGGTCATACCCTTAACTGCCTGATACACGTTCTGATCCAAGGGGTAGCCGCCATTGGTGGAGATAACAATATCCGCTTCCTTTGCCTTAGCGCCGCAAAGGGAAGAGAGGAAATCTGTGCCCTGTTTGTGTGCCTCAACCACATCGCCGGCCACAGCATAAATCACTTCTTTTTCACCGTTTAACACAACGTTTACAACAAAGCAAAGACCTGCTTTTTGTGCCGCCCAAACCATATCTTCGTGAATGGGATTATTCTCTAAAATGCCTGTGCGGGCACAGGGATGGTCGATAAACTCAGAGCAATGGTTCGCAAGGACGGTGGTACGACCTGCAATACCGGGCAGAACACTTTTTCTGCCGCCGGAAAAGCCTGCAAAAAAGTGGGGCTCAATAAAACCTTCTGCCACTAAAAGATCCGCATCTAAGGCGATGGTGTTAATTTCACATTCGCCGCCTGAGGGAAGCGTTCCGATATTTTGGAGTTTTTCCCGTTCATCACAATCGTGCACATAAATGGTTTCGTTTTCCACAATGTCCGCACCGAATTTAGATACCAGTTCATCCTTGGTTGTGCCCCTGTGGCAACCTGTTGCAATTAAAATGGTAATCTTTGCATCAGGATTTCCTTTTCTGATTTCAGCAAGCATCTGAGGCATAATAATGCGGCTGGGCACAGGGCGGGTGTGGTCACTTGCGATAATCACAACCTTCTCCTTGCCCTTGGCTAGTTCCGAAAGAGGCAGGGAGCCAACCGGATTTTTAAGGGCTCTTGCCACCAGTTCTTCCTCAGAATAATCAGGGGAAAATTCTTCTATTTCAGATGTTAAAATATCAATCAGTTCATCGCCAAAACTGTGGCTGATTTTTTCTTTTCCGTAAGGAAACAAAACTTCTTTCATTTTGTCTACTCCTTATAAAACAAATATAACCATTTAATTATACCAAAAAAACCTGCTGTTTGCAAGGGTTTGGCATAGAATCGATTATTCCAATCAAAAAAAGTCGTTGCTGTTGCAACGACTTTTCAATTATCTGATTTTCCACCAATCCTGGTCTTTAATTGTGGAGATTTCACCCAGATGCGAGTTATCTCCATCCACCAAAAGGGTAAATCCCATCTCGTCATCATAGTCTGCAATGGTGATGGACGCATTATCGCACCACATAACGTCATTGAGTTCCTCCAGCGGCTTGTTCTGGCAGAGGCAGGAAAGAACGCGAACGCTTGTACCGTGGGTAGCAATACAAATGGTTTTGCCTGCGTGATCTTCAATCACATCCATCACCGCTTCGCAAAGGCGTGCCGCAAACTCTAACATACTTTCGCCCTCGGGCATTTCTGTCAGATGGGGGTTGCTAACCCAGTTTTCATAAACATCGGGGTAAAGATTCGGTAATTCGTCCCAATTTTCTTTTTCCCATTTGCCACCGTTAATTTCACGAAAACGCGGGTCAACTTCTACGGCAAGACCATGATGCTCTGCGATGGCACACGCGGTCTGATGGGCACGTTTTAAGCCGGAAGAATAGATATAATCAATGGTTTCTTTTGATAAAACCTCGGCAGTGCGCTTAATCTGCGCCAAACCGTTATCAGTTAATTCAGAATCGGTAAAACCGTGGAAAATACGGTCGATATTCCCTGTTGCTTCACCGTGACGAACAAAAATCAGTTTCGTTTTCATAGGATTTCCTTTCCAAAATACGAGAATAGATTTATTGTACCATAAAATCGGGATGTTGTAAATGGGTGTTTTGTTTTAGGGAGGTCTTTAAATAAAAAAGAAAACCATCCAAACGGATGGTTTTCTTTACTACTCTGCAAATTCATTTTTTGTCTGTTCGTTTAATCGTTGCTTTTCTGCGAAATGTATTACCAGCTTCTTAGTGCCCAAATAAAGTCCATAACAAATTATATATGCAAGCCAGAAAGCAAAAACAATCATATACCATATCAGTTTAAATAGCTCTATAAACAGCACAACAAAGGACATCCATACAGCGTTATTCTTAGTCACACGCATCCCTACACCCAGTCGAAATCCGCCAAATTTCGCAATTGTTTTGGAAAAACTTATAAACATAAATTCCCTCCTAAAATTAAAAGTACGCAACCGAAACTATGTGCCGAAGAATACTCCTTTTATGGCTAAAATATTCAGATGTGTCACAAGATAATTATAACATTTGTATCAATAAATTGCAATATCTTTTTAGTTTCGACAACCCTCTTAGGGTTCAAGTCCCTTGAATCAAAAAAAGAGAACAGACCAAACGGTCTGTTCTCTTTTTGGTGCGAGTGACGGGACTTGAACCCGTACGCCATGAGCACACGCCCCTCAAACGTGCCTGTCTGCCAGTTCCAGCACACTCGCTCGCAGATTATTATACAACAGTTTTTCCCTTTTGTCAAGGTTTTTTTGTTTGAAAAAGGCCGTGAAAATCACAGCCTTTTTATATAGAGATTGTATTCGTAGGAATCGCCTTGATAGGTTTCGCATCTGCGCTCAATCACATCGCGAAACTCAAAGGTGCTGTAAAGCCCTTTGGCCCGTTTGTTATCGTCTTCCACGCCAACGGTTAGTTCCTTATAGCCACGCTCTGCCATTTCCTTAATCACGGATTTTAAAAGCCCGCGACCATAACCAAAGCCACGGAGACCTTCGCGAACACGAAAGGCATACAGGTAGGCCCGTTTGCCTGGAATGGCCATAGTATCTGCCACGCCGGAAAAGGCCACGCGCAGTTCACCAATCAGTTCCTCTTCCCGAAACAAGCCGAAAATTTCAATTTCGCCCCGCTCCATTTTGGCGCGGTTTTGGCTAAGCATGTCCGCCTCATCGTTATAGTCGAACAAAGTAAGTAACAAGGGCAGTTCCTCTTTTGTGAGTGCCCTGACAAAGACATTTTCAATCATTCTAATACTCCATCATGGGTTTTAAAAAGTTCTCAACCAAACTGGAGCCATAGTCTGCTGCAGGCGCCCATTTGCCTGAAAGTTCTTCTGCTGTTGTAACGGTACCTGCCCAAGCAGTGCGGCACGCCACGAAATAGCGGTCGTGAGGCTCGCCAACGGGCTCTAAACCAAGGTATGCGCACATATGGTTAAAGTGGGCACGAGCACCATCATCGGGGGTTGCAAAACTTTCGTGATCATAGGTTTCGTCACCGTTTGCTGTGCCGGTTTTAATGCCCGACCAGTAATATTGCTCGGGTACAACTCGTCCACCATAGTTACCGTAGGCGGTTTCTTTTGCCGCCTGCGCATAGAGAATCTCAGGTCGAATGCCCGTTAATTCCCCATATTTCCAGTAACTATCCGCTATATCAATAAATCTCTGATGAGCGCCACGAGCTTTTGCCCATTTTTTTGCCTGCTCTAAGGTTACCTGACTTTCGCCAACCATCAGTGTGCCCGATTCTTTCACCGGCTCACCTTCTCCCTCGCGGTCTTCCATCATTCTGTGGATAAACACAGCCGCTTCGGCACGGGTTACAGTATCTTCGGGACGAAGCAGACCTTCAAAGCCCTTTAAAAGACCACGTTCCACTGCGATGGCCACCTGCAAACGAATGTCCTCTCGGACGCTATCAGCATCGTCAAAATTCTCTTCCAGAATATCTTTGTTTTTCAGATTGGATTCCTTATTAAGACCCATACCGTTGATAATGGTCGCCGCCACTTCCTGACGAAGATAGGATTTCTGCGGCAGGAACATATTCACGCGCGCATCTTCTTCAATGGGGAAATAGTCTTTGATGGCTTCAATGTACGTATAAGACCAACGGGCATCGGGTACATCTATGTAAGTCTGTGCCGCCTCTTTATCGGGCTCAACGTTAAGTGCCAAACAAAGCATTTTGGCAAACTGTTCTTTGCTCACCTTATCATCGGGTGCAAAGAGATTATCGCCCATACCTTCGATGATTTCCTCTTCCACCAAGGCATCAATGGCGTCTTTGGCCCAGTCGTGATGCTTCGTAACATCAGTAAACTTCACCGCCGATGCAACGGGCGACATGGTTAAAAACAGCACCGTCACTAAGGCTAAATATATACATTTTTTGATCATAGAAAATTCCTCCTTGTCCCATATTATGTGGACTCGTGGGGTTTTATGCCTATTTCAGTTGCAGCGTGCCTAAACTTGCACCTTTTAAGTAAGCATTGATAAAGGGGTCTAAATCGCCATCCATCACAGCGCCTGTGTTACCTGTTTCCCAGTTGGTTCTGTGGTCTTTAACCATGCTGTAGGGATGGAACACATAAGAGCGAATCTGGCTGCCCCAAGCGATGTCTTTCATATCGCCTTTTAATTCATCAATCTTTTCTTTATGTTCGCGTTCTGCCATTTCAACCAGTTTTGCTTTCAGCATTTTCATGGCTGTATCTTTGTTCTGATGCTGAGAACGTTCATTCTGGCAAGCAACAACAACACCTGTGGGAATGTGGGTGATACGGATGGCAGAGTCTGTCTTGTTAACGTGCTGACCACCGGCACCGCCTGCACGGAAGGT
The DNA here is from genome assembly GCA_045652815.1 of Clostridia bacterium. Classification (GTDB taxonomy): domain Bacteria; phylum Bacillota; class Clostridia; order UBA1381; family UBA9506; genus UMGS755. Next base: position 36,337 of record JAZOLH010000016.1, read on the forward strand.
GTCGATTTTTAAATCGTCGGGGTTAATCTGCACATCAATATCGTCGCCGATTTCGGGCATAACATCAACGGAGACGAAGGAAGTATGTCTGCGGCCGGATGCATCAAAGGGTGAGCAACGAACGAGACGATGAACGCCTTTTTCCGCTTTGGCATAACCATAGGCATTGTCGCCGGAAATCTGAATGGTAACGCTTTTAACACCTGCTTCATCGCCTGCTAAATAGTCCAGCGTTTCAACAGCGAAGCCGCGACGTTCTGCCCAATGCTGATACATACGAAGAAGCATTTCTGCCCAATCCTGTGCCTCGGTACCGCCGGCACCGGGGTGGATGGAGAGGATGGCATTGTTGGCATCATATTTGCCGGATAAAAGGGTTTCGAGGCGCAGAGTTTCTGCCTCTTCAACCAGTGCCTTATAGCTTTCTTCCAGTTCGGGAAGCAAACTATCGTCCTCTTCTTCAATGGCAAGTTCGCAAAGGGTCAGGGCATCTTCCCAGTCGCTATGCAGGGTGTGATAACGGCCCACTTTGTTTTTTAACTGTTTCAGTTGCTGAAGTACCTTTTGAGAGGCCTCCATATCATTCCAGAAATCAGGATCGGCTGATTTTTCTTCAAGTTCCTTGATTTCTGCTTCGTGTTTTGCAATTTCCAGAGAATCACGGAGTTCTGAAATGGATTCTTCCATGGCTTGCAAATCAAGTCTGTACTGATCAAATTCAATCATGATTGTTAGTCCCTTCTATTACTGGTCGGCGCCGCAGCACTTCTTATATTTCTTACCGCTACCGCAGGGGCAGGGGTCGTTTCTGCCGATTTTGTCGTCCTTTTTCGCAGGCTTCTTTTCCGCACCTTCGCCTGCTAAACCTGCATTGGTCGGTTCGGCTACAGCCTGACGTTCCGGCGGCGCTTCAAGACGCACGTGGAACAGATATTTCACGGTTTCTTCACGAATGGCGGCAATCATTTCTTCAAACATATTGTAGCCTTCGTTTTTATATTCAACAACGGGGTCGTGATGACCGTAAGCACGGAGATTGATTCCGTTTCTGAGCTGGTCCATATCGTCGATGTGGTCCATCCATTTTGAGTCAACCACACGGAGCAGAATCACGCGTTCCAGTTCACGCATATGCTCTGCACCGATTTCGGCTTCCCTTGCTTCGTAAAGGGCAAGACCTGCCTCGTAAATGCGCTCATTTAAATCCGCCAAGGTGAAATATTCCATTTCCTTGCGGGTGAGAGTTACCGTTCCTTCCGGCAGGAAGATGGTTGCCAAAAATTCCATCAAGCCATCAAGATTCCACGCTTCCGGATTATCGCTGCCGCCTGCAAAGCGGAGGGTGGTCTCTTCGATAAAGTCGCGGAGCATTTTTAAAATGCTGTCCTTCACGCTGTTGCCATCAAGCACCTGCTGGCGCTGACCGTAAATGATTTCACGCTGCAGATTCATCACATCGTCATACTGCAGAACGTGTTTACGAATCTGGAAGTTTCGACCTTCCACACGTTTCTGTGCGTTTTCAATGGCGTTTGAGAGCATATTGTGTTCAATGGGCTGATCTTCGGGGAGACCCAGCGCATTCACAATGCCTGTCATTCTGTCAGAGCCGAACATACGCATCAGGTCATCTTCTAAAGAGATGTAAAAACGGGATGTACCCGGGTCACCCTGACGACCGGCACGACCACGAAGCTGGTTATCAATTCGGCGGGATTCGTGGCGTTCTGTACCAATGATGTAAAGACCGCCTGCTTCTCTCACCTTTTCTGCCTCGGGCGCGATTTCGGCTTTATATTTTGCCAAGAGCTCGGAATAAAGGGCTCTTGCTTCCTTGATTTCTTCATTATCCGTATCGGCAAAACCTGTGGCTTCGTTAATCAGCGCGTCAGAATATTCTCTGCGCTTCATTTCGTGTTTTGCCATAAACTCGGCGTTACCGCCCAGCATAATGTCGGTACCACGACCTGCCATATTGGTAGCGATGGTCACAGCGCCGAATTTACCTGCCTGCGCAACGATTTCCGCTTCTTTTTCGTGGTATTTTGCATTCAACACTTCGTGCTTGATACCGCGACGCTTCAGCATAGCAGAAATCAGTTCGGATTTTTCGATGGTAACCGTACCAACCAACACGGGCTGACCTTTTTTGTAGCATTCTTCTACCTGATCTGCCACCGCATTTAACTTGCCCTTTTCGGTTTTATACACAACATCGGGCATATCATTTCGAATCATATCCCGATTGGTGGGGATTACGATAACATCCAGTTTATAAATATCCTGAAATTCAACTTCTTCGGTCTGTGCAGTACCTGTCATACCTGCCAGTTTGTCATAAAGACGGAAGAAGTTCTGGAAGGTGATGGTGGCGAGAGTTTTGCTTTCACGTTCCACCGTAACGCCTTCTTTGGCTTCAATAGCCTGATGGAGACCATCGGAATAACGGCGACCCAGCATTAAACGGCCGGTAAATTCATCAACAATGATGATTTCGCCATCTTTATTTACATAATCAATATCTCTGTGCATAATACCATGGGCACGGATGGCCTGATTGATATGATGCTGGAGCGTCATATTTTCGGGGTCGGAGAAGTTTTCTAAGTTAAAGGCCTTTTCCGCTTTGGCAACGCCCTGTTTGGTCAGGGTTGCGGTGCGGGCTTTTTCATCCACAATGTAATCTGCCTGAATATCATCATCAAGCACCTTATCATCTGCTTCCACAACACGATGGCAGGAAAGGCTTCTGGCAAAACGGTCTGCCACGTGATACAGTTCTGTGGATTTATCGCCGATGCCGGAAATAATCAGCGGTGTTCTGGCTCCGTCAATCAAAATGGAGTCCACTTCATCGACGATGGCAAAACTGTGACCGCGCTGTACCATATTTTCTTTATAAATCACCATGTTATCACGGAGATAGTCAAAACCAAATTCGTTATTGGTACCGTAGGTGATATCCGCCAGATAGTTTTTCTTGCGTTCATTCTGGGGGATTTCGTGAATAATCAGACCGACTGTTAAGCCCAGGAATTTAAATACTTTACCCATCCACTCGCTGTCACGCTTTGCAAGATAATCGTTGACAGTAACGATGTGAACGCCTTTGCCTGCGAGGGCATTTAAGTAGGCAGGCAGGGTGGAAACCAAGGTTTTACCTTCACCGGTTTTCATTTCGGCAATGCGGCCCTGATGGAGCACAATGCCACCTAAAACCTGCACATAAAAATGCTTCATACCCAGCACACGCCACGCCGCTTCGCGAACGGTGGCAAATGCTTCGGGCAGCAAATCATCTAAAGTTTCACCTTCTGAGAGGCGGGCTTTAAACAGGGCGGTTTTGCCCTTTAATTCATCATCGGAAAGAGCCGCAAATTCAGTCTCCAGCGCCATAACTTTATCCGCCAGCGGACGAATGCGCTTAATCTCACGGTCACTATAGGAACCGAGAATTTTCTCCAAAAGTTTTTTCATCTATTGTCATTCCTTTCAAGTAAAGGTATCTTTCATAATAATCCCACTAAGACATAGTTACACTATTCTATAATATAGTATAACATAAAAAACCCGTAAGGTAAAGCGAATTTATAAGAAAAATCCTTGATTTTCCTAAAAAAATGCGATATACTATTCATAGTCGGTAAAATATTTTTGCAAAAGAAAAATGTGGCATTTTTAGTATTGACAGAAGCCACTTTCTTATGCAGTTTTGCCGCAAACAAAGGAGGAACAATCATGAGCAAAGTCAGAACACGTTTTGCGCCCAGTCCTACCGGTTATATGCATATCGGTAACCTGCGTACAGCGCTTTACGCTTACTTAATCGCCAAAAAAGATGGCGGTGATTTTATTTTGAGAATTGAAGACACCGACCAGGAACGTTACGTTGACGGTGCGGTGGATTTAATATACAGAACCATGGCCGAAACCGGCCTGATTCACGACGAAGGCCCCGATAAAGACGGTGGCGTTGGTCCTTATGTGCAGAGCGAACGTCTGCCCCTCTATCAGGAATACGCTAAAAAACTGGTAGAAATGGGCGGCGCTTACTATTGCTTCTGCGATAAGGAACGCTTAGACGACCTGCGTGCACAGCAGGAAGCGGCAAAACTGATGCCCAAATATGACGGTCACTGTGCTCGTCTTTCCAAAGAAGAAATCGAGGAAAAACTGGAAAGCGGCGTGCCTTACGTTATCCGTCAGAAGATTCCCCGTCGTGGTACCACCTCTTTCGTTGACGAAATTTATGGTAAAATCACCGTGGATAATGCTACGCTGGATGACAACATTCTGTTAAAATCCGATGGCTACCCCACCTATAACTTCGCTAACGTTATTGATGACCACCTGATGAACATCACCCACATCATCCGTGGTAGTGAATATTTATCTTCCACACCTAAGTATAACTTATTATACGAAGCATTCGGTTGGGAGATTCCCACTTACATCCATTGTTCCCCCGTTATGCGTGACGCGCATAAGAAACTGAGTAAGCGTGATGGCGATGCTTCTTATGAGGACTTTATCAACAAGGGTTACTTAAAAGAAGCGGTGCTGAACTATATCGCCCTCTTAGGCTGGAGCCCGGGTGGCGAACAGGAAATCTTCACCTTGGAAGAACTGGTAAAAGCATTTGATGTATCCGGCATCAGCAAATCCCCCGCTATTTTCGACCCCAAGAAACTGGATTGGCTCAATGGTGAATACATCAGAAAACTGTCCTTCGAAGAATTTTATGAAAAGGCGCTGCCTTTCATTCGTCAGGGTGTTAAGAGCGAAACCGTGGATACTGAAAAGATTGCAAAACTGCTCCACGACCGTTGCGAAAAACTCTCCGATATTCCCGAACAGCTTGATTTTGTGGACGTTCTGCCCGATTACGAGCCCGAACTTTACTGCCACAAAAAGATGAAGACCAACGAAGAAAATTCTCTCACCAGCTTGCAGGAAATCCTGCCCGTTTTGGAAGGTCTTTCTGATTGGACTTATGATGCAATCCACGAAGCACTCTTTGCGCTGATTGCAAAACTGGAAGTGAAAAACGGTCTGATTCTGTGGCCTCTGCGTGTGGCTGTGTCCGGTAAGGCATTCACCCCCGGCGGCGGCGTTGAACTGGCTGAAATCTTAGGCAAAGATGAAACCGTTGCCCGTATCAAAAAGGGTATTGAATTACTTTCTAAATAATCTAAAAATCAAAAAGGACTGTGGAAATCCACAGTCCTTTTTTTTATTTCTTTTTATGTTTCCGCATCGCTGTCAGATAAATCACAAACAATGTAAATGCTGTTAAAAACCAACTGATAGGGTAACTATACAGCAAAACTTCATAACTTTTAAACGCCCGAAAAATCGTTGCGATCCAAAAAATTCGAAAACCGCAGGCGCCAATCAGCGAAACAACCGTGGGGAGCAGTGAGTAACCCATGCCTCGCAGAACACCGGTAACAACCTCCATAGCGCCACAGAGGAAATAAAACAAACCCACAATGGCAAGACGGATAACACCGTAAGAAATGGCAACCGCATCCGTTGTATAAAAAGACAGCAGCGGCCGGGCCAAAAGGTAAATCACCGTTGAAAGAACTACGCCAACAATCGTCGCAAACAAAAGACAAAAGCCCATAATTTTCGGCACTCTCTCCCTTTTGCCTGCACCAATATTCTGCCCTGTAAAGTTAACAGCCGCCTGATGAAAACCGTTGCAGGCCACATAAATAAAACCGTCGATACTGGAGCCGGCCGCATTACCTGCCACCGTTACAGAGCCGAAAATATTAATAGACGCCTGCACCTGCATATTAGAAAAGGCAAACAGAACGCTACTGATGCCGGAAGGAATTCCAACACGGATAATCTCCCGCAGTTCTGCACCATGAATCCGCAGTTTTCTAAAGTCCAGACGATGAACCGCCGCCGGATCACGCAGGTAATGAATAATCAAACCTGCCGAAACAAACTGAGAAGCTGTGGTAGCAATCGCAACACCCTCTGCCGCCATACCAAAGCAAATGACCATAATCAAATTAAGGATAACGTTAACAATTCCCGCAATGGTCAGAAAAATCAACGGCTGTTTGGTGTTGCCTTGTGCTCTTAAAATGCCGGCACAAAAATTGTATAACAGCATAGCAGGAGCACCAATAAAATAAATCTGCATATAGCGGGTTGCCATATCAATCACATCGGCGGGTGTGTTCATCATTTCCAAACAAGGACGGCAAACACAAATGCCCAAAATCGCTAAAACCACGCCGCAAACAAGACTCAGCGTCACCGCTGTATGTACCGTTTTATGAACGCCTTCATAATGTTTTGCCCCAAAATTTCGAGCCGCTAACACATTAACACCAACCGCAAGCCCCATAAACAAGTTGACCAACAGGTTAGTCAAAGAGCCTGTTGCACCAACGGCCGCCAGGGCAAGACTATTGGAAAAACGACCGACTACAATCAGGTCGCAGGCATTAAAGAGCAGTTGCAAAATCCCCGTTAAAATAACGGGGATTGAAAAGCGGATAATATTTTTGGCCAGCGGGCCTTCTGTCATATTCACTTGTGCCAAACTCATAGGGTTCACCCTTTTCTGTTGCAGAGTTTATCGTACCGGCAGGGCATAAAACAGAATTGCAAAATAATGCAAAATACTGCCGGCCAGCACGAACAAGTGCCAAACGCCGTGCATATAGGGGCTTTTCATACCGAAGAAAATAATACCAACGGTATAAGAAATGCCACCCGACAGCAAAAACCACATAGCCGACCAACCCATAGCATCAAGCATGGGTTTAATGGCGATGATAATCATCCAGCCCATCACTATGTAGCAAATCATAGAAAAGACTTTAAACTTTTCTAAATTAACGGATTTGAGCACAACGCCCAGCACCGCCATACCCCAAATGATGCCGAAAATCGTCCAGCCCAAGGCACCCCGCAGGGGACCTAAGGTAAAGGGCGTGTAAGTACCGGCAATCAAAAGGAAAATAGAACAATGGTCAAACACACGAAACACACGCTTGGCTGTTTTGTTGGTCAGGGCGTGGTACAGGGTGGACATAGTGTACAGAATAATCAGCATCGCACCGTAAATAGAGGCGGACACAACGCTATATGCATCGCCATAGAGCGCCGCAAAAACGATGGCTACCACCGTTCCTGCGATGCCCAATGCCGCGCCAACCCCGTGGGTGATGGAGTTGACCAGTTCTTCTTTAATTGCAGTTGAAAGTTTCATACTTTAGTCCTCAAAATCGAATTCATCTTCCATACGGGATTTGAATTCTTCAAAAGCCATATCAAGTTCAGCTTCATCTTCCACAAAGAGCAGTGTTTCGTTGCCTTCTTCGTCAACCTGCAGGGTGAAAATTAAAACTTCATCTGCTTCGCCTGCTGCCACTTCTTCTTCTGTGGGGATTAAAACCACATAGGTTTCACCGTTAAAGGGGAAAGAATCCACATGTTCAAAGGCATGTTCGTTGCCATCTTCATCCATCATAGTCACGATGGTGGGTTCTTCCATATTCATATCTTTTTCAAAGTCGCTCATTTCGCTCTTCCTTTCTACTGATACATTTTCATGCTTTCCAGCACTTTTTCCAGCATTTCGCGATATTTTGCTTCTTTAGCGCGTTCTTCTTCAACAACCTGAGCAGGCGCTTTTGCAACAAAGCCAGCATTACCCAGTTTGCCAACAACACGCTTGATTTCGCCTTCTAAGCGTTCTTTTTCTTTAGTCAGGCGTTCCAGTTCTTTTTCTTTATCAACCAGATCGTCTAAGGGCATAAACATCTGTGCGCCAAATGCAACGCAGGAAACTGCGTTAGCGGGAGCCGCAAAATCATCCTCTACCACGATGGCTTCAGATGCGCTTGCCAGCTTTTCAAAGAACACGGTACCCTGACGGAATACGTCGGGCTTATCGGTCTTGATATAAACAGTCGCCTTTTTAGAGGGCGGAATGTTCATTTCGCTGCGCTGGTTACGAACTGCCTTCAGTGCATTCATAATCATTTCCATATCAGCCGCCGCATCAGCAAAGTTTAATGCTTCAGAATAGGTGGGCCAAGCGGAGATGACGATGCTTTCGCCTTCGTGAGGCAGTTTCTGCCAGATTTCTTCTGTAATGAAGGGCATAAAGGGATGCAGAAGCTGCAGTGCACCGGAGAGCACATAAGACAGGGTGTACTGTGCCGCACGGTTGGTGGGACAATCTTCGTCATACAGTCTGGGTTTAATCAATTCGATATACCAGTCGCAGAATTCATCCCAGATAAAGTCATACAGTTTGCTGACTGCAATACCCAGTTCAAACTTATCTAAGTTATCGGTTACTTCTTTTACAACGTTGTTATAACGATGCAGAATCCACTTATCTTCAATGGTGAGTACAGAAGCATCGGGCACTTTGCGTTCATCCACAGTTAAGTTCATTAAAACGAAACGGGATGCGTTCCAGATTTTGTTTGCAAAGTTACGACTGGCTTCCACACGTTCATCAGAATAACGCATATCGTTACCCGGAGAGTTACCGGTTGCCAAGGTAAAGCGCAGAGCGTCTGCACCGAACTGTTCGATAACTTCCAAGGGATCAACACCGTTGCCCAAAGATTTGGACATTTTGCGACCCTGAGAGTCACGAACCAAACCGTGAATGAGAACATGTTTGAAAGGTTCTTTTTCCATATGCTCCATAGCAGAGAAAATCATACGGGCAACCCAGAAGAAGATGATATCATAACCGGTTACCAGCACGCTGGTGGGATAGAAATATTTAAGATCTTCAGTTTCGTTGGGCCAGCCCAGGGTTGAGAACGGCCACAGAGCAGAACTGAACCAGGTATCCAAAACGTCTTCATCCTGACGGAGAGCCGCACCACACTTGGGACAAACATCAACATGGTCACGACTTACCACAGTTTCGCCACAAGCGTCACAATAGTAAGCAGGGATTCTATGACCCCACCAAAGCTGACGGGAAATACACCAATCGTGTACGTTTTCCATCCAGTTGATGTAGGTTTTAGAGAATCTGTCGGGCACGAACTGAATGGTGCCATCTTTCACAACTTCCAGAGTTCTTTCAGCTAAGGGCGCCATTTTTACGACCCACTGTTTAGAAGTGATAGGTTCAACGGTGGTGCCGCAACGGTAGCACTGGCCAACGTTATGCATATGGTCTTCGGTCTTAACGAGATAACCCTGTTCTTCCAGATCTTTCACCATTTCACGACGGGCGGTGTAACGATCCATACCGTG
>JAZOLH010000017.1:0-2581 GCA_045652815.1 Clostridia bacterium
CACCAAAAGATTCGGTCCGCCACCATAATAACCGGTAATCGAGCTGACAAAAGCAGTGCCTGCCAGCATCATGCAAGCCGTCACGCTATAAAGGAAAATAGGGCGAATCCACGTAAACGCCGCCACATCGCCTGCACGTTCCACATCACGCTTACGGTAAAGCACATAACCCAAAACACCAAACAGGATCACATAAACCCCTGCCAGAACAGGAATCCATAAGGTTGTGCCATTGTTGCCGATAAACTGGGGCGCATAGTAAGGAAGTAATTTCACCATAAAGGTAAGCGTCGGCTCCATACCGTTTGCAGTAAATCCAAACAACCAGTTATTTAATAGGTAAGCACAAACCGCCACCGCACCTAAAGGTGCCGCTGAAATGGCAAAGGTAAAGAGTAACTGACCAACACTGCTGCCGGTAATCATACCCACAAAAATGCAGAAGAACATCGTCGCAGTCCCCGTAAGAATCTGTCCCCCTGCCCAATCCAGAATGCACCAGGGCGGAATAATGGTCAGATAACCGCCAAACAGACTCATGCAAAGCAGAATCAGCGCATTAGCAACAATAGGCAGAGACAGCAAAATCACGCCCGATAAAAGCGTACTTGTGTAAAGTTCTCCGCAGGTCACAGGCATTGCGTGAAACAGCGTAGCACTGCGCACTTCCTGCATATAACGGAACACGCAAACGCCGATGATAACCGCCGCCGCAATCAAGAAAATGAACATACCCACATTATCATATATCGGGCTGCCAATCATATCAGGGTATTTTTCTACCCGTTCCAGCAAATATTCTTTATGCTCATTTAAAATAAGAAACGGAACCGAAAAGAACAAAAACAAAGCATAGAGGGCAGAAATCCACCACCAGCGTTTTACCTGATAGCGCACAAGCCCACGTTTAGGCAAGAATGTTTTTAAAGTCATAACCCTTACCTCCTAACTCATAAATGAAAACTTCCTCCAAGGTCAGCGGAATCAAATCCGAAAGAATCGGGTTAAACAATGCTACCTTTTCTAAAATAGCTTCCCGTTCACCACGGATAATAAGCAAATGCACGCGACCGCTTTCCGTATGATTCAAAATCTGCAATCCATCAAGCAGTCCTTGGGGCATCTCGCCTTCAAAGGCAACCTGCAGTTTAAAGGTGTCAGACTTCATATCGGAAAGAGGTTTCGAAAGGAGTACTTCTCCCTGATGTAAGATACCCACGTGGTCACAAACATCTTCCAGTTCACGCAAATTGTGGCTGGAAATCAAAACCGTCACCTGACGTTCCTCCACTTCAGAAAGAATCACGCCCCAAACTTTTTTACGCATTACGGGGTCGAGCCCATCCACAGGCTCATCCAAAATAATAACTTCGGGCTGACAACTCATAGCCACCCAAAAGGCCACCTGCTTTTGCATACCTTTCGAAAAATGCGCCACTCTCTTCTTTTCATCCAAGGCAAAAATCTGCCCCAGTTCACGATAGCGCTCCCAGGAGAAATCAGGATAGAGAGTGCTGTATAAAACAGCCATATCGTGGGGTGTATATGTAGGCGGGAAATATAAATCATCGGGAATATAAGCAATTTTCTGCTTCAAAGTGGGGTTATCATAAACCGCCTGCCCGTCCACCGTAATTGCGCCACCATCCATCCGGTACACACCGCATAAACATTTAATTAAGGTAGTCTTACCGGATCCGTTAGGACCAACAATGCCATAAACACTTCCCTTCTCAACGGAAAGATTTACGCCGGAAAGAGCCACATGATCATCAAATTTCTTAGTCACATTTTGAATCTGAATCAATGTCAAAACCTCCCTCTGAAAGCTTGTCCATCAGCATTTCTTTCGAAACACCTAAATATAAAAGTTCGGCACTGCATGCAGCAAAGGATTCTAAAAGTTCGCGAATCCGCTCTGCCTGCTCTGCATCCTGCCTGGGTGAAACAAAATTACCTTTTCCTTTAACGGAATAAATAAAACCCTCGTTTTCCAGTTCACGATAAGCACGCTGGATGGTGTTGGGGTTAATTGCAAGCGTCCCTGCAATTTCTCTCACAGAGGGGATTTTCTCATCTTCCCTGAGAACACCTTTCATAATTAAACGCTTAATTTCATCACGCACCTGCTCATAAATTGCCTTAGGGCTTCGGTAATCAATCTGAATCACGCCTTCACCTCCCTTTCTAGTGTACTATCTGTGTTAATACACTTAAAGAATATCACAAGATTTTCCATCTGTCAACCCTGTTTTTCTAAAAATTTTCCTCCTTTGAACAAGCGCCCAAACAATTTGACTTTTAATAATCATTATGGTATCATATAGATAATAAGGGTGTTATATCCCCTATTCTTTACATTATATCAATCAAATGATAGGTGGTTTAAATTTATGAAAGTTTGCGACATTGTCCACAATTCCGTGTGGTATGATCCTCGAGTTAGAAAACAGATTGTATCTTATATGGAAAATGGGGTTGAAATCTCTTGTGTCGGCCACGAATGTTCCCGATATGATGCAGAAAAAATTCGTCAAATGCCTTGCAAGACCGATGTAATTATGGAAGATAAACGTTATAT
>JAZOLH010000018.1:0-12763 GCA_045652815.1 Clostridia bacterium
TGGTACACTGGGTGTAGATACAATCTTATATGCACAGTTTACAGAAATTGTTGTACCTGATGAAGTTTACACCATTACCTTAATGAAAGATGGTGCAGTTTACGACACCATCACCGTAACCAATGGCGTAGCAGATATGACCGGTTACGTTGATCCCACAAAGGCAAACCACACCTTCGATGGTTGGTTCACCGCTGCAACCGGTGGTACTAAGGTAGAAACAACAGACTTCGGTACACTGGGTGTAGATACAATCTTATATGCACAGTTTACAGAAATTGTTACCCCTGATGTTGTTTACACCATCACCTTAATGAAAGATGGTGCGGTATATGACACCATTACCGTAACCAATGGCGTAGCAGATATGACAGGTTATGTTGCTCCTACCAAAGCAAACCACACCTTCGATGGTTGGTTCACCGCTGCAACCGGTGGTACTAAGGTAGAAACAACAGACTTCGGTACATTGGGTGTAGATACAATCTTATATGCACAGTTTACAGTTGTTACAGAACCCGTAACTGTTACATTCTACAGAATTTACAGCACCTTACCGCCCTTTGTAATTGGCTCACCCTTAACAGTAGAAAAGGGTAGTACAGTTGATGCGGCTGCATTCCCCGATGCAACTCTTTATAACCGCAAAGGTTATGAAGAAAACGGTGTGATTGCATCTGTTTACGAAGGTGACGATTTTGTTCACACCATCACACCTGAGTTCTGGTATATTGATGCAAGTGGCAAGATGGTGCCCTTTGACGATACAGTTGTTATTAATGAAAATACAAATGTATTCCTGTTAACTAAATCTTTAAGCCTGTTCCTGTCATACGAATATGCAGGTACAGAACAGTCTCTCAGCGTGAGCGCGGATTACAATGATGAAACCCGCGTGCTGAACACCATCAAGGATATCATCGCGAAATCCGGTAGAAATCAGCTCGAACTGGCTCTGGAAACCGATATGATTCCCAAGTATGACGAACTCACAACAAAGATTGTTGAAAAACTTGTTGCAGCAGGCGTTATCAAAGTTGATGCTGCTGACAACAAAAACATCCAGATTATTAAAGTTCCCTTTAAAGTTTCTACCTTTATTAAGGAAGAAATGGTTAACAGAGTTCTGAAGACTTATCTGAATCAGGTTGTGAATAATCCTGATGAACTGGATAAGATTCTGGGTATGATTAACGTGGCAGACTTTGCTGACGAACTGGGCATCGATACAATCATTGCCGGTATGACAGATAAAGAAATTGCTGACTTAATCAAATCTCCCGAATATAAAGACGATATTATCGGCTTTATCATGACAGATCTGAAGAAGGCAGACTCTTCTATGCTGTCCTTCATTTTAGATTATGTTGTTGAAGATGATACATTCAGAAACAATCTGATTGACCAGTTAATTGGTGAACTGAAAGACAAGACTGTAACATCTACCTTAAAGAGTCAGGCACTAAACTATATCTTAGCAGAACTTGGCGATCCCACAAGCGCACTTTACACCAAGTTTATCGATATGGTTTACGCAGACCTTCGTTCCACCAATTCCGTTGTTATGGGTGCTGTTGTTGATTATGTGAAACAGAATCTGGCAGCTGATACAACTGAAGGTGCAAACCTGCGCAAAGAAATCCTGACCAGTGCAAAACTTGCTGATTTCCTGGCAAATGACAAGATGAAAGCCGAAATCATCAAACTTGCATTAACTGATACGTTTATTGATAAAGCGCTTGAAAACGTCGGCTATCGTACCATTCTGGTTGAAGAAGCAATGAAAGATGGCGACTTTATCGAAACTCTGCTTCATAACCAGCTCTTCCACGATTACGTTACCGATCAGCTCCATGGTGATCATGATCTGGCCCATGATGTTGAAGACTTAATTATGGATGATGACTCTGAGTTCAGAGCATACGTTCTGGAACTGGTTAAACACGATACAGCGTTCCTGAACCTGATGCTTGTTCATCCCGAACTGCAGCAAGTTGTTTTAGACTACGTGACTTGGGACAAATTTGTTGCAGATGAAGAAGACCTGCTCAAATATGTTCTGAGAATCGGTGGTTCTACCGGCACTTACGATTTCGTTGACTTTGCCGTTGTTGAAGCGCATATTGCAGACGAATATGATGCTATCTTCGGTGCAGGCGCATATGCCGCACTGTCTGATGCTAATAAGCAGACTGTTCGTCAGAATCTTTACAATGATCCCACAGCACACGATGCACTGCTGACAACCCTCAAAGCAGAATTTGTATCTCATAAGAATGAAATTCTTGATACAATCTTAGCAGGCAATGCAGATAGCGTTACCGATGCTAAAGCAATGGGCTTAATCGATGAAATGTTAGAAGATTACATCGTTAAGTACATTGAAGAGGAAGAACTGGATAGCGATCCGGCTATCCACAGATCCATTGCAAGCGCAATCGAAGAAATCCTGTTTGGTTTCGTTGGTGATCTGGTTAAAGGCAATTATCCCAGCGTTGGTCTGGAAGCAGAACTTTCTGCTATGATGAGCCACGTTGTTGACATCAAACATCACTTTGTACAGGATGCAGATGCGGCCGTTATCAACAAACTGAAAGAAATCGTTAAGGATTACAGAGATACTCACGTTGGCAATATCGATAAGATTGTTGCTGATAACTATGCAGCTATCACCGGCGAATTGATTAACATGATCAATCCCAGCCATGCAAACTCTATTTACAGCGAAGTTGAATCTGTATTGAAGAGTATTGCAGCCAACATAGATAGCAGTCTGATTTCCGAATATGTTCTGAGCATTCCCGAAGCAGACTTAAAAGACCTGATTGCAAATTACATCAAAAAGTTGACGGTTGCTGATCTGAATACTTACATCGCATCTTTCTTAACTGTTGATGCTAACGTTGCAATCATCAGAGCAGAGCTGACTGCATTCATCCAGAACGATGAACAGAGAGCAACTGTTGAATCTATGGCGAAGTCCTACATCAATGATCCTGCTAATGAAACCGAGATTAAAAACGCAATCTCCGATTTCGTTGCTGATCTGGATGAAACCTTTGTTCACAACAACAGAGACGTTATCGAAGGTTCTTTAGCGAACATCGATGTTACCGAATTTGTTGATGAACAGATGATTAAGGATTATGTTGCTGGTCTGTCTGCTAGCGAAAAAGCAGCATTTGCTGATAAAATTTACAACGCACTGCAAACAAATGTTGAGTATAAAACTTTAATCAAGCAGTTGACTAACGACGACAAGATTGTTGTTACAAAGAGCAATCTGCCTATGATTAAGGCTGTTACAAGTGCTATCAACGGTATGGACTTTGATACCGTGCTTGGTTTTATTAACAATGCAACCATCAACAAACTGATGAATACAGTTGGCGGTGACTACGTTGAAAAGATTTACAACGTAGTGATGGGCGAGTTCACAGATAGAATCAATACTGTTATCAACAATGTTGAAACAGCAGCTGATGAAAATTATTCTGAAGCAATTGAAACATCCTTTGTCTTCGAACTGAACATCTTTGAACTGTACAACAAACTGTATGACAAAGCAGCTGATAAGGTTATCGGCAAATTGGAAGAAGTAGGCGTTACCTACAACACCAACGAATACCTCAAGTTCTTAATCAACCACAATCCCATTGACTACCTGTTCAGTGGCGATTCCGCTCTGGCTGATGGCGACTTCACCGGTTACAGCTTAAATGGCGTTATGGATTACTATGATTACATGACCATGCTGTTAATCGTTGGTGATGATGCAATCACCTGGTATGGCGATAGTGCAGGTAATCTGCCCGAAGGCAAGGTTGACGCTATTGTTGATGCAATCTTCGATAAGCTCTTCGTTGCACACGAAAAGATGAACGAAATCTTAGAAGTATTTGTTGCAGAAGGCACTCTGCCTGCAAAAGTGCAGAATGCAATTGAAAGCGTTGCTCAGCTCAATGAACTGTTTAACAAGTTCAGCGGTAAAGCAAGAACCTTGGCTGATAAGTTCTTAAGCAGTGGCATCAGTAACAAACTGGAAGATGCAACTGTTGCCGGTCAGGACAAAGTTCAAACTCTGATCGACTTCATCTTAGGTGACGATGATCCGACCATTACCATTGATACCATCTATACACTGCTGTTCGCGGTTGATGAAAAAGTTCAGCCCAAACTGCAGAAACTGGTAGAATCCGATAAGTTCCAGAAAGCAATCGCTAAGTTTGAAGAAACATCCTTTGGCGAATTGTTCAGTGGTAAGGGCAAACTGGGTACTATCGGCGATAAGATGGATGAACTGAAGAACAATGGCAGAATCACATCTGCTCTTGATTCTCTCTACGATGCATTCTACATCATCGCACATGAAGGTATCGATGCATTCAGAGTTCCCGAAAGCGAACTTTCTGTAACTGATATCGACATCTTCACCATTACAATTGGTAAGGTTACAATGACTGCTCAGAGATCTTACCGATAAGATTTATACACAATACATTAGTCACGGCATTTGCCGTGACTAATGTGACCTTTAAGGAGGATATCATGAAACGATTATTATCTTTAATGCTTGCATTAATCATGACAACTTCTGTTTTCGCTATGACGGTTTCTGCAGAGGACGTAAAACTGATTTCCGCAAAGCCTGATGCCGAGATTACATTTTCTGATGTTGAAAAAGATACAGCAGAAGGTAAAGCTATTTACAAACTGGTAAATGCAGGAGTCCTGCAGGGTGATGGTAACGGAAAATTCCGTCCTGATGACCCGATTTCCCGTGCTGAACTTTCTAAAATTGTTAACATTATTTTCAAATATACTGAAAAAGATGAAACCGGCTTTAAAGATGTAACCCCCAATCTTTGGTACCACGATTATGTTTTGGTTGCTAAAAAGGCAGGCTACATTGTAGGTTACGATGACGGTACATTCAAAGGCGACAATCACGTTACAAGAGAACAGGCTTGCGCTATTTTGTGTCGTGTTGCAAACCTCTCTGAAGTTGGTGTTACATTTGATATTAAAGATGCAGTGTCTGACTGGGCACTGACCTATGTTCAGAAAGCGCTGGGTAATCTGTTTGTATTCTTGGAAGATGGTAACACCTTCCGTGCACAGCAGGATATTACAAGAGAAGAATTTTCTGTTATCTTTGCTAAATTTGTAGAAGAACCCAAAGAAGAAAAACCCGAGAAACCTTCCGGCGGCTCCATTGGTGGTGGCAATAACAGACCCGATGATGAAGAAGAGGAAGAAATCGATATCGAGATTGTAAATCAGGAAATGCTCACAAACCTGAAGAAAGTTTCCAAAGATATTGAAGACAATATGCTGTTCTTCACCATGGAAGAATCTGCAATGATGATTTACATTGTTAAAGAATGTATCGACAAGGTGATTGCCGATGGTTCTTCTCATGTTATTGACAGAGATTATCTCTCCGCTACTTATGGTGATGATATTGATGAGGCACAGGCTTATTTCAACATCATCAAAGATGATCCTGAAAAGAAAGCAAAATTCCAGGATGAAGCGGGTTATCT
The DNA here is from genome assembly GCA_045652815.1 of Clostridia bacterium. Classification (GTDB taxonomy): domain Bacteria; phylum Bacillota; class Clostridia; order UBA1381; family UBA9506; genus UMGS755. The sequence continues at coordinate 5,547 of JAZOLH010000018.1, forward strand.
GCGCGTAGGCACTATTCAGTGGCTGTTAGAAGCGTTTAATATTGATACATCCGAACTGATGAACTAAACTTAAAACTGAGCCTACCTTTAGGCTCAGTTTTTTACTAAAAGGAGATACCAATGTATAAAATTTATGTAATTTATAAATGTTTCCCCGGCAAAAGAGAAGTTTTTTTAAATAAGGTAAAAGATGCAAAGTTAGACGAAGCCATTCGTGCTGAGGATGGATGCTTGCAGTATGAATATTTTCTGGCAGATGGTAACGAAACCGACATTCTGCTTTTAGAAACCTGGGCAACCAAAGAACATCAGAAGATTCATTACACACAGCCTCATATGAAAGATTTAGGTGATCTGAAGGAAGAATATGTTGAATCCGTTACCTTGGGTGAATATGAATTAAAAGGATAAATTCCATTAAAATGTAAAAAATAACCTCACGGAAAGTGAGGTTATTTTTATGTGTACAGCCATTTCAATTTGTAATAAAAAGCATTATTTCGGACGGAATCTTGATTATGAACATACATTCGGTGAAAAGGTTGTTATCACGCCTAAAACATATCGTTTTATGTTTAGAAATGGTGGGGAAGTGAGTCAACATTCTGCTATCATCGGTATGGCGTTACCATATAGAAATTACCCGTTATACTTTGATGCGATGAATGAATACGGTCTTGCAATGGCAGGTCTTAATTTCCCTTTATATGCACAATATAACAAGTTAAAAAAAGACAAAGAAAACCTTGCGTCCTTTGAATTGATTCCTTGGATTTTGTGTAACTGTAAAACGGTCCGTGATACAGAGAAACAGTTAAAACATATCAATATTACAAACGAGGCCTTTGATGAAATGATGCAGCCAACACCACTTCATTGGATTGTTGCAGATCAAGAGAAATGTATAACGGTTGAGCAGACGGAGAAAGGATTATCTATCTATCAAAATCCTACAGGCGTACTCACCAACAGCCCTGAATTTCCTATCCATTTATTTCAGTTAAACAACTATATGTCGTTATCAAGCGAGGAGCCGAAAAATCACTTCTCAAAAGCCCTTGATTTAACTGTCTATAGTAGGGGCATGGGTGCTTTGGGGCTACCGGGAGATGTATCTTCTGTTTCCCGTTTTGTGCGGGCGAGTTTCGATGCTCATAACGCTGTTTATGGCGATGATGAGCAGGAAAACCTGCATCAGTTTTTTCATTTACTTTCCGGCGTTGAACAAATTAAAGGTTGTGCTAAAGTGGGTGAGGGATTTGAAATGACAAATTATAGTTCGTGTATGGATACATCTGCGGGGATTTATTATTACAAAACTTATTACGACAGCCGCATTTACGGAGTTGATATGCATAAAGAAGATATCTGCGGGAAAAAACTGGTAATCTTAGATTTACTAAAAGATTCAGCCATTCTTTTTCAAAATTAGTGCATCTTTACGCCGCAAAAAATATTGACAACAGTTTTGATTTATTGTAAAATAAAAAGGTAGATTATTTTGTTTTCTATTACATTGCAATATTAGGAGGCGGCCACAATGAAAAAAGTGTACGAAGGTAAAACAAAAGACGTTTATAGCTTAGATAACGGTAACGTTATGCTCAAGTTTAAAGATGATTGCACCGGTAAAGACGGTGTGTTTGATCCCGGTGAAAACACCGTTGGTCTGACCATCGAAGGTATTGGTAAAGCAAACCTGAGAACATCTGTTTACTATTTCAATATGTTAAAAGATGCAGGCATCAAAACTCACTTTGTTGATGCAAACATTGATGATGTAACTATGGAAGTTCTGCCCGGTAAAGTATTCGGTCACGGTCTTGAAGTTATCTGCCGTCTGGTTGCAACCGGTAGCTTTATCCGTCGTTATGGTGAATACATTGAAGATGGTACCGTTTTAGAAGGCGGCTACGTTGAATGTACTTTCAAAAACGATGCATTGGGCGATCCTTTAGTAACTGCTGAAGGTCTGGCAGCGCTTGGCGTTATGAGCGAAGAAATGTTTGCCAGCATGAAAGAGCAGACTTTAAAAATCACCAAGATTGTTGCTGATGACTTAAAATCTATCGGCCTCGATCTGTGGGATATCAAATTTGAATTCGGTTACAACAATGGCGAAGTTATCTTAATTGACGAAATTGCTTCCGGTAACATGCGTGTTTACAAAGATGGCAAAATCGTTGATCCTGTTGAACTGACTAAATTAATTCTGAACAGATAATTTAATGTTTTTTGCAAGCCACAACGTAAGTTGTGGCTTGTTTTTTGCATATTTATGAAATATTTCGGAATAAATTTGACTTTTTAAGCAAATTATGTTAAAATGAATTCAAATTTGTAAATAAAGGAGAAGATACAAATGGGTGAAGTTTTAGCATTTGTCCTTTACTTTGTAGCTATGCTGGGTATCGGCGTTTGGTTCTTCGTTAAAGATAAGGACCAGAGTCAGACAGGTTATTTCTTAGGCGGTCGTTCTATGGGTCCTTGGGTAACCGCAATGAGTGCACAGGCATCTGATATGAGTGCTTGGCTCCTGATGGGTCTGCCCGGTTCTATTTTGGCCTTTGGTTTAGGTCAGGCTTGGATTGGTATCGGTCTGGCACTGGGTACTGTGCTGAACTGGATTATCGTTGCTAAACGTTTGAGAAAGTTCTCTAAAGCATCCGGTGACGCTATTACCGTACCCCAGTACTTAACCAACAGATTTATGGCGAAAAGCTCTGCGCTGAAAATCATTTGCGCAATTGTATTCTTAGTGAGTTTCACCATTTATGTTGCATCTGCATTCTCTGCAGGTACAAAGGTGTTCACACAGTTATTCCCTGCATTAGATCCCACGGTTGCTATGATTATCTTTGCGGCAATCATTTTGGTTTACACCTTCTTAGGCGGTTATAAAGCGGTTTGCTGGACTGACTTTTTCCAGGGTATGCTGATGCTGGTAGCGCTTCTTGCTGTGCCCATTATGCTGGTTGCAGCAGGTGGTACCGACGCAGGTCTGTTAAACGAAGTTGTAACAACTGCAGACGGTACAGAATATAAATTTATCACAAGTCTCTTTACCGCATCCCCGCAGGAAATCATTTCCGGCTTAGCTTGGGGTCTTGGTTACTTTGGTATGCCTCACATCATCGTGCGCTTTATGTCTATCGAAAAACCCAGCATGGTGAACAAGAGTGCAACCGTTGCAATCATCTGGGTTATTATCACTTTAGGTGCGGCTATTTTAATGGCATATTTCGGCAGAATGTATCTGTGGAATGGCGGCGAATCCTTTGCGGCGGCTCTCTTAGCAGAAGGCGCACAGGAACTTATCTTTGTTAAACTGACAAGATATTTATTCCCTGCCTTTATTGCCGGCATCCTGCTGGCTGCTATCATCGCGGCATCTATGTCTACCGCTGACTCTCAGCTTTTAGTTGCATCTTCTTCTTTCACCAGTGATATTTATAAACCTATCATCAGAAAAAATGCTTCCGAAAAGGAACTTTTATGGGTAGGTCGTTTGGTTGTTATTGTTGTTGCTGTTGTTGCTTACTTTATTGCAAGCAGCAAAGGTTCCGGTGCACAGGCAATTATGGATCTTGTATCTAACGCTTGGGCGCTGTTCGGCGGTGCTTTTGGTCCTGTTATTTTGCTCTCTTTGTTCTGGAAGAGATTTACCTACAAAGGTGCTATTGCAGGTATCGTGACCGGCTCCGTTGTTGACATTCTCTGGCTTGTTTACCTGAGCGCATCCACAGGTATTTACGAAATACTGCCTGCGTTCGTTGCTTGCTTCATCATTTCTGTTGTTGTTTCTCTGTTTGACAAGAAGCCTTCCGATGAAGTGATTGCTATTTTTGAAAAAGCAAGCGACAAAAACTATAACGAATAATATGAATTTTAAAGGGACACCGTCCGGTGTCCCTTTTTTATGTCCTAGGTGAACACAATGAAGAAAAAAGCCTTTTTTATGATTATATTGGCAGGACTATTGTGGGGTACATCGGGTATTTTTGTCCATTTTCTTGCGCCCTACGGATTTTCCTCCATTCAAATGACATTCTTTAGGTCAATTGTATCGATTGTTCTGATTGGGCTCTATGGTTTAGCAAAAGATAGAGCAATCTTTAAGGTAAACCCTAAAGAATTACTGCTGTTTTTCTGCAGCGGTCTTTCGTTTTTTGGCACAGCCACCTGCTATTATTTTTCTATGCAGGCAACATCTGTTTCAACTGCGGTTGTGCTGATGTACTTAGCACCGGTGATTGTGCTTGGTTATTCTGTTGCCTTTTTGGGCGAAACAATGACAACGGTGAAAAGCGTTGCCATTGTTTCAATGCTCATTGGTTGCGGCTTGGTTTCGGGCATCATCGGTGGACTGCGATTTGATGCCTTTGGTATCGCAATGGGATTTTTATCGGGGTTGTCCTATGGTGCGTACAATATTTTTACAAAAATCCAGATGCGGCAGGGAAGCAAACCTTTATCTGCCAGCTTTTATAGCTTTGTTTTTGCAGCGCTGATTGCCTTTTGTTTCTGCAGACCTGAAACAATCCCTTCTTTTGTTCAAAAAGACGTCTGCGTCACTATTTGCCTCATTATTGGGATGGGCATTTTAACAAGTGTGCTTCCGTATGTTTTTTATACAACAGCAATGAAACATATTCCGGCAGGTGAGGCTGCGGCACTGGGCATTGTAGAACCGATGGCGGCAACGGTTTACAGTGTTTTGTTATTCTCAGAAAAACTATCCGTATTTTCAGTTGTTGGAATTGTTATGATATTAATTTCTGTCTTCCTTTTAGGGAAATCAGAAGAGTGAGAAAAAGAGCGCTCCTGTTGCGCTCTTTTTTTCTTTTAATAATATGTAAATTTTTCTAAATTTTGTGATGAAAATTATTTACTAACACAATAAATTGTGATACAATGTGAGTATATCTTATTATATAAATGGGGTAGTTATATGAATCCGTATATCGGCAACGAAAAACAACTCTGCGGCGTGCAGGAATATCGCTTGGTTGGCGGCAAGGGTGACGGTATGAGAATGCTGCGCGTTCGCAACGGAAAAGGTCTTGATTTTGAGATTTCTTTAGACCGTGCAGGCGATATTGCCAGCCTTTCTTTAGATGGTGTGAATCTGTCCTATTTTGCACCTTGCGGCTATGTGCATCCGTCTTATTATAATCAGGATGATTTCTTAAAATCCTTTACAGCAGGATTTTTTACCACATGTGGTTTTAACAATGTGGGCAGTCCTTGCACAGATAATGGAGAGAATCTGCCACTTCACGGTACAATTTCCAACATGCCTTGCGAAACATATTCTGCTTGGGAAACAGAGGATGCCATCCACGTGATTGTTCGCGTACGCGATTGCGCACTCTTTGGCAGACAGTTCGTTTTAGAGCGCTCCTACCTGATTTCCAAAACCGAAAATGCCATCAGCCTCTCTGATAGCGTGACCAATATCGGTGCGTCGGCACAGCCAATGATGGTTTTATATCATTGCAATATGGGCTATCCGCTGTTATCCGAAAATGCTGAGGTTGTGATTCCGAACGGTGATGTGGCGCCCAGAAATGACCATGCGGCAAGCGATATTGCAAACTGCCTCAAGATGGAAAAACCTCAGGCAGGTTATGAAGAAATGTGCTTCTTCTTTGATGTTTTAGAAAAAGATGGACAGGCTCGTTGCGGTATCTTTAATCCCGATATCAATAAAGGTCTTGTGATGGCTTATGATAAGAGCACATTGGGCTATTTTACCGAATGGAAGATGATGGGTGAAGTTGAATATGTGCTTGGTCTTGAGCCCGGCAACTGCACACCTGAAGGTCGCGACGTGATGCGTGAAAAAGGTGCCCTTAAGATGCTTGATACCGAAGAAACATATAAGACAAGCCTTACTTTTACATTTGTTAAAGATAAAGATGATTTTTCAAAGAAAATCGGCTAAGATTTACTTTCTTTGGGAAAGATGAAACATAAGGTGATAAAATGAATAAAATTGATCCCGTTGTTATAAAAGAAACAAAATATATTGCATTCTGGGTTTTTATTTTCAGTTTGATTTTGCAAGCCATTTTTCTTGTGATGGGTGTTTGGAATTACACCCTTATACTGGGTAACTTGCTCGGTGCAATTCTTGCTGTTTCAAACTTCTTTTTGCTGGGGTTGTCTTTGCAAAAGGCTTTAACAAAAGAGGAAAAAGATGCAAAAGCAGTTATGAAACTTTCCAAGACATATAGAATGCTTTTAAATCTTGTGATTGTGGCTTTGGGTGTATCCATTTCTATTTTTAACACCTGGGCATTGATTATCTCTTTGTTTTTCCCAAGAATTGCAATTGCTATTAGACCCTTGGTTAAAAAGAATGAGAAGTAAGATTTGATGTTAGGTTTAGTTAAGAGGTGAGGCATATGAAAAAAAGTGTCCGCTTTGTTATTGTGGACATCCTTTATATTTGCATGATGGCTCTGCCGATTCTGTTTGGCTTGGTGCTGAGTATTTTAACCAGCCCACCCAGCGAAGGAATTACAATCACGGGTGCGCTCATTTATTTTGAAATCCCAATGCCCATTCAGAATCTGTTGATTACAGAATCCCAAATCAATTCGCTGCTTGTAACCATTTCGATTTTTGGTCTTTGTTTGTTTTTGACACATGGTTTAAAAACACAGAATATTTCCAAACGTCAGGTTGCGGCAGAGTGGATTGTGGAACAGCTGGATAAGATGACGGTTGGCAATATGGGTGAATATTTTGCAAACTTTTCGCCTTTTATTTGTTCCATTTTAGCCTTATCGGCATTTTCCAGTTTGCTTTCTTTGTTTGGTCTGTATCCGCCTACATCAGATTTGAATGTGGTTGGCGGTTGGGCTGTATTGGTTTTCATTTTGATTACCTATTACAAAGCAAAGTGTGGCCCCATAGTCTATGCAAAAAGTTTTGCAAATCCGGCACTGATGGCGCCGCTTAACATCATCAGTGAAATTGCAACGCCGATTTCAATGGCATTCCGTCATTACGGAAACGTTTTATCCGGCTCTGTTATTTCGGTTCTGCTTGCCACTGCACTACAAGGGCTATCCAATATTGTGCTGGGATGGCTTCCCGGATTTTTGGGCAATATTCCACTATTTAGAGTAGGTATTCCCGCTGGAGTATCCATCTATTTTGATGTGTTCAGCGGGTACCTTCAGGCTTATTTTTTTGCTAAGGTGGCA
>JAZOLH010000019.1:0-10681 GCA_045652815.1 Clostridia bacterium
TAACGTGAGAGCCTTCCATTTCGTGGTCAACTGCTTTACCTAAGTCGTGAAGCAGACCGGCACGTTTTGCTAAGGTGATATCAGCACCTAATTCGCCTGCAATCAGACCGGACAGGTGAGACACTTCAATGGAGTGTTTCAGCACGTTCTGACCATAACTGGTTCTGTATTTCAGTTTACCTAACAGGCGCATAATTTCAGGATGGAGACCGTGAACGCCGGTTTCAAATACAGCGTTTTCACCTTCCTGTTTGATTTCGGCTTCAACTTCTTTTTTAGCCTTTTCGTACATCTCTTCGATGCGGGCGGGGTGAATACGACCGTCAGTAATCAGTTTTTCAAGAGACAGACGGGCGATTTCACGACGAACCGGATCAAAACCGGAGAGGATAACCGCTTCGGGCGTATCGTCGATAATCAGGTCGATACCGGTTAAGGTTTCTAATGTTCTGATGTTACGACCTTCACGACCGATGATGCGGCCTTTCATTTCATCGTTGGGCAGGTTAACAACGCTGACGGTGGTTTCAGCCACGTGGTCGGCAGCGCATTTCTGAATAGCACCTGCGATGATGTTTTTAGCGTTCTTTTCTGCGTTTTCTTTGGCCTGGGTTTCGATTTCCTTAACCATTAAGGCCGCTTCGTGACGCACTTCGCTTTCAACGTTCTTCAAGAGGAACTGTTTTGCTTCTTCAACGGACAGGCCGGACACCTGTTCTAAGATAACCAGTTCTTTTTTCTTGATTTCTTCGATTTCGCCGCGGAGAACGTCCAGTTCTTTATCTTTAGCGGCTAACTTTTCTTCTTTTGCTTCGATGGATTCAATCTTTTTATCAAGATTTTCTTCCTTCTGCTGAATGCGACGTTCCTGACGGGAAATTTCGCTTCTGCGTTCTTTGATTTCTTTGTCAAATTCCTGACGCTGTTTGTGATTTTCTTCTTTTGCTTCTAACAGCAGTTCGCGTTTTTTGCTTTCGCCTTCTTTTTTGGCGCGCTGGATAATTTCCTTTGCCTCTGCTTCGGCGCTTCCGAATTCAGCTTCTGCAATTTTTTTTCTATGAGAAATGCCTAATCGGAATGAGATAATCGAGGCGAGGACGATTAAAACCAGAGCGACCACGGCGATAATCAGTTCTGTGGTCATGGTATGTACCGTACCCCTTTCGTAATAATTCAGTTATTATCATTAAACAATAAAAACGTGAAAATGTTAGATTTTCACAGTTGTTATATATAAAAATAATAATACTTAATAACATTGTACCTTTTTTTTGTCAATATGTCAATGGGGATTTCGTTAATTTACGAAAAAAAGTCACATTTTTTAGTGAAAATTTGTTAATTTTGATTTGAACAAAAGGGCAGGATGGATTTTGTTAAAAACATACAGAATTTTTAAAAAAATTGACGGAGTATTGACAATTTTGCCGAAAAAAACTATAATGGAAAGTGAGGAGATTGTACATGAAAATTAGTTTACCGAATGATGTTTTATACATATTGAATACACTGGATGAGGCCGGATTTTCTGCCTTTGTTGTAGGCGGTTGTGTTCGCGATGTTTTGCAGGGAAAAACACCTGACGATTGGGACATTACCACAGCGGCAAAACCCGAGCAAATTATGGAATTGTTCCCCCGTACTGTACCCACCGGACTGCAGCACGGTACGGTGACGGTTTTGGTGGAGAAGAATGCCTATGAGGTGACAACTTTCCGTGCGGACGGGGATTACAGCGATCATCGTCGTCCCGAACAGGTGGTTTTCACCGATGATATTACAGAAGATTTGTCTCGCCGCGATTTTACTATGAACGCTATGGCCTATCATCCCGAATGTGGGCTTTGTGACCCCTTTGATGGACAAGCAGATATGCAGGCAGGCGTGATTCGCTGTGTGGGTGACCCCATGGTGCGTTTTGACGAAGATGCCCTGCGTATGATGCGCGCGGTGCGCTTTGCGGCTAAGACGGGATTTACCATTGACGAGGCGATTCTGCAGGCAATGCGGGCTCAGAAGGATTTGATTTTGGCTGTGAGCGCAGAGAGAATCCGTGATGAACTGTTAAAAACTTTGTGTTCTGACAGACCCGAAAGCATTGAGATTCTGCGGGAAACAGGGATTTTGGCGTTGATTTTACCCGAAGTTGACCGCTGTTTTTCTGTGGCACAGCATTCAAAGTACCATATTTATGATGTGGGTCATCATATTTTAGAAGTTGTTCGCAATATTGAAAATAAACCGACTCTCAGGTTGGCGGCGTTGCTGCACGACATTGGCAAGCCCGACAAAAAGACAACCGATGAAGCAGGTTTTGATCATTTTAAACATCACGATGAGCGGAGTGTGGAACTCTCCGAAGACATTCTCACAAGGCTCCGCTTGGATAATCAGACAAAAGAAACGGTGCTCAGGCTGATTCGTCATCACGACAGACGGATGGCGGCTACGAAAGTATCCGTGCGACGTGCGGTGTCACGCGTGGGGGCGGATTTGTTCCCCCATTTGTTAGCCCTGATGCGAGCCGATGCCAAAGGGCAGGAGCCTGTGCATGGCAAAGAAAGTCTTGCTCATTATGATGTGGTTGAAGTTCTCTTTAAAGAGATTTTGGCAGAGGGCGATGCACTTTCTGTTCGTGATCTTGCTATTGGCGGTCACGACCTGATGGCGTTGGGCTTTTCAGGACCCCAGGTGGGTGCAAAACTCAAGGCCGCTCTTGAATATGTTTTGGAAAATCCTGAGCAAAACAACAAGGAAATTCTGCTTTTGGCAATTAAAAATAAAAAAATTTAAAAGTTTCTGATTAAAGAATTGCGTATGGTGGTATATATCTTATAAGTTTCTTTGAATTTAATGCATTTAATGCATAAGTATATGGAGGGACAAGGTATGAAAGAATATCCTGTAGCAAACATTAAAAACGTAGTACTCTTAGGTCACGGCCACGCCGGCAAGACTACGCTGGCTGAAGCTCTTTTGTTTTCTGCCGGTGCGATTGAACGCATGGGTAGTACCGCACAGGGCAATACCGTGAGTGACTATGACGCTGAAGAAACAAAGCGCTTATGTTCTATTAGCGCCTCCATATTGCCTCTGGATTGGGGCGGTGGCAAGGTGAATCTGATTGATACACCGGGATCTTTTGATTTTATCGGTGCTCAGTCTGAAGCTGTTAGTGCGGCTGACAGTGCACTGCTCGTTATCAGTGGTAAATCCGGCGTTAGTGTTGGTGCTGAAAAAGCTTGGGCCATTTGTGAAAAGAAAAATCTGCCACTCTTAATTTACATTAACAAAATTGATGACGAAAAAGCGGATTATCAGAAAGTTTTAGAAGAACTGAAAGAAAAATTCGGTAAGCGTATTGCGCCGTTCTTAGTACCCATTAAGAATGGTGATGAAATAGAAGGTTTTGTTAACGTTGCTAAAATGACAGCAAGAAAATGGGAAAAAGGTCAGAGAATTGACATTCCTGTGCCCGATGGCATGGAAGATGAAATCGCGCCCGTACGTGATATGATTATGGAAGCGGTTGCTGAAACCGACGAAGCTTTGATGGAAAAATACTTCGCAGGTGAAGAATTCACCCGTGATGAAATCATGAAGGGTTTAAAGCTTGGTACGGCTTCCCGTCAGATTATCCCTGTTTTGTGTGGTAGCGCTATTGAAGACAGAGGTACCCGAATTCTCTTGGATGCCATTGTTGACTATCTGCCTACGCCCGATGGCGCAATTCGTGTTGCAGAGGATGCAAAAGGTGAACCCGTTGAAGTGGAAGCTGACCTGTCCGGCACATTGGCGGCACAGTGCTTTAAAACAATTGCCGATCCCTTTATCGGTCGCTTATCTTTCATTCGTGTATATCGCGGTACATTAAAGAAAGATTCCGTTGTTTACAATGTGGATAAAGGTGCGGAAGAAAAAATTGGCCGCATTTACATTATGCGCGGTAGAAAACAGACCGAAACCGACCAGTTGGTTGCCGGCGATATTGGTGCTGTTCCCAAACTTTCTGTTACCGCAACAGGCGACAGCCTTTGTGATAAAGCGGCGCAGGTAACATTTGAAAAAATCGCGTTCCCCGTACCCGTTGCAAGCATGGCTATCGTGCCGAAGGCTAAGGGCGATGAAGAAAAAATCAGCGCCGGTCTTTCCAAGATGATGGAAGAAGATAAGACCATTAAATTTGTGCAGGACGTTGAAACCAAAGAGCAGGTGCTCTCCGGTGTTGGCGAACAGCACATTGAAGTTATCATCAGCAAATTAAAGGCAAAATATAACGTGGATGCAGGCCTGAAAGAACCTCGCGTTCCTTATCGTGAAACCATCCGCAAAGCAGTTAAAGCGGAAGGTAAACATAAGAAACAGTCCGGTGGTCACGGTCAGTATGGTCACGTTTGGATTGAATTTGAGCCCACTGATTCTGAAGAACTGGTATTTGAAGAAAAAGTATTCGGCGGCGCTGTTCCCAAGAACTTCTTCCCTGCAGTTGAAAAGGGTCTAAAAGAAAGTATGGCTCACGGCGTTTTAGCAGGATACCCCGTTGTTGGCTTAAAAGCAACACTCTACGATGGTTCTTACCACAGCGTTGACTCTTCTGAAATGGCATTTAAGATGGCGGCAAACCTTGCTTATAAAGCAGGTCTTGCGCAGGCATCTCCCGTGCTGCTCGAGCCCATTGGTACACTGGAAGTGAACATCCCCAACGATGATATGGGTGATGTTATGGGTGATATTAACAAACGTCGCGGCAGAGTGCTGGGTAGTGACCCGCAGTCTGACGGTACTGTGACCATCACAGCAGATGTGCCCATGGCTGAAATGGCAAGATTTGCAACCGACCTGCGTTCTATGACTCAGGGTCGCGGTAGTTACACATTTGAGTTCAGAGCTTATGAACAGGCTCCGGACCATGTTGCCAAGAAGGTTATGGAAGAAAGCGCGAAGGAAGAATAAAAGCGATTTTAGTACATACAAACAAGTAGGGGCTGCCTCTCGCAGCCCCTGTTTCTAGGAATGGAGTTTTTTTGTGTTTAAAGTTTTACAGACAGAAGGAAAAGCAAGACTGGGCACTTTTTCAACGGTGCACGGGGAGATACAGACACCGGTGTTTATGAACGTTGCCACAGCGGCGGCTATTAAGGGCGCTCTTTCGGCAGAAGACCTTAAAACCATCGGTTGTCAAGTTGCGCTTTCCAATACCTATCATTTGCATTTGCGCCCCGGGGACGAAGTGGTTCGCACTATGGGTGGCTTGCACAAGTTTATGAACTGGGACAGACCCATTCTCACAGACTCGGGCGGTTTTCAGGTGTTCTCCCTAGCGGCTATCAATAAAATCAATGAAGAGGGCGTAACCTTTGCCTCTCACATTGACGGACGTCGCATTTTTATGGGGCCTGAGGAGAGTATGACCATTCAGTCAAACCTTGGCTCTACCATTGCGATGGCTTTTGATGAATGTCTGCACGCCCGCACAGGATATAAAGATACCATCGAAAGCGTGGAGAGAACTACACGTTGGCTGTGGCGTTGTAAAGAAAAGTTAGCGACACTGTCAAAAGAGCCCGATGCGGTGAATCCCCAGCAGATGCTCTTTGGTATTAATCAGGGCGGTATTCACGATGATATTCGTGTGGCGCATATGAAAGAAATTGCAAAACTTGACCTGCCCGGTTATGCTATCGGTGGCCTGGCGGTAGGCGAGACCCACGAGGAAATGTATCACGTTTTAGATGTGGTTCTGCCTTTTGCACCGGAGGATAAACCCCGCTATCTGATGGGGGTTGGCACACCTGCCAACATCATTGAAGCGGTGGCTCGCGGTGTTGACTTTTTTGACTGCGTTCTGCCCGCACGAAATGCACGTCACGGTCATCTTTTCACGAAGAATGGCGTTATCAATATTATGAACAAAAAATATGAAACCGATGGTCTGCCTTTAGACCCCGAGTGTAACTGTCCTGCTTGTCAGCATCACACCCGCGCTTATGTGCGGCATTTAATGAAGGCAGGGGAGATGCTGGGTATGAGACTGGCGGTTATGCATAATCTTTATTTCTACAACAACCTGATGGCAGAAATCCGCGAGGCTATTGCCGAGGGACGATTTGAACAATATCGTCAGGAGAATGTGGAACGACTGGCAAGAAGAATTTAAGACAAGCGGCACTATGGCGAAAGCTATAGTGCCGATTTTTTTACGATAATCTTGGAGAAATTCCCAAAAAAAGTTGCAATTTTATTTTGTTTGCGGTACAATATAATAGATATAGTATGTAATTTTAAAGGAGGCGGGCATATGGACACGGTTCCCGGGCGATTAAAAAACAAAATATGTGACTAGGGGACGGCCTGTGTTTGCCCAGAATCTATGGCCTTCCCGGAAAGGAAAGCCATGGAAGAAATTAAAGTTTTAGATGAAATTTTAGAAGAAATTGCCACTGAAGAAGCCATCGTGGAAGAGGCACTGGCGGAAATGGATGAGCCGATGCCCGATGAATCTGAAGAAGAGGCAAAAGTGATTGAAGAGGCACTTTCTGAAGCGGCAGAAGAAGTGAAAGATGCAGAAGAAACCGTCTTTGACGCTATGGAAGAGTCCAAAGTTTTGGAAGAAACTTTATATAATGCAGTGACACGCTATTTGGCGGAAAATCAGTATCAGACCATTCGTACACTGCTTTCTGATGTTAACTACGTGGATATTGGTGGACTTTTGGAGGAACTGGAGCCCAAAGAAGCCATGCGTATTTTCCGCATGCTTCCCAAAGAGGCGGCGGCAGAAGTTTTCACCGAGATGGACTCTGACAGACAGCAGTACATCATTGAATCCATGACGGATAAGGAAATTGACCGCATCGTTGATGAACTCTACATGGACGATACTGTCGACTTTCTGGAAGAAATGCCGGCCAACGTGGTGCGCCGCGTTTTGCGTAACACCGATGAGACAACCCGAAAGATTATCAACCATTTGCTGCAGTATCCCGAGGATAGTGCCGGCAGTTTGATGACCATCGAGTTTGTTGACCTGAAAAAGGAAATGACAGCTCGCGAGGCGCTTGATCACATTCGTCAGAACGGTGTTGATAAAGAAACCATTAACACCTGTTATGTCATCAGTCCCCAGCGTATGCTGGAGGGTGTTGTTTCCATCCGCACTCTGATTTTAAGTGATCCTGACACGAAAGTGGAAGATTTGATGGATATCAATGTGAAATATATCCACACGTTAGATGATCAGGAAACATCCGCCTATATGTTCAAAAAATACGACCTTTTGTCTATGCCTGTTGTTGACCGCGAAAACCGTTTGGTCGGCATCATCACCATCGACGATATCGTGGACGTTATCGAACAGGAAAACACGGAAGACTTCCATAAGATGGCGGCGATTACGCCTTCGGAAGAAGAATACTTAAAAACAAGCGTGTTCACCTTGGCGAAAAACAGAATTGTTTGGCTGATGGTTCTGATGCTGTCTGCCACACTCACACAGTTCATTATTCATAGTTTTGAAGACGCCCTGTCAAGTGCTGTTGCGCTGACTGCCTACATTCCCGTTCTGATGGGTACTGCAGGTAATGCGGGTGCACAGTCTTCCACTATGATTATCCGAAGCTTGTCACTAAACGAACTGGAATTTTCCGACCTGTTAAAAGTTATGTGGAAAGAATTCCGCGTTGGTTTTGTAACAGCGGCGGCACTGGCGGTTGTGAACTTTGCCCGCGTGATGATTTTTGACGGTGTGGGTTGGGAAATTGCTTTGGTGGTTTCTCTCAGTTTGTTCTGCATTGTCAGCCTGGCAAAGATTGTGGGCGGTATGCTTCCCATTCTGGCAGAAAAGGTGCATTTAGACCCTGTGCTGATGGCGAGCCCGATTATTACCACCATTGTGGATGCTTTATCTGTTTTGATTTATTTCTATTTCGCAACATCGGTATTCCATATTGCGTAATAGTTTAACTTTTAGGGGGATTCGTATTATTTAGGAGGAATGGCGATATGTATATGCCTTATTTTTACTACGATTCTTACTATCTTTTGCTGGTTGTACCGGCTATGCTGATTGCGATGTTTGCTCAGTTTAAGGTGAACAGCACCTTTAAAAAGTATGCTTCTATGCACAGCATGAGCGGTTTGACTGCGGCCCAGGTGGCCCGCAAGATTTTAGATGACAATGGCTTGCAGAAAGTGCCCGTTGAAAGAGTGCGCGGTCATCTGACAGACCATTTTGATCCCAGAACCAATGTCGTGCGACTTTCGGAATCTGTTTATGACAGCACATCCGTAGCGTCTATCGGTGTGGCGGCCCACGAAGTGGGACACGCGGTACAACACGCCACTGCCTACGGGCCCATTAAGGCGAGGAATGCGGTTCTGCCTGTGGCGAATATCGGCTCGACACTTTCGGTGCCTTTGATTTTATTAGGTCTTTTGTTGAGCTTTGAACCGTTGGTGACAGCAGGTATTATTTTGTTTTCTGCGTTGGTGCTGTTTCAGGTGGTAACACTGCCAGTTGAATTTAATGCAAGCCGACGGGCTCTGGTGACGTTGGAGAAAAACGGTACATTGGGCGGAATGGAACTATCCGGCGCGAAGAAGGTGCTGTCTGCAGCGGCGATGACCTATGTGGCGGCGGCCATTGTGTCGGCAATGCAGCTTCTCCGATTAGTGCTTCTGTCTAACCGAAGAAGAGATTAAAAAGGGTACGATTAACATTATATAAATGTGGAGGATTATGAAATGAAAGCGATTGTGTTAGGTGCGGGTAAGGGTACCCGTTTGCAGTCTGAAAAATTTCAGCTGCCCAAGGTGCTTCGTCAGGCAAACGGACGTGCGCTGATTGACTATGTTTTGGAACACATTAACTTTATTCCTAAGAAGGATACCGTTGTTGTTGTAGGTTACAAAAAGGAAGACGTGCGCGCGGCGCTGTCTCCTGAATATCTGTTCTCCGATCAGGATCAGCAGCTGGGCACCGGTCATGCTGTTAACTGTGCTCGTGATCATTTTGAGGATTATGATGGCGATGTTTTGGTTCTCTATGGCGATATGCCTCTGCTGTCTCGCGCATCTTATGAAAAGATTATTAATCAGCATTTAGAAACCGGCGCTGACTGTACTGTTATGACTGCTATTGTAGATGATAAACTCCCGTACGGTCGTGTTATCACAGATAGCGAAGGCAATTTTGTTGATGTTGTGGAAACCCGTGACTGCACACCCGAACAGCTTGCAATCAAAGAACTGAACATTGGTGTTTATGTATTTAAATCCAAGATGCTTTTTGATAACTTAAAAGATCTGAAGAATAACAATGCACAGGGCGAATATTACCTGACCGATATTCCGAAGATTATGCTCGCTAAGGGCGCGAAGGTTAAAACCTGTGCAATCTATGATGCAACTGAAATCTACGGTGTTAACACAGTAGAGGATTTGCAGTTCTGCGAAGAGAAGTTGAAAGAAGAAATCAAATAAGTTTCTACATATATAATAAGAAACAACACAGTTGAGGTTGTCCGATAGGGCAGCCTCAACGTTGTTTTTGTAAAAATAAGTATATTTAAGAGAAAAAATGAAAAAAATTTCAAAATATACTTGACGAATTGGAAAAGATATGATATATTAAAGTGTACCTAAATTTGCAGGTCTTTTTTTTTGCTGCGCAAAAAAAGGAATATAGAGTAGGAGGAAGAACACATGAGAACTAAAATTACACTGGCATGTTCCGAATGCAAACAGAGAAATTATGATACCATGAAGAACAAGAAAAACGATCCTGACAGACTGGAAATGAACAAGTATTGCAGATTCTGCAAGAAACACACCACTCACAAGGAAACAAAATAATTTGCCCGTGATTTAATTGGATTTGTATCCTATTATATAGGAACGTATCTGATGGTAGTGGCAGAATGGAGAGAATTATGAGCGAGAAAAAGTCTAATATCTTCGTCAGAGCAGCTAAAGCAGTGGGCACTTATTTCCGTGAACTGAAATCCGAACTGAAAAAGGTTGTTTGGCCCAGCGGCAAACAGGTGCGTAATAACACCATGATTGTTCTTGTTGCTGTTATTTTAGTTGGTGTTTTAGTAGCTCTTTTGGATCTTGGCTTCAGTGCATTATTCAATCTTTTCCTGAAGTAAATAGTATTCTGTTGAAACTATTAAAGAAGGAGGGAAGGGTGCAACTGCACCTGTATTGATATATGGCTGATGCAGCAAGATGGTATGTTATTCATACCTTTTCCGGTTACGAAAAGAAAGTACAGGCTAATATCGAAAAATCCGTTGAAAACCGCAATCTGCACGATTTAATCGTTGATATTAAAGTGCCGATGGAAGAAGTTGTTGAAAACAAAGGCACTGAACAGAAAGTTGTTCAGCGTAAGGTTTTCCCGGGTTATGTTATGGTTAAAATGGTGATGACAGATGAAAGCTGGTATGTCATCCGCAACACCCGCGGTGTTACCGGTTTCGTTGGTCCGGGTTCTAAACCCGTTGCCTTAACGGAAGAAGAAGTTCATACCATGGGTATTGAACGTAAAGTTGTTACCGTTAACTTTGAAGTTGGTTCTAGCGTTCGCGTTTGCGAAGGTCCGCTTTCCGACTTTGTTGGTACTGTTGATGAAATCAATATGGAAAAACAGTCTGTACGCGTGATTGTTTCCATGTTCGGC
>JAZOLH010000020.1:0-23189 GCA_045652815.1 Clostridia bacterium
AATAAGAGATTGGAGGATCTGCGATGCAAACGATAACCCGTGAACAATTAGTGGAAAAAGCAGTTTCTCTGCTCGCAAATGGCACTGTTTCAGCTGTTATGGGCTGGCAGAAGGGTGAATTCGATTACGATGTAACCCCCGCTATGTTTAGTACCGAAGACGAAATCAAAAATAACTTCTTATTTAACGATTTCTGTGGTGCAAACTTTTCCAAATATTTAGTAAAACAGACAAAAGCGGTTGAAGGTAAAATCCTCGTGTTCTTAAAACCCTGTGATACATATAGCTTCAACCAGCTGTTAACCGAACATCGTTTCGACCGCGAAAAAGTATATGCGGTTGGTATTCCTTGCGATGGTATGATTGATATTGATGCCATCCGTGCTGCCGGCGCAGACGGTATTGTTTCCGTTGACACCACCGGCGCTAAAATCGTTGTTGATACTCTCTACGACGGTAAAAAGGAATTCGACAAAGAAGCTGTTTTAGAAGGTCGTTGCGCAGTTTGTAAGAGCAAGAAGCACGTGGCTTATGACGAACTGATGGGCGAAGATGGTGAAGTGATTGATTCAAATCGTTTTGACGAAGTTGCAAAACTGGAAGCAATGACTCCCGACGAACGTTTTGCTTTCTGGCAGAACGAACTGTCCCGTTGCATTCGTTGTAATGCTTGCCGCGACATTTGTCCTGCTTGTACTTGTGAAAAATGCGTATTCAATAACCCTGAATCTAGCGTTGAAAACAAAGCTATTTCCGATAGTTTTGAAGAAAAGATGTTCCACATCATCCGTGCCTTCCACGTGGCAGGCAGATGTACAGACTGTGGCGAGTGCTCCAGAGTTTGTCCTCAGAACATCCCGCTGCATTTATTAAACCGTAAATTCATTAAGGATATTAACGAATTTTACGGTGATTATCAGGCAGGTGCTGAAGTTGGCTCCCGTGCACCCTTGGTAAATTACACCACCGAAGACTTAGAGCCCGGTGAGGTTTTTGATAGGGGGGATCAGGATGCGTAAATGTTCTTTAGATAAAATTGACGCTTTGTTTGCCGAAGTTGCTAAATCCGGCGAATTATACCTGCCCGTTGACGGTAGTGACGGTGCTGCCAAATTCTCTAAATGGGAAGACGGTGCAAAATGGAGTCAGGCACTCAATACTGTTAGAAGCCCGAAGGATTTCTTCTTCCCTCAGACCGAAAACCTGATGGAATTTAAAACCTCCGGCAAAAATATCGAAATTGTTGACGTTCGTGACGAAAAAGCTGATTTTGTTATCTTCGGCGTTCGTGCCTGCGACGTTAAGAGTTTTGAGGTGCTTGACCGTGTATTCCTCTCTGACCCCGTGGATAGCTTCTATGCTTCCCGCAGAGAACACGGAACCATCATCGCACTGGCTTGCACAAAGCCTGCTGAAACCTGCTTCTGCGGTACTTTCGGCATCGACTGTGCTGAACCCGCCGGTGATGTTTCCGCTTGGAAAACCGAAACTGAAATTTTCTTCCGTGCTAACAACGAAAAGGGTGAAGCTTTCTTGGCGAAAGTTGCTGCCCTGACTGAAGATGCTGATGAAGCACCTGTGAAAGCACAGCAGGAAAAGACTAAAGAAATCATGCAGAAACTGCCTTTAGCCGGTCTTAAAACCGATGCTTTCGGCGGCGGCAAAACCGACAAGTACTTCAACGCTCCCGAATGGAAGAGTCTTTCTGAATCTTGCCTGGGCTGCGGTACTTGTACCTTCGTTTGCCCCACCTGTCAGTGCTACGACATCAGAGACTTTGACACCGGTAATGGCGTTATCCGTTTCCGTTGTTGGGACTCTTGCATGTATTCTGACTTTACCAAGATGGCACACGGTAACAACCGTCTGTCTCAGCTGGAACGTTTCCGTCAGCGCTTTATGCACAAGCTGGTTTACTATCCCGAAAACAACGATGGTATGTTCAGCTGCGTAGGTTGCGGCAGATGTCTGGCAAAATGCCCGATTTCTATGAATATTGTTAAAGTAATGAAGAAGATTGGAGGGAACGAGAATGAATAATCGTGTAGAAACACTCATCCCGAAAATCGGTGTCATTACTGATGTGAGAATTGACACTCCCGATATCAAAACCTTCCGCGTGGTAACCCCCGACGGTAAAAAGGCCTTTGATCATCGTCCGGGTCAGTGCGCAATGCTTTCCATCCCTGCTGTTGGTGAAGCAATGTTTTCTATCACATCATCTCCCACAAACACTGAATATATGGAATTTTCCATTAAAAAATGCGGTTGCGTAACTGAATGGCTCCATCAGGCTGAAGTAGGTCAGCAGGTTACCATCCGTGGACCTTACGGCAATCCTTTCCCGGTTGACGATGTGTTTGCCGGTAAAGACCTTCTGTTTATCGCCGGTGGTGTAGGTCTTGCGCCTCTGCGTTCCGTTATTAACTACTGTCGTGATAACCGTGATAAATACGGTAAGATTGACATCGTGTACGGTTCCAGAAGTAAAGATGACTTACTCGACTACCGTGAAATTATCGAAGAATGGACAAACGATACCGATGTTCATGTTCATCTGACCATCGATAATCCCCAGGAAGGTTGGGACGGTCACGTTGGCTTTGTTCCCAACTATGTAAAAGAACTGGGCTTTGATACAAACAAAACCGCAGTTCTGTGCGGCCCGCCGATTATGATTAAGTTCACACTGGAAGGCTTGTGTGCACTGGGCTTTGATAAAACCCAGATTTACACAACACTGGAACTTAAAATGAAATGCGGCGTGGGCAAATGCGGCAGATGTAACGTGGGTGCTAAATATGTCTGCAAAGACGGCCCCGTTTTCCGCTGCGATGAACTCGACGAACTGCCGAGCGAATATTAAGGAGGAGAGTACTAATGGAAAATATGGTAAATGTCTTTCTGTTCGGAAAGAAATACGAAGTGCCGGAAAACTTAACCATTATGAGCGCAATGGAATATGCCGGCTATCAGTTAGTTAGAGGCTGCGGTTGCCGTAACGGTTTCTGCGGTGCTTGTGCTACAATCTATCGCATTAAGGGTCAGACCGAGCTTCACGCTTGCCTGGCTTGTCAGACTAAGGTAGAAGACAATATGTATATTGCAACTCTGCCTTTCTTCCCGCTGGTTAAACAGGTTTACGATATCGAAACCATTAAAACCAACGAAACCATTATGATGCAGCTTTACCCCGAAATCTACGCTTGTGTTGGCTGTAATGCCTGCACAAAAGCCTGCACACAGGAACTGAACGTTATGCAGTACATTGCATACGCTCAGCGTGGCGATTTCGAAAAGTGTGCTGAAGAATCCTTCGACTGCGTAATGTGCGGTGTTTGCTCATCTCGCTGTCCTGCCGGTATTTCTCATCCCCAGGTTGCTATGCTGGCAAGAAGAATTAACGGTAAGTATTTGGCTCCCGGTTGCGGTCACTTAGAAGATCGTGTTAAGGAAATCAAAGACGGTACCTTTAATGATTTAATCGAAGCGTTGATGGAAAAGCCCATTGAAGAAATCAAAGAGCTTTACAACAACCGTGACATTGAGAAGTAAGGAGGAAATACGAACATGTATGCAGAGAAATTTCAAAAATCATTAGCTGCTGTTGAAGCTGCTAGAGAAAAGAACATTGCACTGGAGCCCGTTCGTATGACTGCTCAGCAGAAAGAAGAACTGCTGGCAGAATTCCATCCGGACTACAAACAGGGTGAATTCAGAGAACTGAAAATTGGCCCTAACAAAGGTGAAAAAGTTCCTACCGAATTAGCTGAAACCCTGCAGGCACACAGCCGCATTAAAGCAAGTGACATTGACCTTTCTAAAGTTGACTACGAAACCGACGTGTTAATCATCGGTGGTGGCGGTGCCGGTGCATCTGCCGCAATTGAAGCACACGAAGCAGGCGCTAACGTTATGATCGTTACCAAACTGCGTATCGGTGATGCTAACACCATGATGGCTGAAGGTGGTATTCAGGCGGCTGACAAGCCCAACGATTCCCCCGCAACTCACTTTGTTGATGCTTTTGGTGGCGGTCACTATGCTGCTAAACGTGAACTGCTTTCTAAACTGGTTTGCGATGCTCCCGATGCTATCCTGTGGCTGAACAAACTGGGCGTTGAATTCGATAAAGAAGAAGACGGTACCATGGTTACCACTCACGGTGGCGGTACTTCCCGCAAACGTATGCACGCTGCAAAAGACTATTCCGGTGCTGAAATCATGAGAACTCTTCGTGATGAAGTGTTGAATCGTCAGATTCCCGTTATCGACTTTACTGCTGCAATTGAACTGATTCTGGACGAAAACGGTAACGCTGCCGGTGCTGTCCTGATGAATATGGAAACTAAAGACCTGTACGTTGCAAAAGCAAAAACTGTTGTTATTGCAACCGGTGGTGCAGGTAGAATGCACTATCAGGGCTTCCCGACCTCTAACCACTACGGTGCAACTGCCGATGGTCTGGTGTTAGGTTACCGCGTTGGTGCAAAACTGCTCTACGCTGAAACCCTGCAGTATCATCCCACAGGTGCAGCATACCCCGAACAGATTTACGGTGCACTGGTTACCGAAAAAGTTCGCTCGCTGGGTGCTAAACTGGTTAACGCTAACGGTGAAGTATTCATGCATCCCCTGGAAACCCGTGACGTTTCTGCGGCTTCCATCATTCGTGAATGTAACGCTCGCGGCAACGGCCTCGATACAGGCACAGGCTTAGGCCTCTGGCTGGATACTCCCATGATTGAAGCAATCGGTGGCGAAGGTACTATCGAAAAACGTATCCCCGCTATGATGAGAATGTTCGGTAAATACGGTATCGATATCCGTAAAGAACCCATTCTGGTATATCCCACACTGCATTACCAGAACGGTGGTCTGGATATCAATGTTAACGGTGAAACCACCAACGTTAAGAACCTGTTCGTTGCAGGTGAAGCTGTTGGCGGTATCCACGGCAGAAACCGTCTGATGGGTAACTCCCTCTTAGACATCATCGTATTCGGTCGTAACGCCGGTATCAATGCAGCTGCAACTGCAAAAGATGTTAAGGTTGGCAAACTGACCTTAGACCACATCGAAAAATTCGAAAAAGAAATCGAAGCAGCAGGCATTGAAACTGAAGTTGTTTCTCCGAAACTGCTCCCGAACTATACCAAACAGAAAAATATCTAATTGACGGCTGTCGAAAACAGCGCAGAACGCGCAAAGCGAGAGTTTCATTAGATTAGAAAATGATTTTAATTAAGTCATAAAAAGGAAGGCATTTGCTTTAAGCAAATGCCTTCTGTTTTTATGCTTTGCGCTTTGGGCAAACTTCGCCTCTCGCTGTACAGGAGTACAGCTTCGGGTTGCCCAAGCGGAGCTTGGCTCAGTTTGTCCAATCTGCATCTTTTTTCAATCAGCCGCTGAAAAAGGCACTGTGATGCAAATCACAGTGCCTTTTTGTTTTTCGTTTATTCAGCTAATGTTTCCCAGCGTTCATAGAGCTTGGCTAGGGTTTCGTTCACTTTGGCCGCTTCTTCCGTCAGGGTCTGGAGTTTTTGGAAATCGGAGGAGATGGCGGGATCAGACAGTTCTTCTTCAATTTCAGAGAGTCTGTTTTCTGCCGCTTCAATTTCTGCCTCTGTCTTTTTCAAATCGTTTTCACGTTTGCGTGCTTCTGCGGCTTTTTGTTTTTGTTCCTGATAGGAGAGTTTGCCCTCAGAAACGGGTGCAGAAGCTGTTTGAGAGGTCTGGGCAGGCGTTTCTGTCTGCTTAGACAGATAATAGTCGTAATCGCCCAAATAACGCGTTAATTTATCGGAATCCATATAGCAAACCGACTCGGCTAAACGGTTGATAAAGTATCGGTCGTGAGACACGATTAAACAGGTACCGTCATAGCCCTCCAAGGCGTTTTCCAGCGCCTCGCGGGACTGGATATCCAAATGGTTAGTCGGTTCGTCTAAAAGCAGAAAATTCACGTCTGAGAGCATGAGTTTCACTAAGGATACACGGGCGCGTTCGCCACCTGAAAGTTCGGAGATGGGTGAAAAAACGCTGTCTCCGCGGAATAGAAAAGCGGCGAGAGCATTTCGAATCTCCGTCTGCGTCAGGCGGGGGTGTGCATCGGCAATTTCTTCAAACACGGTTTTCTCGGGATGTAAATCCGATTGAGTCTGGTCGTACCAGCCGATAGCAATATTTGAGCCGATGCGAATGGTGCCGCCTGTTTGCTTATATTTGCCTTCAATCAGTTTAAACAGGGTGGTTTTACCGCATCCGTTGGGACCTAAAAGGAAGACTTTTTCTCCCTTTTTGATATGCAGGGATGCGCCGGAGAACAGGTCTCTGCCATCGAATCCCATAGAGACATTATCTAATATCAAAACATCCTGACCGCCGCCGGGTTTAGCAGATAAAGTGAAGTGGAGAGAGGGCGCTTCCGATTCGGGCGCTTCCAGAGAATCCTCCAGTTTTGCAATCACCTTCAGTTTACTTTCGGCGGTTTTGATGTTCTTTTCACGATTCCATTGCCGCTGTTGTTTCACGATACCTTGCAGACGTTCGATTTCCTTTTGGGTGTTTTCGTAGCGGCGGGCGATGGTTTTCTCATTCTCTGCCTTTTGTGTCTGATAGGCAGAATAATTGCCATCGTAACAGGTAATGCGCTGATATTCCAGCGCGAAGGTGCGGTTTGTGACCTTATCTAAGAAATAACGGTCGTGAGAGATTAAGCAAAAGGCACCCTTATAATCACGGAGATACGATTCAAGCCACATAGTTGCCTTGAGATCTAAATGGTTGGTGGGTTCGTCTAAAAGTAATAAATTAGCGCCCGAGAGCAAAAGTTTACAAAGGGCAACACGGGTTTTCTGTCCGCCTGAGAGAACGGAAAAGGGCAGGGACAGTTCTTCTTCTGCAAAGCCCAGACCAATGAGAGACGAGCGGGTGCGACTTTTGTATGTATAACCTTCGCGACGGTTAAATTCTTCTGTCAATTTGTGCTGACGTTCGGTCAGGACGGCAAGGTCTCTACCGCCGGCTTCGATTTCAGCCGCAATGCGAGACAGTTCCGCCTCAATGTCCATCACATCTTCAAACACCGAGAGGGTTTCATCGTAAACGGTTTTATCCGAGGTCAGATTGGTGTGCTGCTCTAAATACCCAACGCGGGTTTGCTTGGAACGGAAGATTTCGCCACCGGAGGCATCTTCCTGCTCCAGCAGGATTTTAAACAGGGTGGTTTTGCCTGTTCCGTTGGCACCAATCAGCCCGATTTTATCACTATCTGTAATTGTAAAAGAGGCGTTTTGGAACAAAACGCGGTCACCAAATTCCTTGGTAACGCCTGACAGGTTAAAGAGGTTCATAGCAAAACTCCTGATGGATTCTATTCGTTAAATTTGTCTGCAACCTTTTGGGAAAATGCGGCGAAATGTTCTGCAAAATAGAATTTCTTTTGTGCCGCCAAATATCCTAAAAAGCCCCCCGAAAGAGTCAGCAGGGGCACAATTAAAAGCACAAGTACATTTGTTTTTTCGCGGATAAACCCAACAATGGGCGAAAACCAAAGGCGGACGATGGGTGTGATGGTTTCTGCCAAAGTCACGTTTGTCGCAACGCGGGGCGCATCATCGGGGAAAGAGTAAACAGTTTTAACAACTGTGTCGCCCAAAGCGGTTAAATCAGAGGACAAAAGGGCAAAACCGCCGATAATCAGCAGATGGAACAGGGTCAGGGGCAGGGCGATTAAAAGCCCCTCCCAAAGACTTTTTTTGGCATCAATCCGTCTGCCTGCTTTGTGGGTGCGGACATAATGAAAGATGAAAATCACAAGGCAGAACAGAGCGCTATACAGAGGGTAGCCCCAAGAAAAAGATTCAACTAAAGACAAGGCAAAAATGCCGAGGATTTGAAGCAAAAGGCAAATGCCATAATCTGCAAACATCATCAGCATAGATTTGATTCTCTGTGACATAGGCTTCCTCCTTATCTGTAAAGTTCTAAAGACGCAAGGATTTCTTCCTGCTTTTTAAACATTTCCGATTCTTCCCGCTCGCCTTCTTCGTGGTCGTAACCTAACAGGTGGAGCATAGAATGAACGGTTAAAAATCCAAGTTCACGATCGATTGAATGACCATAAGATGCGGCTTGCTCGATGGCTTTTTCCATGGAAATCACAATGTCGCCCAGGAAAACCGTATCATCCATAATGTCTTCATCTTCGATGATTAAAACCCCGTCTTCTACGATGAGCATCGGGAAAGAAAGCACGTCAGTGGGGCGGTCGATATCGCGATTTTCGCGGTTAAGAACGCGAATGCCCTCGTTATCGGTGATGGAGAGGGAAACCTCTGCATCAAAGGGGAATTCTTCAAATTCCAGCGTTTTTTCTATGGCACGGGTAAAGAGGACTTTTTTGTCTTCAGAAAGTGCGCCTGCTTCATCATTTAGAATGAGGTTTATCATAGTTACCGCTCCTGTCGGGTTTCTGACGCTTTGCGTCATATTTTTCGTAGGCCTGAATGATTTTCTGCACTAAGGGATGGCGGACAACGTCCTTATGGGTGAAATAACAGAAGGCCAAATCTTCCACATCCGCCAAAATCTTAATGGCTTCTTTTAAGCCGCTTTTCTTACCGTCGGGCAGGTCGATCTGGGTGATGTCACCCGTGATAACCGCTTTAGAGCCAAAACCGATACGGGTTAAAAACATTTTCATCTGTTCGGGCGTGGTGTTTTGCGCTTCGTCCAAAATGATGTAAGAATTATCCAAGGTACGACCACGCATATAGGCAAGAGGCGCAACTTCGATGACGCCTTTTTCCACGTAACTGTTGTAACTTTCAGTACCAATCATTTCGAAGAGGGCATCGTGCAGAGGGCGAAGATAGGGGTCAACTTTATTCTGCAAATCGCCCGGCAAAAAGCCCAGTTTTTCGCCTGCTTCAACAGCAGGGCGGGTGATGATAATGCGGCTGACTTCCTTTTTGCGAAAGGCGGTAACAGCTTTGGCAACAGCAAGGTAGGTTTTACCTGTACCGGCAGGGCCGATACCAAACACAACGGTGTTGTGATTCATCGCGTTGATATATTCCTTCTGCCCCAGAGTTTTACTCTTGATGGGCTTACCGCGGGAGGTCACGCAAATGCAGTCGTTTCCCACGTTTTTGAGTGCCGCTTCTTCCCCTGATTTTGACATCATCATAATATAGGTGATGCTTTGTTCAGAAAGGCTATCCCCACGGTTTAAAGATTCAATCATAGAATTCACCACACGTGTGGCGATTTCGGTTTCTTCTTCACCGCCTAAGATTTTTAAAATGGAATCGCGGCAGGTAACGGAAACGGAAAGTTCCTTTTCGATTTGCTTGATATGACAGTCAAACTCACCAAAGAGACCGCCTAAATCCACGGAGGAAACATCAATATTTCGTTCAGCCATATAAACACCTTCAATCTTTTACTGAGGTTATAGTTTTTCCCAAAATGAGAACAATATGACAAATATGTGCCATATATGGAAAAATCCCCACACGATAGGTGCGAGGAAATGGCAGCCCGTAGGAGAATCGAACCCCTGATTCCGCCTTGAGAGGGCGGCGTCTTAACCGCTTGACCAACGGGCCATGTCAAAAGCCAAAGTTTGCTCTTTTTTATCCGTAATTATTCTACCATATTTTCGCCTTAATTTCAAGTATTTTTTCATTATTTTTAGCGGGGAGAGCCCCTTTACAGAAAGGGTGAACTGTGATACAATAAAAACAGATTCTTTGACAAAAGGAGAGACAATGATGAAACTTAAAGCGATGATTTTTTGCTTGGTACTAACCCTGAGCACAAGTCTTTGTGCTTATGGCGCAGAACTGAATAAACTTTACACGGATATGATTGAGGCAGAGCCCGTGACAGAGCATCTGGCACCTGTTCGTGTTGCACTGATTGATACGGGCGTCAGCACGGAGAGAGTGGATGCAAACCGCATTGTCTTCGGCAAAAACTATGTAAGCGAAGCGCAGACGGATTTGGTGGGTCACGGAACCCAGATTGCCTCTCTGCTTCTTGGCTATGAAGGCGAATATGACAGTTTGTTAGACCTTGCCCCCAATGCAGAAATTGTTACCCTGATTTATAACTCCCGTGATGCTGTGGGCGTTCCCGTAAATGGCGGTATTCCGTCTCTTTGCCAGGGCATTTATGATGCGGTGGATACCTACAAAGCGCAGATTATTGTTATGAGTTCCGGTGTGAAATCCGATAACGAAGAGCTGAAAAAAGCAGTTGCATATGCCGAAGAAAAAGGCGTTATTTTTATCTCTGCGGCGGGAAATGCAGCCAACGAAACCCCCTATTATCCCGCGTTTTATGATACCGTTGTGGCGGTTGGCTCTGTGGATGAAAATCGGGATGTGGCAGTTTTCAGCACCCGTAATGAAGGTGTGACCGTGGTGGCACCGGGCAAGGATTTAATGGCGGTTTCCTTAGAGGAAACCCATCCTTTTGATATGGTTAGCGGCACCAGTTTTTCCTGTGCTTATGTGGCAGGGCTGGCGGCACGATTAAAGGGCGCCTATCCCGCTATGACCCCCGAAGAATTCCGCCTTGTACTGCGGTACACAAGCTATGATTTAGGCGAGTCGGGTTTTGATAAGGAAACGGGCCACGGCTTGATTCAGTATAAAAAAGCCATGGCAAATTATAAGGTTTTAACGGAACAACCGCTCTTTGATGATGTGAATATTCAGGATTGGTTTTATGGGGCGGTGGCTTACGTAAGTGAGCACGGTCTGATGAGCGGTGTGACCGAAACCGAATTTGCACCCTTTGGTACAGTGACCCGTGCGATGCTTGTAACGGTGTTGCATCGTTTGGAAGGTGAGCCCATTGATGGAAATGCGGCTGTTTTTACAGACGTGCGCACGGGCTCCTATTATGAACACGCTGTGGGTTGGGCCAAAGAGCACGGTATCGTTAGCGGTGTCACGGAACTTCGGTTTGCGCCCAACGAGAGTGTGACAAGAGAGCAGATAGCGGCCATTATGTATCGGTATGCGCTCTATAAAGGTATACGCCTTGATAGCTGGAAAAACTATGATCTTTCTTCTTACCACGACCATACCGAAGTGGCAGAATATGCTGTTCCGGCTATGCAATTTGCGGCAGGATGAGGCTTTATGGGTGGTAAAACCGAGAACACTTTAAACCCGAAAGATAAGGCGACCCGTGCCGAAATTGCCACGGTTTTACAGCGATTTTTAATTGCCATGAAATAGTAAAAAGAGTGATGCGTTGCATCACTCTTTTTTTATCGCTTGTTATCTTTTGTCAGGTAGTCGGCATAAAGGGGCGTGCCGAGACCAAAACCACCTGCAAGGGTTAGGATTTGCCCTGTAGCGTAAGCGGATTCGTCACTTGCAAAGTAGATGGCGGCTGCGGCAATTTCCTCCGGCGTTCCCATACGATGAGCGGGAATGTGGCGGAGGAAAAAGTCTTTAAATTCATCGGATAGATGCTGTTCTACTGATTCGGTGGCGGTCATTCCCGGCAGAATGGCGTTGCAACGGATGTTGTGTTTGGCTTCCTGCAGGGCGATCAGTTTCGTCAGGTAGTTAATGGCGGCTTTGCTGGTACCGTAAGCAATCTGAGAAATGTCGGGCACGAGGCCTCCCACAGAGGAAATGTTGATGATACTGCCGCCACCCGAGGCGGTCATATGGGGGATGGTTTTTTGGGAGGAAAGAAAAACACTTCGAAGATTTTTGTTGACGATTTCTAAAAAATCATCTGTATCCGTTTGCTCGATGTTTCTGTCTTTCTTCGTGTCGGATGTGCCGAAGTTGTTCACCAAAACGTCGATACGTCCTGCAGTTTTCACCACTTCATTAACCATAGAATCATAGGTTTCGGGCAGGGTGGCATCGTTATACACCGCCATAGCGGTACAGTTTTCGTCCCTGAGTTTTTGCGCTTCGGCTTCCGCTAAATCCATATTTCGTGCGCCGATAAACACCATCGCGCCCTCCTTGGCGCAGGCACGGCTGATGGCAAGACCAATGCCGCGGGTGGCGGCGGTGACCAGCACAACTTTGTTTTTAAGTCTCATATTTTTCTCCTTTCGGCAGGCATAAAACAGCGATGATACCGCCTAATACACATATGATTTCGACAATAGCGAGGACTTTGATGGAACGAATGGCAGAAAGGGGACCGCCGGTGATACCATTTGTAAACAGAGGCACAAACACCGCTACGCCAAAGGGGGCGGCTAAATCACGAAAGAGTCCGTAGGTCCCTGTGCCTGCCCCTGCGGTTTCGGCAGAAAGCCCCGAGAGCACGATTTTTAAAAAGATGGTGGCGTTGCCGCCCAGCCCGAAGCCCAAAAGCCCCAAAGATAGGGCAAGGAGCCACAAAGGCGTGGCAAGGGAGAAGAAGAAAAGCAGGGCACAAGAAAGGGTTGTGATGAAAAGGGATGCGGTCAGCACATATTTTGGCTCTCGCTTATCTGCCAGAGGACCAATGAGAATGGAGCCCAGCGACATACCGATAAACATCACGGAGATGGCATAGCCTGAAAACTGAGCGTTTTGAGGCTGTGTTGAGTTGACAAACACGATGATGTTTGTCATATTGGCTTGCATCAATCCTTGGGTTAAAAATAGGGCGATAACGGACAGGATGAACGCCTTTCGTTTCATAAATCCACCGTTTAAAATGGGATTTTTGGCACGTTTTTCTGTTTGGTATAAGCCGAAAAATGCGGGGGCAGAAAGTAGCAGAGCGGCAATAAAAAGCGGAGACGCTATGCCTATATTTTGGGCAAAGGATGGGATGCAGAGCAGCAGGGAAAAGAACAGGAAAATCCAAAAAGAGCCCCACGCATCAAAGCCCGACAGTTTGGTGGCGGGTCGGCGTTCTTCCTTGCAGGTGATGGAACAAAGGAGCAAGGTTGCGCCGCAAAGCACAGCGCAAAACCACATCATCACCCGCCAACCATAGCGGAGAATCATCAGACTCCCTAAAGTGGGGCCAAAGATAACCGCAACGCTGGAGACAAGCATATAAAGGGAAAAACCCTGAGACATTTTCTCAGGCGGGAAATGTGTGATGATGTAAGATAAAACCACGGGGGCAATCATAGCAGTTCCCAGGCCCACAACAAAACGGGCAACGAGCATAGCGCCGAGACTATCTGAAAGGGCGGTGAGGATGTTGCCGATGCCATAGACCCAAATGCCCCAAAAGAGCATACGTCTGAGACCGAAACAATCCGTCAGTTTACCGAAAACGGGGGCAAAGGTGGCGGTGGCGATGGCCATAGAAAGGGCGGTCCAGGTTGTGTTGTTATAGTCAAGGCCCACATCCTGCACAAAAGCAGGGGCCAAAACGGAGGCAAAGCCGCCCACAACACCGATTAAAAATGCCGCAAGACCAAAGGGCACAAAGTTTTTGAGATATGTTTTTTCGTTTGTTTCGTCCACACAATCACTCCCATCAAATGTAGTATTGACGGAAAGGGAGAATTTTACACAAAAAAATAAAAGGCATCCGAATGTTCGGATGCCTTTTTTGATTTTAATTATCTTATACCGTAATTTTCAATAATATAGTCCATATCCTTGTCACCACGACCGGACAGATTGATTAAAATAGAACCTTTATCCATTTTCTTTGCCAGTTTCATTGCATAAGCAACAGCGTGGGAACTTTCGATTGCAGGGATGATACCTTCCATACGGGACAGTTTGAAGAATGCGTCGATGGTTTCTTCGTCATCTGCCACATCATAAGTCACACGACCCAAATCTTGCAGGAAAGCGTGTTCCGGACCGGAAGAGGGATAGTCAAGACCGCTGGCAACAGAGTAAACGGGAGCGGGCTCGCCGTTTTCATCCATCAGCATAATGCTGTTAAAGCCGTGCATAACGCCTTCGGTACCATATTTTAAACTTGCGGCGTGGTCACCCAGTTTGGGACCGCGACCTAAGGGTTCAACACCGTAAATATCAACGGGGTCATTTAAGAAGCCTGCGAACATACCTGCCGCATTGGAACCGCCGCCCACACAAGCCACAACGGAAGAGGGCAGATGACCTGTCATTTCGATGAACTGTTCTCTGGCTTCGATACCAACGATGCTCTGGAAATCACGAACCATCATCGGGAAGGGGTGGGGACCCAGCACGGAGCCGATACAGTAAATGCAGTCTTTGTATTCTTTGCTGTATGCTTCAAATGCCGCGTCAACCGCTTCTTTTAAGGTCTGCAAACCGTGGGTAACTTCCACAACGTTTGCACCTAAAATTTTCATTCTGGCAACGTTGGGCGCCTGTTTTTTGATGTCAACAGAACCCATGTAAATGTCACATTCAAGGCCAAAGTATGCCGCTGCGGTAGCCAGCGCAACACCGTGCTGACCGGCACCGGTTTCGGCAATCACTTTTTTCTTGCCCATGTATTTAGCAAGCAGGGCTTCACCCATACAGTGATTGAGTTTATGTGCGCCGGAATGGTTTAAGTCTTCACGTTTTGCATAGAGCTGAACTTTGCCGCCTAAATAGTCGGACAGACGCTCTAAATGGGTCACGGGAGTGGGACGACCCTGAAATTCTTTTCTGATTCTGCGCAGTTCAGCGATGAACTTACGGGATTGGCAGATAGAGTAGTATGCCCCGGTGATTTCGGCCATAGCGGCTTTTAATTTTTCGTTGATGAAAACGCCACCGTATTTGCCGAAGTAACCATCTTTGTCGGGGTAATTGTTAAAATAAGTATCAAAATCTACGCCATTGAAATTCATGTTTGTTTCCTCCTGTATTTTGGATTTATATGTAGGATTTAGTTTATGAAGTTATAGGGTTTTGCGCCATCGCTTTGTGATTAAAAACATTGTTTTTCCTCCTGTTTTCTCTCGGGAAAATAAAAAATCCCCGACAGAAAAGAATCTGTCAAGGACGAACATTTTCATATCCGCGGTGCCACCTTGCATTCACGAAAAACGTGCACTTTTAAAGTACTATCATACTTTCGGCTGTTAACGCAAGCCACGCGTCAGCGCATTTAACGCCACCCTCAACAGTCCATATTACGCAGAGAGTCTTGTGGAACTCACACCGTAATCCACTCGCTCAAAAAGACCGATTCTGCCTTTTTTCTGTCTCATCGGTTTACTATTCAATTAAGGTTAGTATACCATTTGTTTTGTGGTATGTCAATAGATTTTATGAAAAATTCCCAACCACATTCTCTATTTTGTATATTGCAAAAAAAGGTAATGAGTGGTATAATGAAAGTAGAAAACAGAAGAGGTGATGCATGTGAAAGACAGAACAAGAAAAATGGTGATGGCAGCTATGTTTGCGGCCCTTGCCTGCGTGGCAACGATGGTCATTAAGGTGCCGACACCGCTGAAAGGTTATATGAACTTAGGTGACTGTATTGTCCTTTTAGCAGGATGGACACTTTCTCCTGTTTACGGTTTTTTGGCAGCCGGCATCGGCTCTGCACTGGCTGATGTATTTCTGGGTTATCTGACCTATGCACCGGCGACTTTTTTGATTAAGGGTCTGATGGCGCTTTTGGCCGGATTTATTTATAGAAAATGTAGCAATAAAGTTGGCAAGCTGGGCTCCGAAATTGTCGGCGGTTTTTTGGCAGAAATCCTGATGATTGGCGGCTACTATGTGTTTGAAGGATTTTTATACGGCTTTACGGCATCGCTTGTAAACATTCCTGCCAATGCCATTCAGGGTATTTTCGGTCTAGTTGTGGGCGTGGTGCTCATAAAAGCCATTGAAAAAATCAAGTTCTAGCAGAAAAACATTGCCTAAAGAGGTTAATTTTTGTTAATTTAAATGACGAGAAATGTCGATTTTTCCGCATTTTCTTCGAGATGAAGAGGGTGCGGAAAATTTTCTTTTATATAATTTCCTTGACGAAAATCGATTTTTGATATATAATAATCTCGTTAAGACAGATGAAAGGGATTTTTGCGCCCTTTTTTTCTGTGGGGAATTGAAAATAAGTGTAATTTCGATATATGGTGTTATGACCAAGGGAGGATATATGACAGTCATTCTTTATTTGAATTTCGCCATTTCCGCAATTTTTACATTATGCTATTTTTATCAGATTGTATATGTTTTTGTAGGTCTTTTCGGCAAGAGTTTGCGTTTTACCGCAAAGAAAAACCATCGCTTTGCTGTGATGATTTCTGCCCGAAACGAAAGTGGCGTTATTGCCCATTTGATTGATAGCCTGCATAAGCAGAATTATCCCAAGGAACTTCTGGATATCTTTGTTGTTGCCGATAACTGTACGGATAACACAGCAGAGGTTGCAAAGGAAGCAGGCGCTATTGTTTATGAGCGCTTTAACAAAGAGCAAGTGGGTAAGGGTTTTGCTTTAAACTGGCTCTTAAACAAGATTTGGACCGACCATGCCGACAAACAGTATGAAGGCTATTTTGTCTTCGATGCAGATAACGTTGTTCTGCCCAGTTTTGTGCCCGCTATGAATGCGGTTTTCGATCAGGGATATCGCCTTGTTACCAGTTACAGAAACTCCAAAAACTTTGGTGACAACTGGATTTCTGCCGGTTATTCCATCTGGTTTTTGCGTGAGGCAAAGTTCCTCAATAATGCCAGAATGCAGCTGGGTACCAGTTGTGCTGTATCCGGTACGGGCTTTTTGGTTAGTGATGAAATTTTCCGCAAAAATGGCGGTTGGGTACACTATTTGCTCACCGAAGATATTGAATTTACCACCGATAGCATCATTAAAGGCGAAAAAGTCGGTTACTGTGCCGATGCGGTTTTATTTGACGAACAGCCCGATAACTTTAAAACCTCTTACACCCAGCGCCTCCGTTGGTCCAAGGGTTTTTATCAGGTGTTCTATCACTATGGTGCGAAACTGCTTAAAGGCACATTTAAAGGCAATTTCTCCTGCTTTGATATGCTAATGACCATTTCACCTGCAATGCTTTTAACGCTGTTCAGTGCGGTTTTAAATGCCATTGCCATTCCCATTTGCTTGCTGATTGATGCGCAGGATACATTGAGACTTTTTGTGGCATTGATTAACACACTGCTGAGCTTCTATGCTCTGTTCTTTGCACTGGGCGGCATCACCACCATCACCGAATGGAAGCAGATTCACTGTCGGGGCTATAAAAAGATTCTCTACATCTTTACGTTCCCGCTGTTTATGTTCACCTATATTCCCATTTCCATTATTGCTCTGTTTAAGAAGGTTAAATGGGATCCCATCAAGCATAAAGTGTCCTCCAATATCGACGATATTTGTGCAAAATCAAACTAAAATAAAACCACCTGGAAACAGGTGGTTTTTTTGTTGCCGAAAAAGGTAAAAAAAGGGCATATATATAAGTAATAATTTTTATCGTTGTCATTGACTTATATAATATATTGTGCTATACTTAATTATGTATAGGTATATACTTTGGCAAAAGTGATTCGAATTGATAGGTGGAACACTGTATGAATAAAAATTTGCTGATTGTCGGAGCCGGTATATATGCAGTTTTAGCTTCTGAAATTGCAGCTGATATGGGATGCTTTGATGCCATAGATTTTGTTGATGATGAGAAAAAAGAAACATCCTCCGGCAGACAAGTAATCGGCACCACACAGGATATTGAAAACTTGATGGCAACCTATGGCAACATTGTTGTTGCAATCGGCAATCCGGAAGTGAGACTGTCGATGATCGAGAAAATCAAAAAAGAAACAACATATCGCGTTGTTTCTCTGATTTCCCCAAGAGCATATGTATCGCCTTCTGCACAAGTTATGAGCGGATGCATCATCGAACCGATGGCGGTTGTGCATACAGGTTGCGTCATCTCCGAAGGATGCATTATTTCCGCCGGAGCGGTTATCAACCACGCAAGCCAGTGCCAAAGTGGCGTTCACGTGGATTGCAATGCAACCGTTAAGGGATATTGTACGGTTCCTGCGAAAACAAAAGTTTGCGCCGGAGACGTTTACACAGGATAAAGCAAGGTATAAAAACCTGCAACAGAAAGTAAAAAGAGTAGGAGAGTTTGAGGTTATGTATAAAAACGTCATTAAAAGATTAATTGATTTAGTTCTTTCCGCTTGCGGTATTATTGTACTGGCAATCCCTATGCTGCTGGTTGCTATTGCAATTAAGATAGACGATCCCGGTCCGGTGATTTTTAAGCAAAGACGAGTTGGCAAAAAGAAAAACGGTGAACTCACATATTTCATGATTTGGAAATTCCGCAGTATGAAAATGTCAACACCCCACGATATGCCGACACATCTTCTTGAAAATCCGGAACAGTACATAACCCGTGTTGGCCGCGTTATCCGTAAGACAAGCCTTGACGAACTGCCGCAGATTTATCAGGTGTTCACAGGAAAGTTATCTGCGATTGGTCCCAGACCTGCATTATGGTCTCAGACCGACCTGATTGAAGAACGTGAAAAATATGGTGCCAATGATCTTAGACCCGGTATTACAGGCTGGGCACAGATTAACGGCCGCGATGAACTTGAAATTGATGTAAAGGCAAAGCTTGATGGCGAATATGTAGCAGCACTTGATGCCGGCTTCTTTAAAGGCTTTGCCATGGATATTAAATGCTTCTTTGGAACGATTATCAGCGTCTTAAAATCCGAGGGCGTTGTTGAAGGCGGCACAGGACAGATGGAAAAAGAAACAGAGAAAGAGATGTCGATGTAATGAAAATACTTTTTATTACGGCAGAGGGGTTTGATACCCCGAATCCAAATAACCAAATGGCAGAAACAATGATTCGTACATTTTGCGAGTCGGGCCATAGTGTCCATTTAATTCAGAGTCACAGAAAAGGCATTGCTCCGGACATTCCCGCATCGTTGCAAAGTTTAAAGAACCTGACTTGTGACACCATTGTTCGTAAAGTTGTTGACAAAACAAACTTTATCAAACGCTATTTAAATGACTTTCAATATGCTTTTCAGGCAATGAAATATTGGAAAAGGGTGAAGGATGCAGACGTGATTTATCTGCAGTCTAACCCCACAATTATCTATCCGATGCTTTTGCTTCGTCTTTTTAAGGGCAAAGTGCCAATTGTGTATTCCATTTATGATGTTTTCCCAGGTCATGCATATGATATCGGCGTTATGAGCAGTAAACTTATTTATAACGTTCTGCGAATTATGCAAAAACCCTGTTATAAAATGGCAGACGCTATCGTAGTGCTTGGCGAGGATATGAAAACAAAAGTCGTTGAGCAGGGCGCAAAAGCAGAGGATGTTTTTGTGGTTGAAGCGTGGTATGATATTACGAGCATGCGCCAAATTTCAAAAGATGAAAACCGTTTCCTTGCAAAGTACGACATTGATACCGAAAAGTTTTGTGTTCAGTTTGCAGGAACAATCGGTTATGTATTTAACTATAAAACAGTCATTGAGCTTGCCAAACGTTTATTGCCACATGATGATGTTGCCATTCAGATTGTGGGCGATGGTAACGTGAAAGAAAAGTTTATGAATGAGGCACAGGAACTGGGACTTTCCAACATTGAGTTTTATCCGCTTCAACCTGTGGAACTTGTGCCCGATGTTTACAGTGCTTGTGATGTTTGCATTATTCCGCTTCAAAAAGGTGTTATCGGCAATGGTATTCCCAGTAAAGCACCACTTTTGATGGCTTGTCATAAGGTGATCCTGAATTCCGTTGAGGATTCATACTATGCACAGATGTTCCACCGGAACAATATGGGTATTTCCGTTGATATTGAAGACTATGACGGTTTGGCAAATGCAGTACTTTCGCTCAAAAACTCTCCGGAAACTCTTGCGGAGATGAGCGAAAACTCTTACAGGTTTGGTTTGGAGCATTACGCCAGCGATACAAGCATTCAGAAATTGATTGATATTTTTGAAACATGTAAAGCAAAAAAGAAGCATTGATATATGAGTGGATGACGGGAGGAGAAGTAACATGAAAATACTGATTATCGGTTTCACAAAAATGAAATATATGCCGTATATGAATTTTTATCTTGAAAATATCGATACAGTATCAAATGATGTCCATCTGCTTTATTGGAATCGAGACTTGAATGAAGAAGATACATCTTCCCTGCAAGAAATCACACTACATGAATTTTGTTGCAAACAGGATGATGATGTTTCAAAGACATCCAAGATTGGTAGTTTTCTAAAGTTTAGAAAGTATGCAAAGCAGGTGCTCAAACAGGAGCGATTTGATTTTGTTATTGTTCTTCATTCTTTGCCGGGTGTTTTGGTATATGATTTGCTTCAGAAGGACTATAAAAACAAGTATATTTTAGATTACAGAGACTCGACCTATGAAGGTTTTGCACCGTTCAAAAAAATAATCGGAAAGCTTGTTAAGGGTTCGCGGGCAACATTTGTCAGCAGTGATGCTTTCCGAAGATTTCTGCCTGAGAGCGAAGCACATAAAATCCATACCTCCCACAATATTCTGACGGATTCGCTTTCTCACAGGGATGAAAAGGAAAAGTATGGCACTGAATCTGAAAAGATCAGAATTGCTTTCTGGGGCTTTATCCGTCACGAAGAAATTAACCGCGAATTGATTAGAAAAATAGCGGCCGATAACCGCTTTGAGTTGCATTATTACGGTAGGGAACAGCAGGTTGCCTTGAATTTAAAACAATATGCCAAAGAAATCGGTGCTGAAAACGTGTTCTTCCATGGTGAGTATAAACCGGAGGACAGATATGAGTTTGTGCGCAAGACAGATATCATTCATAATATTTTTCAGGATGCCAATATGATGCTTGCTATGGCCAATAAATATTATGATGCGGCGATTTTCTATCTTCCGCTTATATCCATGACGGGTTCCTTTATGGCAGAGACAGCAGAAGAGTCCGACATCGGTTTTACAGTTAATCCATATGATGAAGATTTTGCGGATCAATTGTTTGAAGCTTACAGCAACTTGGATCAAGATGCGTTTCGGGCAAACTGCGACAAAGAACTGGAAAGAGTTCTTGCGGAATATAATTTTGGGTCTGGCTTAATCAGAAAACTAACAGATTCAGAGAGAAAGGAATAACAAAATGAGGGTTATATACATAGCATCGGTTTTTGATGATGAATGCCTTAATAAAAGATTCGGCGGTAAATCTGTCTTGCCGTATGCTGCAAACAAATATAACACTCTGCTTTTTGAGGGAATTGTTAAAAACGGCGTTCAAACAGATGTTTTATCTGTTGTGCCCATTAACAGACAAAACTATCCAAAACCGTTTTTTAAGGGATACACCGTTAAACGAGATGGGCTTAACATCCGTTATTTATCCCAACTAAATCTACCTATGTTGAAAAATATTTTCAACATTATGGGCGGATTTTTCAGAACTTTGTTTGCACCCAAGGGCACGGTTATTATTTATGATGTGTTGGTTGTGTCGGCCTCCATGGGGGCACTTTGTGCAGCTAAAATCAGAAAATTTAAAAAGTTAGGTATTGTAACCGACCTGCCTAAATTTCAGCCTATATCAAAAAATTCATTGCTTTTAAAGATGAACGATCAGGTTGTTGGTGATTCCGATGGCTACGTGTTCCTTACAAAGCAGATGAACGATGAGGTTAATGTTGCCAATAAGCCCTACATCGTACTTGAAGGTCACGCCAGTGAAGATATGAAAGATAAAAAACATCTGCCCTTTACAGGTGGCGAAAAGAATGTGATTTATGCAGGCGCCATTGAAAAAATTTATGGGCTTGAAATGCTTTGCAAAGCATTTTTAGATATTGCTCGTCCGGGTGAAACACTTCATGTGTTCGGCAACGGGGATTATGCGGAAGAACTCCGTTTGCTTGCAGAAGAAAATGAAAATTTAGTGTATCACGGGAATCGACCCAACAGTGAAATTGTTGAGGCAGAACTGGGGGCGACACTCCTTGTGAATCCCCGTCCCACCGATGGGGAATATACAAAGTTTTCATTCCCTTCCAAAACGCTGGAATATATGGTTTCGGGAACGCCGGTTCTCTCTTCACGCTTAGAAGGTATCCCGGATGAATATGAAGATTATATTTTCTATTTTGATGAAAACACAAAAGAGTCTTTAGGCCGACGAATGAGAGAAATTTTGGATCTCTCTCCGGAAGAACTTGCGGAGAAAGGTGCTTCTGCAAGAGCGTTTGCCCTTGAAGAAAAAAACAATATTGTTCAATCTGCGAAGATCATTGATTTTTGTCGTGGGTTATAGAATGAGGAGAATTTGCAATGCAAGAAGAAAAAACCTTATCGCCAAATAGAATAACGAAGGATACAATCATTCTCCTTATGGGCCTGTTTTATCCCGCCTTAAAAGGTTACATCAGAAATATTGTTCATATGTTTACCGGACGAATTGGCATATATTTCTCATTTGAAGCATTTGATGCAATTGTATGGACACTTGTCATCGGGTATGTTTTTCTGACGATGTATAAACCCAAGATGAAAGTGCAAACGTTTTTGATTGCTGTGGTGTATATCCTTGTTACGCTATTGAGTTATGTATTCACAAATTACAATTACTTTACAGTATCTGTTTTGTTCACGATGTTAGTTGTTGCACTTTCGTTCTTCTTTCAGGCTTCTATTATTGATTTAAAAAAGGTGTCCCATAAGCAATTGTATATCGCAGCAGTTATCACGCTGTTGATCTCTATGGTATATTCATTTTATTCTGTGGATACACAGGATTTAACCTTAGAGGATAATATGGACTTTGCGTATAAAGTATTGCCCTCTGTTTTAGTGATTTTTTCATGGCTTTTTACAAAGCATAAGAAAAAACTGGCGATTGTCCTCTCGGTTGTTGGTGCTATTTTCTTGCTTTTGCAGGGCACGAGAGGTCCGCTTCTTTGTCTTGCTGTTTTCGTATGTCTTATGATTTATAAACAATACGGGGCAGGCAAGTTCCTTTTCAGGGTTAGCGCACTTGCTTTGATCATTATGCTGTTTTTAAATGCAGAAGGAACGCAAATGCAAATGACTGAATGGGCAGAAAAAATTGAAGAATCGGGTTATAGTCCACGATTTATTACGATGATGTTAGAGGGTGAACTCTCTGACAGTAACGGTCGTGACGCCATCAGGGAAACGCTTATTGAAGGCATTAAGAGAGAACCTTTCAGAATTCGCGGTATGTTTGCAGACCGTCAGGCCACCCGTGGATT
>JAZOLH010000021.1:0-9578 GCA_045652815.1 Clostridia bacterium
GGGGAATGTTAGAACGGAAGGGCAGAAGTTTTGCGTTAGAGGGCATAATATGGTCGGTGGTGATGTTATCTTCCACCTTAATCAGAGATTTACCGGAAACAACTTCGGGCATCGCGTGGTTTAAGGGGAAGGGCTTGATGTTGGGACCACGGACAACTTCAACACTCGCACCATCTTCAGCCGGTGCAATTACCATATTGTCGCAAGCCAAGAATTCCTTGGGCATTTCCACGGTGGGTGCTTCGCCCCATTCTCTCGGGTCGGTCAGAACGCCTGTGATGGCGCTGACTGCGGCGGTTTCGGGGCTCACCAGATATACCTGAGCGGAAACGGTGCCGGAACGACCTTCAAAGTTACGGTTAAAGGTTCTGAGAGAAATGGCGTTTGTCTTGGGAGACTGACCCATACCGATACAGGGACCGCAAGCGGATTCTAAGATACGGGCGCCTGCCGCAACCATATCGGCCAGCGCGCCATTTTGTGCCAGCATAGTCAGCACCTGCTTAGAGCCGGGTGCGATAACCAAACTTACATCGGGATGAACGGTTTTGCCTTTTAAAACAGCAGCAACCTTCATCATATCAGCATAAGAAGAGTTGGTGCAGGAGCCGATGGCAACCTGATCAACCTTAATTTTACCAATTTTGGAAATCTCTAAAACATTATCGGGGCTGTGGGGCTGAGCCGCTAAGGGCTCAATTTCGGATAAGTCCACAGTGATTTCTTCATCATATACCGCATCGGCATCGGCGCAAAGAGGCACAAAATCACATTCTCTGCCCTGCGCTTTTAAAAAGGCGTGAGTGGTTTCGTCGCTGGGGAAGATAGAGGTGGTTGCGCCCAGTTCCGCGCCCATGTTGGTGATGGTAGCACGTTCGGGAACAGAGAGCGTTGCAACGCCTTCGCCTGTATATTCTAAAATTTTGCCCACGCCGCCTTTAACGGAAAGCAGGCGCAGAACGGTTAAAATTACGTCTTTTGCAGTTACCCAGGGGCGCAGTTTGCCGGTTAAGTTAACCTTTAAAATTTTCGGCATGGTGATGTAGTAAGCGCCGCCGCCCATAGCAACCGCAACATCAAGACCGCCGGCACCGATGGCCAGCATACCAAGGCCGCCGCCTGTGGGAGTGTGGCTGTCAGAGCCAAGCAGGGTCATGCCGGGCACGCCAAAGCGTTCCAACTGCACCTGATGGCAGATACCGTTACCGGGACGGGAGAAATAAATACCGTGTTTGGAAGTAACGGTTTGAATATATTTATGGTCGTCAGCATTTTCGAAGCCGGACTGGATGGTGTTGTGGTCGATATAAGCCACGGATTTCTTGGTTTTAACCTTATCGATGCCCATGGCCTCAAACTGCAGGTAAGCCATGGTACCTGTGGAGTCCTGTGTCAGAGTCTGGTCGATGCGAATGGAAATTTCGCTACCGGGCACCATCTCGCCGCTGACTAAATGTTCTTTGATAATCTTTTGTGCTAATGTATATGCCATAATGAGCCTCCTGATAACATTTTACAATCAAATTGTAACTTATTTTAATGGCGCTGTCAACCGAATACTGCGAAATTATATAGTAAAAAGTCTGCGAAAGCAAAGAACGTGAATAAATTGAAATTTTTTGCACAGAAATAAAAAAATTGACTCTCTCTGCCTTGAAAAGATGAG
The DNA here is from genome assembly GCA_045652815.1 of Clostridia bacterium. Taxonomy (GTDB): domain Bacteria; phylum Bacillota; class Clostridia; order UBA1381; family UBA9506; genus UMGS755. Next base: position 1,667 of record JAZOLH010000021.1, read on the forward strand.
AGAAAAATGATACAATAAAAATGATGTTTAATTTTGGTAAGGCAACGGAGTTTTGTTATGAAAGACCTCAGAAACTATTTTAAACAATTAGATTATGTTTTGGTGATAACCGCGGGCGTTTTAGCGCTTTTGGGCGTTCTGCTCATTGTCAGCGCCACCCGTTCCATCGAAGGTAGTCGTCAGATACTCGTCCAGTCCATCGCTATCGTGCTGGGCACAGGCATGATGTTCTTGGTGGCGGCTATGGACTATGAGATGTATTCCGATTTGGATAAAATTCTGTACATCGGCAGTGTTCTGATTCTGATTTTTGTCCTGATTTTCGGTGAAGGTAAGGAAGAAACCGGCTCAAACAGCTGGATTCGTATCGGCGGCATTGGTATTCAGCCCTCGGAACTTGTGAAACTTTCCTTTTGCATCACTTTTTCTCACCAAATCGTAAAAAACAGAGAATACATCAATTCCCCCAGAGTTTTAGGCAAACTGCTGCTGCATTTCGGCGTTCTTGCGGGGCTGGTTATTCTGCAGAACGATACGGGTACCGCCCTTGTCTTTTTGTTTATGTTCTTGGTGATGCTGTTTGCGGCAGGACTTTCCTATAAATATTTCTTAGGTGCTTTGGGCGGTTTTCTTGCCCTTTGTCCTATTGCCTGGTTTTTCCTGATGAAAGATTATCAGAAAGAACGTATTTTGGTGTTTTTAAATCCCGAGCGTGATGCTTCCGGCGCCGGCTATCAGGTGCTTCAATCCAAAATTGCCATCGGTTCCGGTGAATTTCTGGGCCGCGGCTATATGCAGGGTCCCCAGAATCAGCTGGGCTTTCTGCCGGAAAAGGAAACCGACTTTATCTTTGGCGTTTGCGGTGAAGAATTCGGCTTTATCGGTTGTATCATCGTCGTGGCGCTACTTGCTCTGCTCATTGGCAGATGCATTTATGTAGGCATGCAGGCCAAAGACGAAACCGGTTATTTCATCTGTGTTGGCATTGCCGCCATGTTTATGTTCCACACCTTAGAAAATATTTTTATGTGCATCGGTCTGATGCCCGTAACCGGCATTCCGCTGCCCTTTTTGAGTTATGGCGGCTCATCCGTTCTCACCAATTTTATCGCTGTGGGGCTTGTGCTTTCGGTTTGGTCGGGGCGGCGTGTTCTCAGGTTTTAAAACAGTGTTTTAACAGTCATAAAAGATAGGGGAGGGTCACGAGACTCTCCCCGTTATTTTTTGCGGAAAAAACATTGGAAAATGTAGGCATAAAACCAAAAAACTCTTGACAAAATACTCTAAAAGGATTAAAATAAATAAGGTAGGTAACTATGTCTATTTATACTTATATATTTATATATAAAGAACGGGGGAAAAAGTATGTCTAAATATATTTTCGTTACAGGTGGCGTTGTTTCCGGTTTAGGTAAAGGTATCACCGCCGCATCACTGGGTCGTTTGCTCAAAGCAAGAGGCTTTAAAGTAACCAACCAGAAGTTTGACCCCTATATCAACATCGACCCCCGTATGATGAACCCCATTCAGCACGGTGAAGTGTTCGTTACCGATGATGGTGCTGAAACCGACCTGGATATCGGTCACTACGAACGTTTTATCGACGAAAACTTAAACATCAACTCCGATGTTACCACAGGTCAGATTTACTGGTCTGTTATCAATAAGGAAAGAACCGGTGACTATCGTGGCGGTACCGTTCAGGTTATCCCCCACATCACCAACGAAATTAAAGAACGTATTTACCGCGCTGGTTCCTCCGGCGAAATTGATATTGTTATCACCGAAATCGGCGGTACTGTTGGCGATATCGAAAGCCTGCCTTTCTTAGAAGCCATCCGTCAGATTGCAACCGAAGTTGGCAGAGAAAACGTAATGTATATCCACGTTGCGCTGATGCCTTACCTTGAAATGTCCGGCGAATTAAAGTCCAAACCTGCACAGCACAGTGTTAAGGAACTGCTCTCCATCGGTATTCAGCCCGATGTTCTGGTTTGCCGTACCTCTCATCCGCTGGATGATGACATCATTCACAAACTGGCGCTGTTCTGCAACATTCCTGCAGAAGCTGTTATTGAAAATCCCGACATTCCCGTTTTATATGAAGTACCTTTAGTTCTTGAAAAACAGGGCCTGACCAAGGTTGTTCTGAAAAAACTGGGTCTGGCTGACTTCCGTCCTGACCTTGACGAATGGAAGGCGGTTGTTAACAAGAGCAAGAGCTTAACCAAGGAAGTAACCGTTGCGCTGGTTGGCAAATATGTAGCCCTGCGTGATGCGTATCTTTCCGCAGTTGAAGCCTTAAAGCATGCCGGCTTTGTGCATGATGCAAAAGTTAACATTAAATGGATCAATTCCGAACTGTTAACCGAAGAAACTCTGGAAGAAACCCTGATGGGTATGGATGGTATCATCGTTCCTGCCGCATTTGGCGACCGTGGTATTGATGGTATGATTCTGGCTTGTCGCTATGCTCGTGAAAACGATATCCCCTATTTCGGTATCGGCATGGGTATGCAGGTTGCAGTTATTGATTATGCAAGAAGTGTACTGGGCCTGAATCCCGCACACTCCACCGAATGTAATCCCGGCACGGTTCATCCCGTGATTGACATTATGGCTGACCAGAAGGAAGAAGATAAACTGGGCGGCACCATGAGACTGGGTAAATACCCCTGTCAGATTATGAGAAACACCAAGGTGTATGATGCGTATCAGAAAGAAATGATTGATGAACGTCATCGTCATCGTTACGAAGTGAACAATGCATACCGTGACAGATTGGAAGAAGCGGGCATGTACTTCGTTGGTAAATCTCCCGACGGTAAACTTTGTGAAATTTTAGAACTGGCTGACAAGCGTTGGTTCGTTGGCGTTCAGTTCCATCCGGAATTTAAGTCCCGTCCCAATCGTCCCCATCCTCTGTTTGCTGATTTTGTTAAAAATTGCGTGGCTTACAAGGAAGAAAAATAAAAAAGTTTTTAAATTTGATGTTTTTCCTCGAAAAATGTCATAGAAAATGACAAAAAGACATCAAATTTGAAATATAATGGCAAAAACACAGAATTTGTTATATATTATATAAGGAAGAAACTCCTTCCAAAACCAGCAGAGTATATGCAAATTTTGTGTCTAGCATACTGATTTGTGACACGATGATTACGAAAAAACACTGTTTTTTACGATTTCATTACAATTGCAAATCAGGCATTGACTATCACAAAAACAAGTGATATAATCAATGCATAGAATGTAGGTAGGTGTACTATCTCTTTCTACACAAATGTGTTTCTCGTTTTTGAAAGAGGAATGAGTGACACGATCTACCATAACTCTTTCAGTCAAAAATAAAAAATTATTATAAGGGAGGATTTGAGAATGAAAAATCTCAAAAAGCTGATGTCAATCATCCTGACTGTTGCTATGCTGATGAGCTTAGTAGTTAGCACCAGCGCAGCCACTTTTGTTGACGTCGCAGAAGACAACAGTGCTTACGAAGCAGTTGAAGTTTTAGCTGCCCTCGATATCCTCGAAGGTAAAGATGCTAACAACTTTGACCCCGATGCGAACATCAAACGTTCTGAGTTCGCTGCTGTAGTTTGCCGCGCTATGAACGCTGAAGCTGCTGCTGCTGGTAGCGCTTCTGATGAGTTCTCCGATGTACCTGCTAACCACTGGGCAGCTGGTTACATTGCATGGGCTGCAGACGCAGAAATCGTTAATGGCCGTGGTAACGGTACATTCGATCCCGACGCAAACGTTACTTACCAGGAAGCAGCAAAAATGATCGTTGCTGCTATGGGTTGGGGCCCCTACGCTGAAAACAAGGGCGGCTTCCCCACCGGTTACATGGCTGTAGCTAACACCTACGACCTGCTGGCTGGCATCAACGTAGCTAACTACGGTGTTGCTGCTGACAGAAAAGGCGTTGCTAAACTGGTTTACAACTCCTTCGACGCTCCTCTGATGGACACCTCTAAGATCACTTTCGGCGATGACGCTGAATACGAAATCTTCGACGGTAAAGGCGACGTTGAAAAGAGAACTCTGCTGAGCCAGTACCATGGCATCTACAAAATCAAAGCTACCGTTGATGCAACTTTCAAAACTGCACCCGAAAGCATGATTGATGCTAAAGGCAATCGTTACGTAAAACTGACTGCTAAAAACCTGTACAAATTCGATGCTGATGATGTATCTGAAGCTCTGAATAAGGACATCGCAGTTGATGAAGACTTTACCGTTCTGACCGCTGGTGATGCTACTGCTAACCTGATGGGCTACACCGTTAACGCTTACGTTGCTCTGAACGACGACGAAAAAGCTGAACTGGTAGCTATCGTTGCAGACGCTGACTCCGTTGACGAACTGGTTATCGAAAACCCCGCAGTATATGTTTATGGTGTTGATCCTGTTAATGGCGAACTGAAATACTGGGAAGATCTGGACGATACCAAACCTGCTAAAGCAGAACTGGCTGACGAAATCGCTGTATACGAAAATGGCGTTCTGGCAGAAGATGTAACCATCGATGACTACGCTGACTACGTTTCCATGACTCTGGTAGGCGCAGATGAAGTTTACGACAAAGTGTTCTTCACCGCTTACGAATACGGTCTGGTTGAAGAAATCGATGCTGAATTCTTCGAACTGACTCTGGACACCGGCGTTGTTATCAACCTGGACGAAGCTCTTCGTGAAGATGAACCCTTCTTTGTAAACATCTACAAAGATGGCGCTGCTATCGACTTCGAAGACATTAAAGAAGGCGACCTGCTGAACGTTGTTTCCGATGAAGGTATCGATGCTAGCGAAGACTGGGTATTCGCTGACATCTACGTAACCAACAACACTGTTGAAGGTTCCGTTGAAACTGTTGATGAAGATGGAGAAGCTACCGTATACACCATCGATGGCGAAGAATACTTCATCTGCGATGCAGTTGATCTGACTCTGAACCCCGGCGATGCTGGTACATTCATTCTGACCATCACTGGCGACATCTACGACGCTGAACTGACTCAGGTTACTTCCGGTAACTACGGCTTCATCCTGAACTGGGGCATTAAAGAAGGCGAATTCGATGGCGAAGGCAACATTCTGCAGATCAAACTGATCGACAAGAACAACAAAGTTGCTACCTACAGCCTGAAGGCTAACGCTTACGTTGTAGCTGAATGGGAAGACGGCGTATTCTCCGGCAAAACTCTGAGAACTGCTGAAGCTTATGATGACCACACTACCTTAGCAGGCATGCTTGGTGATGACTTAGATGGTCGTCTGGTAACCTTCAAAGCTAACGACAAAGAAATCACTAACCTGACCTTTGCTGGTGCTGAAACTCTGAATGTTGAAGAACTGGATGCTGCATTCAATCCCAAGGGCAACAGACTGGGTGCTAACTACCTGACTGATGCTACCGTAGTATTCCATGTTCCCAGCGAAGACATGAACGAAGTTCAGGTTTACTCCGCTTCCGCTCTGAAAGAAAGCGAAGACAACTACGAAGGTTTCGTATTTGATAAGAACAACAAGAGACAGGTTGGCGCTCTGCTGCTGACTAACGAACTGCCCTTCGCAGGTGCAGAAAATGCTCTGGCTGTTGTTATGAGCGTTTCCACTGGTCTGGATTCCGAAGGCTATGCTACAGAAGTTCTGAACTTCTACCAGGCTGGCGAAATCAAATCCCTGGCTAAAGCTTCCATCTACTTAGATGATGCTGAATGGGACTTCGCTGCTGGTTCTGTAATCCAGTACACCACTAACGCTGCAGGCGAAATCAACGACGTTAAAGTTATCTACGACTACGCTACTGGCGAAGTTGCTGAAAACGATGGCGTTTACGATTACACCTTCTCCTATGTAACCGAAATCAAATCCGGCTACATGGATCTGGAAGATGGCTCCTCCTTCGACTTTGATCTGGAAGGTACCAACGTTCTGTGGGATACCGAAAAGACCATCAAGAAGGGTCTGTCTACCAAGACTGGTACTTCTTACCTGAAGAAAGATAAATCTTACAACACGACTATGAAGGTTGAAAATGAAGAAACAGGTGTATTAGAAGAAGTTCCCGCAGTTGAAACCACTGCTTACTATGTATTAGTTAAGTCCGAAGAAGGTACAGCTAAAGAAATCGTAGCATACAAGGTTGTTACTGTTGTACCCGTAGAAAGAGTGTAATTAACGCTTTGAACCTAGCTTAACAATTTCAAAGGGACACAGCATTTGCTGTGTCCCTTTTTTTATTATCTTTTGTGTTATTGAAATCGACTGCTTAATGTTGTATAATGTAACTATACGTTGTTTAGATGAATCACAAACAGAGCACATCGGAGGTGGCACCAATGAATGAAGAATGTTTAATTTGTAAAGCACCCCTTACATATCTGGAGACAGATGAACTGATGGAGTGCGAAATTTGCCATAAAAAAGAAAACAGCAAAACAAAATGCGTGAACGGACATTTTATTTGCAGCGAGTGTCACACAAGCGGAATGGATGGAATTATAGCCCTTTGTTTACAGGAACAATCCAAAAATCCCGTTGTTATTTTAGAAAAAATGATGTCAATGGAATTTTGCCATATGCACGGTCCCGAACATCATGTTATGGTGGGCGCAGCGCTACTGACTGCCTATAAAAACGCAGGTGGAGAGATCGACCTGCCAACTGCGCTATCTGAAATGCAGGCAAGAGGAAAACAGGTCCCCGGTGGTGCCTGCGGATTTTGGGGCGCCTGCGGTGCGGGTGTCAGCACGGGTATGTATGTGTCAATCGTAACCAAGTCCACGCCCCTATCACAAGAAGCCTGGGGACTTTCCAATCAAATGACAGGTCAGGCTCTCACCGCCATCGGCAACAACGGTGGTCCCCGTTGCTGTAAAAGAGATTCCTATCTTGCGATTCGTGCGGCGGTTGATTTTACCGGTGAAAAACTTGGCATAAAAATGGATTTTGATGATGTTACGTGTTCACGGTCCCATATGAATAATCAGTGTATTGAAAAGAGGTGCCCTTTCTATGCCAAAAACTAAAATTGCCTTTGTTTGCGTCCATAATTCCTGCCGCAGTCAAATGGCAGAGGCCTTTGGAAAGGCATATCTTTCAGAAAAATATGAATGCTTCTCTGCGGGAACGGAAACAAAGCCGCAGATAAACCAAGATGCAGTGCGAATTATGAAAGAGCATTTCGGCATCGATATGTCGGGTCAGTATTCCAAACTGATTTCGGATATTCCTGCCCCTGATGTTGTGATCACAATGGGATGTAATGTTCAATGCCCCTATATTCCATGCAAGGAACGCTACGATTGGGGACTTGACGATCCCACAGGCAAAAGCGATGAAGAATTTATAAAAACAGCGAATTTAATCAAAGAGAAAGTTTTGGATTTAATGAGGAAATAGAAATGATAGAAATTACTGCTTGGACAAATACATTTTTGAATGCCTTAAATGACTGTTTCGGCGACCGTGTGTGGTTTGTTGGTTTGCAGGGTAGTTTCGCCCGTGGCGAAGCCACAGAAACAAGCGATATTGATATGGTTGTCATACTTGATGAATTGTCACCATCAGATGTTGCGACATATAATACGATGTTAGATACCTTGTCGCATAGGGGACTGATTTGCGGTTTCCTTTCAGGGAAAAATGAAATCTTAAATTGGGAGCCTTCTGACCTTTTTCAGTTTTATTACGATACAAAACCGATAAAAGGAAGCCTTGATGAACTCTTGTCATTGATTGATGATACTGCCGTTACAAGAGCAATAAAGATAGGTGTATGCAATATCTATCATGGCTGTGTGCATAATATGCTCATTGATAAAAGCGAAGAAATTTTAAGAGGTTTATATAAATCTGCATCTTTTGTCATTCAGGCAATAGCTTTTAAGCAAACAGGGAAATA
>JAZOLH010000022.1:0-4603 GCA_045652815.1 Clostridia bacterium
CCCCTTGAGGGGAGGCTCCGCCGCAGGCGGTGGTGAGGTGTCAAACGCATCCCCTGCCTGATGGCCGGATTTCCCCTCATCCGTCTTTTGCTTTGCAAAATCCACCTTCCCCCCAGGGGGAAGGCATAAAAAATCTTTTGCAGAACAATAAAACCCCCTCGCAATGCGAGGGGGTCTGTTTTTTTACTTAGTCTAAATGGAAAACGCTCTTTAAGGGCGTGCTAACAGGAGAATTATCTTCATTGGTTTCCATAATGTCTGCCATGTAGTTCCACCATCTGAAGTTCAGTTCGCCGGGGGCCTGATTCCATTTTTCTTCGTCAACCACTTCGATGTAGCTGAACAGAGTCAGGGTTTCTTTATCTAAAAAAATGGAATAGTTTCTGCCGCCGCGTTCATGAATCATTTCAATCATTTCGGGCCAGATTTCATCGTGACGTTTTTCATATTCTGCTTCCATACCGGGGAAAATTTTCATTTTGCAAGCTTCAATTCTCATTTTTAATCTCCTTTTTCTTGTGGATTTACCTGTATTGTACCACATTCTTCCGTCTTTGGCAAGGCAGCAGGTGGGGAATTTTTAGTCAAAATACATAATAATTTGAGTTTTTAAGTAATTTTTTCCGTATTTTCGAGGTATTTTTTCGTTTTTTTGTAAGAAATATGCAAAAATCGAGAAAAACATCATTGACAAATGGATTTCAGAAAGGTATAATGAGAGTAACAAAATAAATTTTGGAGGTAATGTACACATGAATAAGGCTGAATTAGTAGCTGCTATTGCTGCAAAAGCTGAAGTTTCCAAGAAAGACGCTGAAAAAATGGTTGGCGCTTTCACCGCTATCGTTGCTGACGAACTGAAAAAAGGTGAAAAAGTTGCTCTGATCGGTTTCGGTACTTTCGAAACCAGAAAGAGAGCTGCTCGTGAAGGTAAGAACCCCCAGACCGGCGCTGCAATCAAAATCGCTGCTTCTACCGTTCCTGCTTTCAAAGCTGGTAAAGCTTTAAAAGACGCTGTAGCAAAATAATTTATCTTTAAGATAAAAAAGTAAGGCACTCTTTGTGAGTGCCTTATTTTTTTGCTTTTATGAGGAAAAGTCTTCCATAAGCGACAAAAGGTCTGCCTCTGTTGAAACCTGAATCCCCGTTTGGAACAACTTTCGGTCCGCTTCCTTCAGAGCAGACAGTTCCACGGGGATTTTGTGGCTAAAGCGGCGGATGCCCGATTCATCAATGGTGAAAACGCAAACATCGCCGCCCTCCTCTGCCACAAGATAGGAAACAATTTCTTTTTTAACAGGCGCATCGCCCAGTTTTGCCTGTGTGGGCAAATCCTCGGGAGATGTTTCCCTTTCGGGCGTTTTCCTTTCGTCTGCTGTGCTCATCTTTGCGGGCTCTTTCTCTTCTTTCTGCCCGATATCTGACACCATCGCCCCATAGCCAATGCCAATGCCGACGCAAAGGGCGGCAACAAACAACAAAAGCACCCATCCGCCGCCACGCCTTTTCCTTTGTACCCGATACATGTTTCGGCTCCTTTCCGTAGATACTTTCTACGGATATTGTTTCCGAAATGGGAAGTTTTATGCAATCCCGTCAACCAGCACCTTAGCGCTATCGCCAAACAGCCATTGTTTGATGAGCGCGGTAAACATATAAACGGGACCTGTTCTATCAATATTCTCTGCCGCCACAAGCTGGCAGGTGCCCAAAGATTTACCATCTAAGAAAAACTCCGCCTTGCCTAAAACATCCCCTGCGGCAACGGGGGCAGACACCCCATCGGGCAAATCTATCACCGTTTCAATCTCACTTTTTCTTGCTTTTTTCACCAAAACCTGTGCGGCGGCATCGGGTTTTACAGCCACATCGGGCGCAATGCCTTTTTTCACCTGCACAAGCGGCAGGTCGCCCTCTGCTAAAAGGTTATCCGCCAGACAATAGTTGGCAAAACCAAAGTCAAGCATCGCTGTGGCATCGGCAAAACGCTCTTTGGAGGTTTCCCCTGCCATCACCACGGAAATCAGCGTCATTCCCTCCCGCTTTGCCACAGCAGACAGGCAATATTTCGCCACACTGGTGGAACCTGTTTTAAGACCGATGGCCCCCTCGTAAAAACGAATGAGTTTATTGGTGTTGACAAGGCCGAAGGCCCCATCTCGCAAAGAATCCATCCAGATGCTTGTAAACTCAAAAATTTGGGGATGGCGGCAGAGTTCTCGGCTCATCAGGGCAATATCGTAAGCGCTGGTTACGTGACCATCGGCATCCAGACCGTTACAGTTGACAAAATGGGTGTCATTCATGCCCAGTTCCTTGGCCCGTTTGTTCATCAGATTCACAAAATCATCGTGACTGCCCGCCACTTTTTCTGCCAGCACCACCGCCGCATCGTTGCCCGAGGCAACTGCCACCGCTTTTAGTAAATCGTGGATGGTCATAGCCTCCCCCGGCTCTAAATATACCTGCGAGCCGCCCATAGATGCGGCAAATTCAGAGCAGGTGGCTGTATCTTCCATGGTAAACTGCCCTTTTTCGATGGCTTCCATTGTGAGAAGCATCGTCATAATTTTCGTCACCGATGCAGGCGGGCGCGCCTCGTGACTGTTCTTTTCAAAAAGCACCTGCCCCGTGCCTGCTTCCATTAAAACCGCCGCAGGAGACGAAAGGGAGAGCGCAGGTTTTTCTTCTGCTATGACGCTTACATTCAACAAACAAAAAACCGAAAGGAGCAAAACCATTACCCGTTTTAACATAAAAGACATTCCCTTCTTTTAATCTACGGTTTAACCTATGCACCTTTCGGTTTTCTTATGACTGGACCGCGGCTTCCTGCAAGGGCTCCGACTCGTCTCCGCCCAGTTCTTCCCGAGCGATTTGCAGAAAAAAGCGAATGAGAAGCCGCCGCTTGTTAAGGGGCAGCCCCTTCATTTCCAAAAGAGGACTGCGGTCTGCCACAAAGTTGCGAAGAGACACAAAATCTGCCACTTCCTCCTCGCAAAAATCCACATGGTCAAAGCCGGAGCGACCTAAAAGATGGTCGGTTAAAACGCCGAAGACCTCCGCCATTTTCACAACCGTGGCAATTTCGGGCTCACGGTTGCCCAGTTCATAATTGGTATAACAACTGCGGGAAATATTCAAATCCCGCGCCATGCGCTCCTGCGACTTGCGACCCGCCAGACGCAACTGTTTTAACCGCTTGCAAAATGCATTTCTATCCCACACGAAAGCCTTCACCCCTTTTGTTTTGCTTGAACCTTTCACCTTAATTGTACAAGTATCTTGGACTTTTGTCAAGGCTTTTTTGCAAATTTTGTTCAAGATTCTTGGATTTTCATCCGATAGAGGCGGTTGACGACAGAAAAAAACTGTGATACAATATAAATAAGGATAGATGTTACACTAACCCCGCCTATGGGGAAAGGAGTTTTGAAGATGGAAAAATTTTTAGCTGATTTAAAAGAAACCATGAACGGTGCTGTTAAAAAATCCGGTGAACTGGTTGAACTGACAAAAATGAAATTTGCCATTAGCGAAACCAAAAGCAAAATCCGCGGCAAACTGGAAATGCTGGGCACTTTGGCCTATCAGTCTGCCAAAGGTATGGAACCTGTGGAAGATGCAGCAAGTGATTTGATTGCCGAAATTGATGCTTTAGAGGATTCCTTAAAAGAACAGGAAGCCAAAATGGCGGCTCTTTCCGGCAAAAAAGTTTGCCCCGTTTGCGGTCACCCCTGCGAAAGTCAGGCCTCTTTTTGCATGCATTGCGGCAACCCCATTTCTGAATAACAGCCGATCAAAAGCAGTCTGCCCTGCAGGTTGCTTTTTTCTTATCAGGAGCGATTCTATGGATAAAACGTTAAAACCGAAGAAGCTTTCTGGCGCGGTGACTGTCCCCTCCTCTAAAAGTCAGGGGCACAGGGCCTTAATTGCCGCCGCTTTGGCCGAGGGCCGCTCTGCCCTTTCCAATCTTTTTTATTCAGAAGATATTATCGCCACCAAAAATGCTATGGAGGCCTTTGGTGCAATCACAAAAGAAGATGGCGGCACCCTCTCTGTAACGGGCGCTTTGCCCTGCCCGTCCGATGATGCCATCATTGATTGCGGCGAATCGGGCTCTACCATCCGCTTTTTGATTCCTCTTGCTTGGGTCAGCGGCAAAAAGGTGACGTTTGCAGGTCGCGGTCGGCTTCTTGACCGCCCGCTGGACCCCTATTTTGCCCTTTGCGATGAACAGGGCATCGGTTATGAAAAAACAGATGCAGGCGTTAGCTTTTGGGGTAAACTAAAGGGCGGCACATTCCGTCTCCCCGGCAACGTAAGTTCCCAGTTTATCTCGGGTCTGCTCTTTGCCCTGCCGCTACTTGAGGCAGATAGCCGCCTGGAACTGACCACCGAGGTTGAATCCATCGGCTATATTCAAATGACGTTAGATATTTTATCTGCCTTTGGCATTAAAATCACCCATTCGGCAGATTTTAAAACCTATGAAATCCTCGGCAATCAGCGCTATACCCCCTGCGATATCACCATCGAGGGCGACTACTCTCAGGCGGCATTCTTTTTATGTGCCAACGCTATGGGCAGCCGCGTGAATGTG
>JAZOLH010000023.1:0-23895 GCA_045652815.1 Clostridia bacterium
CACCGCACCGTCACCATCGGCATGCCCATAGGCTATCTGATCAGCGGCAATTACTCCCAGGAAGCCAACCTGCAGCAGATCGTCGAAGCGCGCGCCCAGGTAGGCAGCAACTTCCTGGCGGGTGTGGCAACGGATGAAGAAACCCCCGATGCCGCCAGAGATTCGCGACTGATGGGATTATAATCCTCTGTGCCGCCCAAGTCTCCGTGCATTAAAAGGACAGAAGGTCTGCCACTTAAAGGCAGTGCCGCAGAAAGCAGCGGGTCTGCTTCTACATTGTGACCGAAGGAAATACCAAACACATCACAATCAGAGATAGCGAGTTTTTCCATCTGTGTTCCGAAAATATGAACATTTTCAGGGAAATCAATCAAACGGTAAAAGTTATTTTCATACAGCGGGTCGTGATTGCCTGTAACAATCAACACCTTGGTATCACCCAAAGAGGCAAAGCCTTGCTTTAAAACACGGATGGTTTCCGGTTCAACAACATTTCTGTCAAATAAGTCCCCCGATATTAAAAGAACATCCGCATGTTTGGAAAGTTCAATAATAGACATAAAGGTACGCCTTAGTTCCTGCTGACGAACAGCCGCGCGGCTACCGTCAGAAAGTCCCGAAAAAGCACTATCCAAATGCAAATCAGCACAATGTACAAATTTCAAGGCTACACCTCCTCCATTTTACTTATAGTTATTTATCATTATATCATAAATTTTTGTAAATCACAAGTTTTTCCGCAATACTTTATAAATTATTTATATATTTATATTATAAGACCTATTTTAACAACTGTTCGGTTGTAAATTCGCCTCATTTGCAAAAAATGTATAGTAATTTGTCTTGAAATATGTTATACTAATTTGGTAAAAAGGAAAATCTTGACTCAAGGAGGTTTTACTATGGCTATTAAAACAGATACAGACCGCGGCTCCATTGTTATGAGTAACAATGTCATTGCCCAGATTGCAGGCATGGTTGCAACCGGTTGCTACGGTGTTGTTGGTATGGCTTATAAAAGCGCAACCGATAGTTTTGCCAGCCTTTTAAAATGGGATACCATCACAAAAGGTATTAAGGTGACAACCGAAGATGATAAAATCAGCATTGATTTGCATATTATCGTGGAATACGGCGTTAACATTAAGGTCGTTTCTGACAGTATCATCAGCAATGTTCGGTACAGTGTGGAAGATATGACCGGTTTCCGTGTAGGCCGCGTAACCGTGAACGTGGAAGGCATCCGCGTGGATTAATTCGGAGGTGTACGATTTGATTTATACCATTGATGCCGCAGGACTTTCCAAAGCGTTCTTATCCGCGGCGAATAATCTAGTTAACAACAAAAATATTCTGAACGATTTAAACGTGTTCCCCGTTCCTGACGGTGACACGGGTTCTAATATGTCTATGACAGTTTCTGCAGCAGCTGCTGAACTGTCCGGTCGCACTTTTGCCACTGTTGGTGAAGTGATGACTATTGTTGCCAGCGCTTCTCTGCGCGGTGCACGCGGTAACTCAGGCGTTATTCTGTCTCAGTTATTCCGCGGCATTTCCAAACGCTTAAAAGACTGTGAAATTGCCGATGCAACCGATATTGCAGAAGCATTTACAGAAGGTGTTGCCACTGCCTATAAAGCGGTTATGAAACCCGTTGAAGGCACAATGCTTTCCGTTTCCCGCGATGGCGCAACCGGCGGCACGGAATTTTTAGCAGAAGATAACGATTTAGTGGCTCTTTTAAAGGCAGTGACTGCTGCTGCACAGGTGAGCCTTGATAAAACCCCCGAAATTTTGCCTCAGCTCAAAGCCGCAGGCGTTGTGGATTCCGGCGGTCAGGGTATTCTCTATCTGTTAGAAGGTGCTCTTTCTTACTTAGAAACAGGCAACATTGTTCCCCTTGCCGAAGGTGAAGTTATGCCTGCTAAAACTGTTAAAGCAAGCGCTCAGCCCGTTGATGCAGACATCAAGTTTGCATACTGTACTGAATTTATCATTGAAAAAGATAAAGTTGGCGCTTCCAGCAAACAGTTTGCCGCAACCATCGAGAAAAAAGGTGACTCTATGGTTGTTGTTGATGATGACACCATCATCAAAGTTCATATTCACACAAATAACCCCGGTTTTGTCATTGAAGAAGCCATTAAACTGGGCTCCTTAATCAACATCAAAATCGACAATATGAAATATCAGCATAACGAACTGGCTGCGGCTGAATCCGCCGCTCCTGCCGAACCTCCCGTGCCTCACGGTTTTGCCGCTGTTGCCGCAGGTAGCGGTATGGAAGAGTTGTTCCGTGATATGGGTGTTAACGAAGTGATCTTAGGTGGTCAGACCATGAACCCCAGCACCGAAGACATCTTAGAAGCAGTTAACAAAATCAATGCTGAAACCGTTTTCATTTTCCCCAACAATAAAAACATCATCATGGCGGCAGAACAGGTTGTCGACCTTTGCGATAAGAACATCGTGGTGATCCCCACCCGTTCTATCCCCGAAGGTATCACTGCTCTGTTAACGTTTGATCCCGACAGTTCAAATGAAGATAACAAAGAAGCTATGACAGAAGCCGCTTCTATGGTGAAAACCGGTAACGTTACCTATGCAGTTCGTGAATTCCAGTTTGGTGATGAAATGTTGCCCGAAGGCAAAATCATCGGCTTAACCGGCAAACAGATTTTGGCCGCAGGCGATGATCCGGCTCAGGTTGCCAAAGAACTGCTGGCTGATATGGTGGATGAAGACAGTGCCATCATCAACGTATTCTACGGTGAAGATGTGGCTGAAGAAGATGCAGCAAAACTTCAAGCGTTCTGCGAAGAAACCTATCCCGATTGTGATGTGATGGTACACGCAGGCAAACAGCCGCTTTATTACTACATCCTGTCCGTTGAATAATCTTTTGTTTATTTCTCTAAGGGGGTTTTTCCCGTGTCTAACCATCCCCTGCAAATGAGCATAACCCAACTTGCAGGCGTCGGTCCCAAAAGGGCCGACGCTTTTGGCAAGTTGGGTATTTTTACGCTTAAAGACCTGCTTCTCCACTTCCCTCGTGGTTACGAGAACAGAAAAAACATCAAAAAGATTATGGAACTTGTTCACGACGAATCCGTTTGCATCAAAGCCACTGTGATGGGTGAAATGCAAACCAAAATGATTCGAAAAAATATGCAAATCCAGTCCATCCGCGTGTCAGATGGCACAGGTGTTTTGGAACTGGTTTGGTTTAACAATCGCTTTTTAGCCCCTCGTCTGAAAAAGGGTGAGACTTACATATTCTTCGGCAAAGTACGCCTATCTCCCAAAAAGCAGATGATGACGCCCATCTTTGAGCGTCCCGATGAACAACTTAGAACCGGCGGTATTATCCCGCTTTATCCCTTGGCTGCCGGACTCACCGAAACCTTTGTTTCAGACTGTGTTCGTCAGGCCCTTGAAATCTGCGGCGACTATCCCGAAACTTTGCCCCGTGCTCTGCGGGCAGACTATAAACTCTGCGATATTAACTTTGCCATTCACAATATGCATTTCCCCATTGATGGTGACAGTTACAGAGCCGCCAGATCCCGCCTTGCGTTTGAGGAATTATTTGTGTTCCAGTCGGCTCTTTTCTCCATCAAAAAACGTCAGGCAGGTGCTGTGGCGCCTCGACTTTCTGCTTCTGCAGATGCTTTCACGTCATCTCTGCCCTACACCCCAACAGGTGCCCAAAGCCGCGTAATTTCCGAGATTGCCGCGGATTTATCATCGGGCAAGGTGATGAACCGTCTGGTTTGCGGTGATGTTGGCTCGGGTAAAACTATGGTGGCCGCGGCGGCGATGTTTATGGCTGTTCGCTCAGGCTATCAGGCGGCCTTTATGGCGCCTACGGAAATTCTGGCGGGTCAGCACGCCCAAAATCTGAAAAAAATGTTCGCGCCTTTCGGCATCAGCGTAGAACTGTTAACCGGCTCTATGCCTGCCGCCGCACGTCGCAAAACTCTAGCCAAACTGGCAAACGGCGAGATTCAGATTATCGTGGGTACCCACGCCCTAATCAGCGACAATGTGACCTTTAACCGCTTAGGTCTTGCCATCACCGATGAGCAGCACCGTTTTGGCGTGAATCAGCGAAAACTGCTCTCCGACAAAGGCGAAAATCCGCACAT
The DNA here is from genome assembly GCA_045652815.1 of Clostridia bacterium. Taxonomy (GTDB): domain Bacteria; phylum Bacillota; class Clostridia; order UBA1381; family UBA9506; genus UMGS755. The sequence continues at coordinate 4,149 of JAZOLH010000023.1, forward strand.
TTTAGTTATGAGCGCAACACCCATCCCCCGCACACTTGCGCTGATTATTTACGGAGATCTGGATGTTTCTATCATTGACGAGTTGCCTCCTGGCAGACAGAAAATTGATACTTTTGCGGTAACAGAATCTTACAGAAGCCGCATTTACGAATTTTTGAAAAAAGAACTTTCCGCAGGTCGTCAGGCCTATATCGTTTGTCCCTTGGTGGAAGACTCTGAGGATGAAACCTTAAAATCCGTCACAGAATACGCCCAGCAGTTAAAAGAAGTTCTACCGGACTTCTCCGTTGGCGTGCTCCACGGTAAAATGAAAACCACAGAAAAAGACAGTATTATGGCGGCTTTTAAAAACGGTGATATCTCTGTTTTGGTTGCCACAAGCGTCATTGAAGTGGGCGTTGATGTACCCAACGCCACCGTTATGCTGATCGAAAACGCTGAACGTTTTGGTCTATCTCAGCTTCATCAGCTTCGTGGTCGCGTGGGTCGTGGCACCGAAAAATCCTATTGCCTCCTGCTGGCACAGGGCACAGGCGAAACCGCCGCAGACCGCCTGCAAGTCATGAAACAGCATCAGGATGGTTTTAAAATCGCAGAAGAAGATTTAAAACAGCGTGGCCCCGGTGAATTCTTCGGCACCCGTCAGCACGGTTTGCCCCCCTTCCGTGTTGCAAATCTTTATAGTGATATGGAACTGTTACGCAAAACCACAAAGGCGGCACAGGATTTCGTCAGCGGAAAACTAGCGGCCACCCCCGAAGAAAAAACTGTCATTTCTCGCAAAATTTCAAATTTATTTGACAATCGTGTTACAATTAATTAAAAGTTCTTGACATTTTTGATTTTTGTTGTACAATAGTATATGGGTATGTGTATCAATAATTTAAGGATGATATGAATTGAGAGTTGTTTCAGGTTCTGCCCGCGGTACAAAACTGGTTTGTCCCGAAGGCCTATCTGTTCGCCCGACACACGATCGGGTTAAGGAAGCATTGTTTAGTATGCTCTCTGCAAAGCCGGTTGGCGCAAGGGTTTTAGACCTGTTTGCAGGTAGCGGTGCCTTAGGCATCGAAGCGCTTTCGCGCGGTGCCGAACATGCGGTTTTTACCGATGTTTCTCCCCTCTCCCTTTCCGCTGTCACCGAAAATGTAAAGAAAACACATCTGCTCGAAAAAGCAAACATTATCAAATCGGATTATCTGTCTTATTTAAAAACGACCGATAAAACTTTCGATTTGATCTTTATGGATCCGCCTTATGCAGAAGATTTTTTAATCCCCGCGCTTGAAATTATTGCTTCTCGCAAACTTCTAGCGGAAGATGGCATTATCTACTGCGAAACAGGCACCGAATGGGAAGGCAGTTTCCCATCTGCATTCTCCGTGATTCGTGATAAAAAATACGGTAGGGCTCGTGTCCTGCTTCTGAAAGAGTTGTCTTCATGAGTATTGCAGTTTATCCCGGCAGTTTCGACCCGATCACCTGCGGTCATTTAGATATTATCAAACGCGGCAGTCGTTTATTTGATGAAGTGATTATCGCTGTTTTGAATAATTCTTCCAAACATCCTTTGTTTACTGCAGAAGAAAGAGTTGAACTCATTAACAAATCCATTGCGGATTTACCTAATTGTCGTGCGGTTTTCTTTGACGGTCTTTTGGTTGACTTCGTTAAAGAACAAGGTGCCGACGTTGTTATTAAGGGTCTTCGTGCTATTTCTGACTTTGAATATGAGTTCCAGATGGCACTTTTTAATAAAAAATTAAATCCTGAAATTGAAACATTTTTTATGGTGACCAACGCAAATTTCTCTTACATTAGTTCAAGTATTGTAAAGGAAATCGCTCGTTTGGGCGGCGATTTCTCAGACCTCTTGCCCAAAGAAATTTATAATGATGTTAAACAAAAGATTGAGAAGGGGCGATAAGAATGGAAATTTTAGAAATCATCGAGGCTTTGGAAGATAAAATTGAACATAGCTTCACTATCCCGTTCATCGGACGTGGTATCGTTGATAAAGACGAACTGCTGGACATGTTACAGGAAGCAAGAATTAAGTTCCCAGACGAAATGAAGCAGGCAAAATGGGTGAAAGACGAACGTCAGCGCATCATTGCTGATGCTCAGAAAGAAGCCGCTGCTATCATCAAGGGTGCTGAAGAAAAAATCGTTGCAATGATCAACGAACATGAAGTAACCAAGCAGGCTTACGAAAACGCTAACCAGATTGTTGAAAACGCGCAGGATCATGCTCGTGAAATTCGTCTGGGTGCTAACCAGTATGCTGACGGTATTCTCCACACCATCGAAGAAAGTTTAATTTCTGCTGTGGAAACCATCCGTGAAAACAGAAAAGATTTAAAACGCTAAGTGTTACATAGAAAATAGCAGATGCAAAAGCATCTGCTATTTTTTTATCTATATTTACAATTTATTCATATCCACGTCACAAACCTATGCTACAATGAATTTGTAAGTTAATTAAAACATACTTTCCCATCGATGACTCAGGTCATCAACTACTCTCCTTTCTAATAACCGCAACCCTTTGGTTGCGGTTGTTCTTTTATTGACGGGATTTTATAAATGTGCTACAATAAAAGTAATCTGACATTTTAGGAGTCAAACATATGAGCGCAAGAGAGATTATTAAATCTGTTTTCATCGATCCCTTTTCGGCAAAATCAAATACATATATTGGCGTTGAACTGGAGTTCCCCTTGCTGAATCTGAAGGGCGAAACCCCCGAAGAATCCGTCACCGACGGTCTGCTTTCCTATTTGCTTGAAAATGGTTTTTTCGTGGATGAAACCGACATTTACGGAAAAGGTGTCTTTTTGATGAACGCAGATGGTGACTGCCTTTCCTTCGACAACGATTACAGCAATTTTGAATTTGCTATGGAAAAAGGAACTGATCTTATTTCAGTTTCGAAGCGGTTTTATGCGCTCTATGACCTTGTGCAGTCTTATTTAAAACCTCTTGGTTATACCTTAACAGGTCTCGGCACAAACCCTTATCATCACAAGCTGACGGGCCGCCCTGTTGACTACCCCATTTACCGCACCATTCGCCAATATTTATCCGGTCGCGCCGGTGAAAAAGGGTGCCATCCTTATGGGGATTTCCCTGCCTGGCTTTCCTCGGTGCAGACACATTTGGATATGCCCCTTAGTTCTCTCCCGCAGGCACTCTCCCTCTTCTCTGCCCTTGACTTTGCTCACGGACTTTTATTTGCAAACTCCCTGCCTTTTGCAGATAGCACAGGGTTTGAAAATACCCTTTGTTTTCGAGATTACCTTTGGGAGAAAAGCGGATTTGGCTTACTTTCCGATAACACAGGTCCCGTTTGCGGTACTTTTTCTTCTACCGATGACTTGATTGATTTATTCTTGCAAAAATCCATCGTATTGAAAAAAGATGGAGATACATATCACGAAATGGAAATCACACCTCTTGCTGACTATTTGGAAACGCAGCAAAGCGAAATGGCTTTGGATGGCTATCTTTCCTTTAAAAATATCGAACTGACCCGTCGTGGTACATTAGAGGTCCGCAGTGATTGTGCCCAGCCCGTCTCCGCCGCATTTGCTGCCCCTGCTTTCCATTTGGGTGTTTCTTTGGGGCTGGAAGAAGCAGAGCACATCCTCGACGAATTTCTAAAAACCCTGCCCGAAGATTTGCAAAATTCCCCTGACCGCAACGCCATCTTGCGCCATTTAGTCTGCACAGGGGAAGAGCTCCCTGTTTCAAAAGAGCGCCTCTCTTGCCTGCTGACATCTCTGCTCCGTTTAGCCGAAACAAAGTTATTAGAGCGCGGATATGGTGAAGAACTGCTGTTAAAACCGCTCTACGCGCGAGCCGAAAGGCTCAACTGTCCCGCCAAAGAAACAAAAAAACGCTTGGCTGCAGGAGAATCTTGGGAGAGCATTATCGCAGACTACGCAAACCCCGACTATATCCTATAACATAAAAAGACCGTTGCTACATTGCAACGGTCTTTTTTATCTTTTGTATGCCCCGCCATGCCGTGTGTAGAGATTTATTTTTACCTGCATATGCAGGTGGGTAACCTCCCGTTTGTTTTACATGTCCCCTGGCCGATTTCTCGGGGGGCGTATCCGCCACAACCGGAGCCGGATTCCCTTATAAAAAGTGTTGGTAAAATAAAAATCACTCATCACGCACATCGCAGGGAAAACAATGAGTTTTCTCTTTTGACATCTTTATTATACCACATCCCGCGAGCAATATCAATAGATTTCGCCAAAATCGAAAATGAAAAATTTTCCTAAATTCAGGGTATAAAGCAAAAAAATCTGCCATATACTGTACTAACATGTACATTTGTCTGAAGGAGGAAAACACATGGAAAGCTATAACATATACAAAGACATTGCAGAGCGCACCGGTGGCGACATTTATGTTGGCGTTGTGGGACCTGTCAGAACGGGTAAATCCACGTTCATCAAAAAGTTTATGGACCTTTTGGTGATTCCAAACATTGATAATGCATACAGTCAGGAGCGTGCCAAAGACGAACTGCCCCAAAGTGCCGCCGGCAATACAATTATGTCCACCGAGCCAAAGTTTATCCCTAACGAAGCGGTAGAAATCAACTTGGGTGACCAGTCTAAAATGCGTGTTCGTATGATTGATTGCGTTGGCTATATCGTAAACGGAGCGCAAGGACATATGGAAGACGATGCCCCACGAATGGTATCAACGCCTTGGTTTTCTGAGCCCATTCCTTTTGACGAAGCCGCCGAAATCGGCACAAAAAAGGTCATTACAGAGCACTCCACCATCGGACTTTTAATCACCACAGATGGTAGCATTACTGATATTCCCCGAGAAGATTACATAGAAGCCGAAGAGCGTGCCATCAGAGAACTCAAGGCTATTGATAAGCCTTTTGTGATGCTCCTTAACACCCAATATCCCGATAAAGAAGAAACGGAAGAACTGAGAGCCTTTTTAGAAAACAAGCATAACATTCCTGTTTTAGCGGTGAACTGTGCCGAGGTGACAACTGAGGAAATCAGCACCATTATGAAGCAAGTGCTCTACCAGTTCCCCATCCGCGAAGTGACCGTTGACCTGCCCAAATGGATTGATATTTTAGATGACAACCATTGGTTAAAAAAAGGACTCTATGATGCAATTTTAGTCGCTTTGGATGGTCTTTCTTCCATCAACAGTTTAGAAACGCTTGCCGCTTTAGGCCAGTCTTATGAATACATACAGTCGGCCGAGATTAAAGAAATCAATTTAGGAACAGGCACCGCTACACTCTCCCTAAAACTCCCCGATGATTTATTCTACCGCATTGTTAAAGAATCTTCCGGCTTTGATATTGACGGTGAGGATAAACTGCTCTCCCTGCTTTCTGAATTGGCGGCCATGAAAAAAGAATACGATAAAATTGCCTATGCGCTCCACGAAGTTCAGCATAAAGGCTATGGCATCGTAACGCCCTCTGTGGAAGAACTGCATTTAGAAGAGCCGGAAATTGTAAAGCAAGGCGGTCGGTTTGGCGTGCGCTTAAAAGCCTCTGCACCTTCTATCCATATGATTCGTGCTAACATTGAAACAGAAGTATCCCCCATTGTTGGCACGGAAAAACAGTCGGAAGAGTTGGTGCATTATCTGCTCAAGGAATTTGAAGCAGATCCCAAGCAAATCTGGGAATCCAACATTTTCGGCAAATCCCTGCACGAACTGGTAAACGAAGGACTCCACAACAAACTGTCCCGTATGCCGGATGATGCGCAAATCAAGTTGCAGGAAACCCTGCAGAAAATCATCAACGAAGGTAGCGGCGGTTTAATTTGCATCATTTTATAAAGAAAAGAGGCTGTTCTTCACAGCCTCTTTTTTATATCATATTCAGTTTTCGGATCAAATCCAGTCGGCTATGTTCTTCCACGGGAAGCAAAGGTTCTGCCTTATGCCCCTTACGAAGAATAAACTTAACAAAAATTCTGCCGGCGTGCATAACAGGGAGAAGCACAGGGTATTTTTGCAAAATCGGAAAACGAACACGCATCACGGGAAATGGAGGAAGCACCTTTTGCCAGAATGTTTCCTTGCTCCAATCTTCCATATACTGCTTAAAATCTCCCTTTTTGAAGCGATTAAAGCGGGCATAGGTATATTGAACATAGAAATTCATTCTTGTTTTATCGTCGTGACCGAAAACGCCGCCCTGCTCCATATCGGAGAGCACAGCAAAAACCACCTCTTCTTCCACATCATAGAAAGGAAGCTGTTCTATTACATAAGCAAAATCTTCGTCATCAAAGCCCAAATAGTCCTCACCAATTGAGAAGCAAAGATGCAAAAACTTTGCATAGGAAAGTTTGGTGAAAAACTCGGCATATCGGGATACATCCAGTTCATTTTTGTAATGACGGAGGTATAACAAAACGTCTGCTACCTGACGAATGCCCACACCCTCTGACAGAAAATGCTTAATCAAATGCAGAGTCAGGAAAATCGCGTGGTCTGTCACGCCTAAAGTTCGATAGGTATATCCATCCTTCGTGGTATAGGCGCGATAATCGTCTAAAAGTTCCGGATGGTCAAACCAAACATCCTCAAACAAAGCATCGTAAAGACTCAGATGAAACTCAACAAGTCCTGTCTGCTTGCTTTTTGCCATAGCGTGATGGGATGTTTTCGGGCGGTATAAAACCTCAAAACCCTTTTCTTTCATAAAGGCATTGATTGCCTTTTCTTGCTTATAATCAATATAAAAATCAGAGTCCCCCGATACTCTTGCCTCGGGCACGGGATATAAATCCGCAACCACCGCACCTTTTAACAAGCAGTTGGAAAATCCCGCATCCGTCAAAGACGTCGCCATTTGAGAAACCGCATAACGACGCTTTATTTCTTCTGTTATGAGGGAAAGATAACTGCCTTCGAGCATTGCGAAATTTTCAGCCGGCGCATCCAGTTTACCCTGCTCGAAGAGCGTTTGTAAGGCAGGGAAAATCACCAGCGCAATTTGTTGTTTTTGCGCCAACGTCAGAATGGTGGGCACATCACAAGAAAGCGCTTCCGGTTCTTGTTCATTCTGCAATGCACAGCGAAGCAAATATAAAAGTTCTTTAAATCCTTGTGTCATACCTACCCTCCTTTTGTTATCAAAAGGGCTGTGACATTTGCCACAGCCTTTTATTTACGCGTTTTCTCTTTCTTCAATGAATTTGCAGATTTCAGCATAGGGTTTAATGCCGGTAGATGCACCAACTGCCATAACGCAATGTGCACCAACAGCGTTAGCAAAACGTGCACTTTCTGCCATAGTCATATCGTGGGTGATACCGTAAAGGAAACCGGCACAGAAAGAATCGCCTGCACCTGTGGTATCAACTGCATCTACCAAATAAGCAGGAATCATAACGCCATCGGAATCCTTGGATTCACGGACATAACAACCGTCTTTGCCTGCCTTGATGGCTACGTGTTTTACGCCTAAATCAAAGAAATAGTCAGCAATTTCTGCAAGATGTGTGCGACCTTCGGCAAATTCAATTGCTTCTTCGATACTGGGGATAAAATAATCTATGTAAGGCATACAGGGGCGCAGAATATCCATCCAGCGACCTGTATCATCCCAGGCACTGTCAAGCACAGTAATCTTGCCCATTTCTTTTGCCTTTTTCAGCATTTTAGCACAGGGCTCGCCATCAAAGTTAGGCAACAGCATAGTACCTGCCACAAAAACAACTTTAGAATCGGCAATCACATCATAGTTTACATCGCTTTCGGTGAACTTAGCGCTTGCACCTAAGCAATGCAAAAATGTTCTTTCGCTACCGCTGTCTACCAACACAACGGAAGCAGAAGTTGTGCAATCATCACCGATGGCAATACCATCTGTGGGGATGCCCAGTTTTGCGATTTCGCCCAGCATAAAAGAGCCGAAACCATCATTACCAACCATACCCATCAGGGCAACGTTTGCACCCAGTTTTTTCATATCAGCACCGGCATTCATAGCGCAACCGCCTGTGTACAGGCTCAGGCTGTCAATGAGCCCCAGTTTGCCACGGCCCGGAATTTTATCAACGGTTTTGGAAATACAGTCTGCAACAAAGTTACCAATACAAACTACATCATACATAAATTATGCCCTCCAATAATTTCATACATACCCTTATTATACACCTTTGACACTCTAAACGCAAGCAAAATTTTATATCTGCTCCCCTGCGCCGATTCTGTTGACAATCTCTCGTTTTGGTGCTATAATATTGTCGTAAAAAATGCAAGGGGCGTGAAACTATGATTTTGACCATTGATATCGGTAATACCAATATTGTTTTGGGTGGTTTTACAGGAGACGACCTTTCTTTTGTAGCGCGTATTGCTACCAATCCTTCTAAAACCGAAGATGAATATGCCACCAAAATCCGCAGCGTTTTAAAACTCCGCGGCGTTGACGATGAAACTGTAGAAGGCGCTATTATCGCCTCTGTTGTGCCGCCTCTTAATGCTGTTATGAAACAGGCCCTCTCTCTTGCATTTGGCGTGGATGCCATTTTAGTAGACCCCGGCATAAAAACCGGCATCAGCATGCATTGAGATAACCCTGCCTCCGTTGGTGCGGATTTAATTTGCGCCTGTGTGGCCGCCCATCAGTTTTACGGTAGCCCTTCTCTCATCATTGATATGGGTACCGCCACCAAAATGATGCTGATGGATAAGGCAGGCACTTTTATCGGCGCTTCCATCATCCCCGGTGTAAACATCGGTTTAAAAGCGTTGGCTTCCGGCACTGCACAGCTTCCACAAATCAGTTTGGAAGCGCCCAAATCCGTCATTGGTAAAAACACCATTGACTGTATGCGTTCCGGCGTTGTGTTTGGTAATGCAAGCTTAATTGACGGTATGATTGACCGCTATAACGAAGCATTCGGCGAAGACCTTCCCGTGATCGCAACCGGCGGTTTGGCGCCTGCCATTATGAGTCATTGTAAGCATAGTTTTACATCTGACCCTGTCCTTGTTTTAAAAGGACTTCATATTTTATATAAGAAAAATAAATAATCTTTGTCACTTATCTTCGAAAGAAGATTTGAAATTTTATTTGCGTTGTACCGCAAAAGCGGACGACAGCAAGGAGGAATTTTTATGCAAGCAGCAAAGAAAAGAATGCAAACCAAGACCTTAGTGCTTGGCGCAGTGCTGACCGCCATGGTGATTCTGCTCCAGATGATGGGTGCCTTTATTCATCTCGGCCCCTTCTCCATTTCTCTGGTTCTGATTCCCATTGTCATCGGTGCGGCAACCTGCGGCGTTGGTATCAGCACATGGCTGGGATTTGTGTTCGGCATTGTTGTACTGGCAAGCGGTGATGCGGCGCCGTTTTTAGCCGTTCACGTGGTCGGTACAGTTATCACCGTGCTGTTAAAAGGCACACTCTGCGGTCTGTTTTCAGGCCTAGCCTACAAAGGCACTCTGGCACTTTCACGCAAGAACCAAAACATTGGTTGCTACATTGCTGTTTTGGTTGCGGCAATCGTTTGTCCCTTGGTGAACACAGGCGTCTTTTTATTAGGTTGTCTCGTTTACTTTATGGAGACCGTGGCAAGTTGGGCGCAGGCGGCAGGCGTTGCAAATGTTGGCACCTATATGATTGTTGTTTTAGTGGGTGCAAACTTTTTGTTCGAAATGGGAACCAATATCGTTTTAAGTCCCTTGGTTGTTCGACTGCTTAACATTAAAAAATAACGATATATAAAGAAAGAACCGTCACGATTGTGACGGTTCTTTTTATTTTTGTTCATCGTCCAGCATAGCCCAAACCGCGTCATCTTTAAATGGCAGAGCCACACGATAGTCATCCGTTTGTGCGTCAAAGCCGCAAACAGAGCGGAATTTACAATATCGACAAGGCAAGCCGCCCCCTGATTTACAAGGGCTGATGGGCGTTTTGCCCTGCAGAATTTGTCTGCCGATGTCTCCTGCCACACGTTTCACGTGGGCCGACAGTTTTTTAAACTGTTCTAAAGTTGCAACGCTGCTGCTGTTTTCAGACAGGGTTCCATCCTGCTTTATATAGGCAGGAATCACAGAAGAATATCCGCTGATGCCCTTATCCATCGCACGCACAATATCCGCATCGGAAAGGAGCAAACCGCTCATTTTAAATTGCTTGAGCATAGCGTCGCTACCGTTATCTGCCGCGCTGATGGTTTTATCTGCCAAGCGGAAATAAAGCATACCCGCAGGTTTTGGCGTGCCGCCTGCAAAACTTTCGCCACCTTCTAAAACTGCAGTTAAATACACAGCAAGCTGCAGAGATAAGCGATTATATACATCACTTAAATTAAAGGTTTTGTTGCCGCTTTTATAGTCAATGATTTTAATATACACATTGCCTTCTTTATGCAGGGTGTCAATTCTGTCAATGCGACCACGGAGGGTGATGGTTTCACCTGTGGGCAGAGACAGTTTAACAGGCGGAAGTTCGCCATTTTCATCAAAGGCCACCTCATAGGCAAAGGGCTCAAACTCCCCTCTTGCCACGTGGTTTCCAATCACCAACAGGAATTTGGCAACCAGGCGTTTCATCCGTTTGATAAGTGCCGCCAGACGATTTTCGGAATAGAGTTTTGTGATAAATAAATCAGAGAACAACTCTGTTACGATTTCATCCGCCAGTTTTGCGGCATTTTCTTCATTGTTGACAGAAGCAAAACCCTCGCCTGTTTGTTCCAAACGCCGACCCGCCATTTCAACAAGGTTATGCAAAAGTGTACCGATATCCGGCGTGTCGATTTTCATAACCTTACGCTCTTTGGCACGGAGACCATACTGAATAAAATAGGAATAGGGGCAGTTTTCGTAGCGCTCCAGTTGGCTGACGCTACCACGCAAATCCCGACCATAAAGAGCCTGCGCCATTTCCTTGGATAAGTCTTCCGCACGGTTTTTAAAGGAAAGATGGTCGCGAACCGCCTTATAAGAAACCGCATAATCAGGGTCGTTTGCAAATAACTTATGAAGCCCCATAACAACGGGATTTTGCTCGCGGAAATGCTCTAAAAGATATTGCCAAGCCGATGCCTTACCTGCCACCAAACGTTCGGCAGAAGGACTTTCCATCAGGTTATCCGAAACCGCAAGGGATGGGAAAATCTTCTTTAATTTATGAATCAGAGTTGAAGGTCTTAAGCCTTTTCCTTCGTGGTCTGCCACAGCATAACTGAAATAAATCGAATCACTTGCGATGTGCAGCGTGTTATAGGTGGCGTATTGATTATGCTGCACCAGATTTTCTCCCTCAGGTCCCAAGGCGATGCCCTGTTTTTTCAGGCACTTTCTTTCATTATCCCGAAGCAATCCTTCATCAGAAGGCGGCGCAGGAAAACTGTTATCATTGGCACCAAGCACAAATAACGCTTTCACATTTTTAATGAGAGAGCGACTTTCGTCACCTAAAAAGACCTGATCATTGCCCGAGGGAATGGTGGAGATTTCACATTGACCCAAACCTGCCATTATAATAGAAGAAAGTCGATCAAGACCAATGGTTTCATCGCCAAGGCAGATGACCAATTCATCTAAAAGTTCAATCAGGAGGTTATAGATTTCGCCCTGCTCTTTGGCTTGCTGCAGGTCGCCCCGCTCTTCCATCGCGGCAATTTCTGTCTGCACTGTTTTATAAAGGTTAATGGATTCAAAGAAGGTGACAAGCGCTGCTGCACGGTGTGCCACTTTGCGACTTTCCGCCATCTGCGCCCGCAGAGATATAATAGGCGATAACAGTCGATTCTTAATCGCCAACAGTTCTTCCGCATTTTCTTTTTGGCGTTCTTCTAAATTCTCTGTTCGTTCAAACACGGAATCTGCACGCTCTAAAAAGCGCTCATCAGACAGCCAATCCTGTCGACGCAATCTGCCTGCTAAGGCATAGTTTTCCAAACGGTCACTTTCTTCAAATGTGAGCCCTGCATAACCTGTTTTGCTGTAAGCCAGCAGGGTTTCGGTTTCGATGCCCTTGGTTAACAGTTCCAGCAGGGAAAACAGCATCACCATAATGGGATGAGAAAACAGAGGACGCTTATCATCAATATGAACAGGAATCTGATACATAGGGAAAACGGTTTTAATCAAATCGGTATAGCGTTCTGTGTCGCCAACGATGATTGCCATATCCCGATACCTGAGCCCCTCTTCTGCCTTGCGGCAGATAGCCGCCGCTAAAGCCTGCACCTCTGTATATAAATCAGGCGCTATATATAAGGAAAGGTTTTTTGTTTTCTCTTCAAAAACCTTGGGGTTGTAGGCAGAATATTCCTTTTCAAAATGAGCAAGTTCAGCGGAGGCAAAACGATACTTTTCCTTTAATATAATAGGTTCACAAACCGTGATACCTTTTTCTTTTGCAAGAGAAGTTAAAAGTGCCGCTGTTTTGCTGACGGGTTCAAACAAACCGCCTGCTTTTTCTTCACAACCTAAGGTTACATATACCTCTGCTCCCGCCAAACAAAAAGCAAGAATCACATCCAGTTCTGCCTGTGTGAAACAGAAAAATTCATCAATAAAAATGTGAGTACCACGGTAATCATCGGTTTTGCCGAGCAGTTCAGCCAAATAGGAAAGGTAATCTTCTCTATCGGTAAAACCCGCTTCTACGTGTTTCTGATAGGCATTGTAAATTGCGCCGATTTCCGCAGTTTTTACGGAAAGATAGGCATTATCGGGCACAGAAACCTGTAAAAAAGCATCGGGCGTTACGCCGGAGCGCTTGCATTCATCAATAAATCCGAGCATCGCATCCAAAAAACCGGGTTTTTCAGCCGCACTTTTATATAAGGTAAGATCTTGCGAAACACTAAGAATTGCCTTGGCAAGCAACATGGTTTTACCCACTTTGCTCAGGCTTCCTTTTAAAAGACCGTTCTTTTGCAAAAGTTTATGTGCCAGTCTTTTAAAAGAGGTTGCAGAGATGTCATCAGACAAAAATCCATTCATTTGCACCAGAGAAAATTCAGCCGAATGAGCAAACTGTTCCGGCACAATCATCATGGTTTTAACACCATTTTTGAACAGCTTTAGCATAGCATTTTGACAGTATTCACTTTTGCCTGTACCCGCTTCGCCGTAGATGATTGTAAGCGCCATATTGCATGCCCCTTTCTGCCTGATTTTTCCTTGATTTTAAGCCTTATTTTTGACTTAATTGTACCATAACGACCCCTCTTAGTCAACAAAATTACAGCCAAAAACGAAAAAAACGGGTAAAAATGGTATATTTTACCAGAAAATGCTCTATACTGTGTTATACGTGGCTTCAGGATAGGTTGAACCCTCCATTTTCCAAATTTTACCTGAATGTTTTCTGCTTTAATTGAGAAAAATGTTTGACTTTTGACCAAAAATATTTTATAATAGTCCATGCTTTTCGAAAAATGCAACAATTTTGTAACAAATGCGTTATAATTTCAAACGGAATTTGCATATCTTTTTCATGAGATGAGAAAGAGAGGAAGTGAAAACGAATGAAGAAAAATTGGATACAGGACAAACTGCTCGTTACAGTTTGCACATTGATCGCACTCTTCTGCATCAGTATGTTAATGTTCGGTTTCGTTGTGACCAAAGATGTAACCATTATCGATGGCGAAAGAAAAATTGAAACCTCAAGTAACAGACTTTATGTAGAAGAGCTTTTGGCAGAACAGAAAATCACTTTGAATACGGGCGATAAAATTTCCGTGCCCCTCCACTCCATGCTTCGTCATAACAGCACCATCACCATCAAACGTGGTAAGTGCATCGTCGTTCACGTAGAGGGTAAATCAAAGGCCATTTACAGTTGCGCCGCAACTTTAGGTGAAGCTCTGACAGAATACAGTATCAGTTTAGGTGCGCAGGATAACATCTCCCCCGCACTGGATACACCCGTTACAAACGGTATGCAGGTAACCATTTCCCGTGTACACGTGTATGAGGAAACTCTGACCGAAACCGTACCCTGCCCCGTTATCATTCAGCCCAATTACGAAAAACGTACCAGCCACGAGGTTGTTCTGCAGGAAGGTGCCGACGGTACTTCCAAGAGAACCTATAAGGTTGTTGTTCGTGATGGTAAGGAAGAATCCCGCGAAATCATCAAAGAAGATGTTTTAGTGCCTACACAGGATCGCATCGTGGAAAAAGGTATTCAGGGCGAAAAAGTGCTCCCCACCTCCACCGAGCATCTGCAGGTGAAGAAGATTATTGATGTTAAAGCAACCGCTTACAGCTTTAATGTTGGTAACATTACCGCTTCCGGTCGTCACGCGGCTTATGGCGTTATCGCTGTTGACCCCCGCCTGATTCCCTTAGGCAGTAAATTATATATCGAAGCCCCCGATGGCTCCTGGACTTATGGCTTTGCAATCGCCGGTGATACAGGTGGCGCTATCAAGGGTAATCGAATCGATTTATTCTATAATACCGTATCCGAATGTATCTCATTTGGCTACCGTCCCGCAAGAGTTTACGTATTAGAATAGTAAAATACGCGCAAAAAAGGCGTTGTTTCGGTCGAAACAACGCCTTTTGCTATTCTTTCCCGATTCCCTTCACTTTCGCCATCATATCGAAAAACAGGCCGCCAATAACAGAAACGGCAAACATCATAACGGATGCTCGGCAAAAAGAGATGGCCAAAAACGACCCCTGCCCTGCCCAAAAACCTGCTAAAAGCACGGGAATCGAGAGCAAAATTCCAACCTTTACAATCCGTTTTGCAACGGGGTGTATCAGGTGATTTTTCTGTTTCATGGTTTTCCTCCCGTGTTTTCACTCTGTTTTTATTATACAGGTCAGGGCACCTTAATCGCAAGCCACAATTTTTACCAAGAAAAAAAGACCGCCTAATTGGCGGTCTTTTTCATTTTGCAATTATTCAGCCTGAGGAGCACCTACGGGGCAAGCATTTTCGCAGCTACCGCAGTCGATGCACTGATCAGCATCAATTACAAAGATATCACCTTCGCTGATGCAGCCAACCGGACATTCCGGTGCACAAGCACCACAAGCGATGCATTCGTCAGAAATTTTGTAAGCCATTCGTTACACCTCCCTTAAACCTTTCGGCGAAACGCCATTTGGTATTTACCCTATTGTATCACATTATTTTGCAAAATGGAAGATATATTTTAAAAATTTTTTTAAAAAATATCTGCCAATTTTATTTTGCAAGATAACGGAACATAAATGTCACAATCTGTCCACGGGTACAAGCATCCTGGGGGCTGAATGTACCAACGCCGGTACCATTTGTAATACCGTTTGTTACAGCCCAGTTAACAGCATTATTGTAGTAAGATGTGGGCGCAACATCGGTAAATGCATCACTGGTAGCAGGAGCGGGCTCACCGGCCATACGGTACATAAAGGTTACGGTCTGCGCTCTGTCAACTGTCGCATCAGGGCTGAATGTTGTTTCGGTTGTGCCTGCTGTGATACCTTTTTCCACAGCCCACAGCACTGCATCATAGTAGTAACTGCCTTCTGCCACATCGGTAAAGACGTTTTCAGCATTCTCTGCCTTGGGCTCACCTGCCGCACGCCATAAAAATGTGATAATCTGTGCACGGGTACAAGCCGCATCGGGTGCGAAAGAAGTTTCGCTGATACCCTGTGTGATATTATTTTTTACTGCCCACAGCACTGCATCATAATAAAAACTATCGTCTGCCACATCGGCAAAGGAAACTGTTTCAACTTCTTCAGGTTCTTCTTCTTTGGGTTCTTCGGGTTTAACTTCTGCTTCATCAATGAAAGTCACCTTAATGCTAACTGCACTCTTGGGCATGACAAAGGTGTAAACGTCGCCTTCTGCTGTCACTTCCACTGCATTACCCTTTGCATCGGTAACGGTAACAGTGGAAACAACAAAACCTTCATTTGCTTTTACGGTTACGGAAACATTTCTGTTTGCCATAGCGTTTTTGGTGCTCAGTGTGGCTGTACCGTTTGCACCGCAGTCAAGGTTGATACCGTACATAGGCACATCACCGCCGCCACCGCCGCCACCGCCGGAGCTGATGGGGATACCTCTTGCACAAACAACTTCACCGGTGAAAATATCACCTTTTGCCACCAGTTTAACTTTGATGGTTGTGTTTTGATCAGCGGGGGTTGGTGTATATGTGGTGCCGGTTGCACCTTCAATCACCTGACCGTTTCTCAACCAAACAATATCATAATGTTCGCTGGAGGGTGCACCTTGGATGGTAGCGGTCAGTTCTGTTTTGCCGCTTAAAGTAACGGTACCGGGCAAGGGATAGCCGCTTGCTACCTGATACATATTTTCCATTGCATAACCAATAGGAATGGCAATGCTTTCAAAATCTTCATTATTACTTGTGATAAACAGCGTCAGGTCCATACTGCTGAAAATCGGAGTGGGTACAACAGTAAACACAACCTGTTTCGCTGCAGCCACAATCTGTTTTGTATAAAGAAAATCCGCTTCGGTTTCCGGCAGACCACTACCTTTTACCAAGGTCGCCGCATAGACCTTACCTGCGACAGTTTTATCGACGGTAACACAAAGACCATTGGAATAATCATAGAGCAAATCGGCCACTTCGTCTCCGTTTGCATAGACCGCCAAAATGTCTGCAGGTTCACCGTTTCTAAGAGGCACAACCTTGATGTTATCTGCGGTTCCGATATTATAAAAACCGCAAGTGCCCACTGCAGCTGCCATAACTGTCATCGGCAGGCAGGATACGAGCAAAATAACAAAACTGAGTAGAAAAATACCTAATCTTTTGTTCACAACAATCCTCTCCTTTTGTAAAAGGAATTCTTATGTAATATTATATTATTATAAATATATAAAAGTCAATCTGTCGCCGTAAAAAACATTGCAACTTGTGACACATTGTGGTATACTTAAAAATAGGTTTGGAGGTGAAATGATGGACTTTATTCCAACACGATTAAAACGACCTTTTGTGATTAACGAAATTTACACCGTTCATTATTTTGAATATGAAAAAGACTACTCGTTCAAAGGAGAATCTCATGATTTTTGGGAGATTGTATATGTAGATAAAGGCGAGATTGAAATTGATATGGATGAGGAAAAACACATTCTCTCCCAAGGTGATGCTGTGTTTCATCAACCCAACGAATTCCACAACCTCCGTGCAAACGGTGTTGTGGCCCCGAATCTTGTCATTATTTCCTTCACCTGTAAATCCCCTGCTATGAACTTTTTTAAAAAGCGCATTCTGCCCCTTTCTGATATTGAAAAGCATCTTTTGGCCACCATTGTTAAAGAGTCCATTAATAGTTTCTCTTCGCCCCTTGAAGATACGTTCCTAAAAGGTCTCACAAGACGAGAGGATGAATACTTCGGCTCTGAGCAAATGATTGGTCTCTCCTTAGAGCATCTTTTAATTTCCCTCTACCGTAACTTTGACGGTGTTAGACGAAACAGCACCACCTTAAGACGCAATATAGAGCAGGACCTGCTCAGCAAGGTGTTAAACTATATGCAGGAGCACGTGACCGAAAAACTAACCTTTTCGCAGATTGCCGAAGAAGCAAACGTGAGCCCGACCACCTTAAAATCCCTGTTCCGTCAACAATTTGGCGAAGGTATTATGACTCATTTTTCCAAAATGAAAATTGATATTGCAAAGTCCATGATTCGCGAAGGTGGACTCAACATTTCGCAGATTGCATCCTATCTGGGATTTGATACCATTCATCTCTTTTCCCGTCGTTTTAAACAACTGACGGGCAAGTCCCCCACCGAATACGGAAAATCAGTTAAAGTTGAATTTGATTTATAAAAAACGAGGCTGTGGCAAGTGCCACAGCCTCGTTTTTTCCTACCCTATGTGTTTAGTTGCAAGACAAACCTGCCGCACCGAAAATACCGGCATCATCTTGCAGGACCGAAATTTTAATGTTAAATTCATCCCCCAATTTTGCCTGCAGGGGTTTTAAGAGCACATCGCCTACTGCTGTGGTGCCGCCTGCGAGCAAAAAGATTTCGGGATCTAATGCTTTGCGGATGCTTTGAATGCCAACCACCAGTTTATCAAGATATGCATCAAACACTGTTTCCACAACAGGACAGCCCGATGACAGAGCACCAAAAAACAGTTTACCGTTCATTTTACCCTGTTCGCAATATGTTTTTGCCAAAAGGCTTTCAGGATGCTCCTTGGCCGCTTTTTCCGCCTGACGAACCAGCGCAGAAGCAGAAGCATATCGCTCCCAGCAACCACTTTGACCGCAGGTGCAGGCCTCACCGTTCACCGCATCAATAATCAGGTGGCCCAGTTCCCCTGCCGCACCTTTGCCGCGGACAATTTTACCATCCACAATAATGCCGCTGCCAATACCTGTACCAAGGGTTAACAGAACCATATCTTGATAGTCTTTGCCATTTCCGACTAAAATCTCACCTAAAGCGGCACAGTTTGCATCGTTATCGGAAAAAACAGGCATGCCAAGGCGTTTTTCCATTTCTCTGACAAACAAGGTACCATTAAAGGGCAAATTGTCGGTATAGAGTTCTTCGCCGATATACCAACCGGGTACACCGATGCCAACAGACTGAAAAGGATACTCTTTTTTAAGTCGCAGACATTCTTCTGCGATGGTATCCATAATGGTTTCGGCAGAGTCCTGCGGTGTGGGACATTTTCCCTTATAGACGATTTCGCCCCCTGACACAATACCGAATTTAATATCTGTTCCGCCTAAATCAACACCTAATTGCACTTTTTTTGTTTCCATATTTCCTCCATCTGCACGCAATTCAGGTGTTTTTAACACCCTGTTATCTGATTTCGGGCAGGCTTGCCGCCGCAACGGACTGACCCACTCTTCTGGAGCTTTCGTCGGGAATATGCAGGGTGATGGTTTTAGAAAGTTCGGGGAACTCTGTATCTAAAACTTCCTGCGCCCGTTCCAGAATGATCGTGCCGCCCTCACCGGAGGTAACACGACCCATAATCAGAACATGCTTGATATCATAAAATTCAGTATAAAATGCGATAGCATAGCCAAAATATGCGCCAATGGTATCATAGATCGCCTTGGCTCTTTCGTCGCCCTCTTTCATCAGACCCTGAACAACTTTCAGTTTCTCAGCAGGAGACAGGGCTTCATCCAGTTCGATGCCTGCATAAGGCGCCAGTTTAATCACGCCGTCCTGAGAGAAATATTTAACACCGCAACCATAGTCACCGGACCATTCATCCACCATAGCCTCAGTGTTAAAATCAACGGGAACGAAAGCCAGTTCGTTGAGCCAGCCGGTGATGTTGCCCTGAGGGTCAACATAGCCACCTGCTTCTGATGTACCCATTGCAACACCCAGCACAGCGTTATCATTTAAATCCATAGCGCCGGCAAGGGCGGTAACGTCGCCATCATTTGCTACTTCAATGGGAATATTTTCACCGATTTCTTTGGCAACATCTAAATACATATTCTTAACTTTTTTATCAAATTCATCGTCGCTTACCTTTAAGAACAAGGAAGCAACCATGATTCTGTTATCCACATAAACGCCGGCAGAAGAAACGCCGATGGCATCCACTCTGGGCATATGAGATGCCGCTGTTTTCATAGCTTCTAAAATGCCCTGATAGTGATAGTCGGGATCGGAATTTGTTTTGGGGAACCAAACAACTTCTTCGGAGTACACGCTTTCACCATCAATCACAGCGCTGACTTTTCTGTCGCTGCCGCCTGCGTCAAA
>JAZOLH010000024.1:0-40611 GCA_045652815.1 Clostridia bacterium
CTTCCCGCTCGACTTGCATGTGTTAGGCACGCCGCCAGCGTTCGTCCTGAGCCAGGATCAAACTCTCTAAAAAGTTTGTATTCTAAACTCTCCTTACGGAGAACTTAAAATCCTGTTTCAGTCATTGCTGACTAATTAAAATTCTCATTATCCAAAATTACTCAAAGTAATTTATAAGAGCCTGCTCTGTTCAATTTTCAAGGTTCTAGCCGCTCTGCTAAGCCGTTTCCGGCGCACAAGCGACTTTATTATTATACGACGATTCGACATCATTTGCAAACCGAAAAACCGCTGAATATCGCCAAATTTTTAATTTATGATTAAAATGCTCCGTTTTTCTCCGTTTTTCATTTTTAAACCCCACTTTCTTTCAATTTTAAAAAACGGATTTTGCCCACAAAAAAAGACGGTCGGAAGCGGCGCAGACCGTGCGAAACATAAAGAAAAAAGGCATCTGCCTCTGCAGATGCCTTCCTTATTTATAAAAATAGTCTTTTTCGTTTCGCACGGTCTGCGCCGCTTGCTACGCCTTACAACAGCGTCATCTGTTCGCCGGGCGCATCATCTTCCTTTAAATAAGCGCCGCGGGCGGGGATGTTTTTGGTTCTGTAATAGTCAAGGTCTGTAAATGTCACTTCATCCAGCGTGCAAATCTTAGCCAGAATGCTACCCTTCTTGGGCGTTAATACCTGAACGCCTAAAGAGTTTCTCGTGGACTTCACGGGGATTTTAGCGGTGTCAAAGATCAGCACCTTGTTGATATCACTCATAGCCACCAGTTCGGTGTCCTGCATCACGAAGCGGATATCTGCAATAACGGATTTCTCGTTATACGCATTGGCCAACTTCTTACGGTTGGTTTTGGTTTCGTAACTGCTAACGGGCACTTTGGCAATCTTTCCGTTTTCAAAGGCAAAGAGCATAAAGCCTTCGTACTTGGATGTAATCGCCATATAGATAATCTTTTCGTCGGATTCCATACCGAGCAAGTTGGGCAGATATTCACCCAGCGCACTTGCCTTGGTATCGGGCACCTCGTGCACCTTAATCTTATAACAGTTCTGACGGTTACTGAACAGGAGCAGTTCATCTTTATTGGAGCCTTCCCATTCGCAGAGCATACGGTCGTCTTCTTTAAGTTTCTGGTCAGATGCCGCACGCAGAGATACCAGCGAGATTTTCTTTAAGTAGTTCTGCTCGGTTAAGAACACTTTAACATTATAATCTTCAATGAAGGTTTCCACTTCGGGCAGAGCCGCTTCGTCACCCTGGATGATTTCACTGCGACGGTCTTTTCCGTATTTCTTCATTAAATTAGTCAGTTCGGCAATAATGATTTTCTTCATTGCCAGATTGCTGCCTAAGGTCTTTTGGATTTCGGCGATATCTTTCTTTAAAGTGTCGATATCCTCCAGACGTTTCATAATATATTCCTTATTTAAATGACGCAACTTGATTTCTGCGATGAATTCGGCCTGAATGTTGTCAATCATAAAGCCCGCCATCAAGTTGGGCACAACTTCAACTTCCAGTTTGGTATCGCGGATGATTTTCACCGCTTTATCAATATCCAGTAGGATTTTTTCAAGACCTAAGAGCAGATGCAGGCGGTGATTTTTCTTATCCAAATCATATTCTAAACGACGACGGATACAACCCAGACGGAAATCGGTCCAGTTCTTTAAGATTTCGCGGACGCCCATAACCTTGGGTGAACCGTCAACCAAAATGTTGAAGTTACAGCTAAAGGAATCTTCCAGCGGCGTCTGCTTGAACAGACGGAGCATCAGCTTTTCAGGATCGGTACCGCGCTTTAAGTCCAATGTCAGTTTCAGACCGGACAGGTCGGTTTCGTCACGCAGGTCTGCAATTTCACGAATTTTGCCACCCTTAACCAGTTCGATGATTTTATCCATAATGGCTTCCACCGTTGTGGTGTAAGGAATTTCATAAATTTCGATGCAGTTATTCTTTTTATCGTAAGTATATTTGGAACGAACTTTAAAACTGCCACGACCGGTTTCATAAATAGCACGCATTTCCGCTTCATCGTAGATAAGCTGACCGCCGGTGGAAAAATCGGGCGCAAGCAGGGTTTCGGAAATATCGCAATCTTTATCTTTTAAATAAGCGATGGTGGTCTGGCACACTTCGTTTAAGTTAAAAGAGCAAATGTTAGATGCCATACCAACCGCGATACCCTGATTGGGGTTAACCAAAATGTTGGGAAACGCCGTCGGCAGGAGCACGGGCTCCTTCATTTCGCCATCGTAGTTATCCACAAAGTCAACGGTGTTTTTATCAATATCGCCGAAAATGTCGTTACAGATGGGGTCCAGTTTAACCTCGGTGTAACGGGGTGCCGCATAGGCCATATCGCGAGACTGCTGCATACCAAAGTTACCCTTTGAATCCACAAAGGGATGAAGGAGTGCACCGTTACCCTTGGTCAGTCGCACCATGGTTTCATAAATCGCCGCGTCACCGTGGGGGTTTAATTTCATGGTCTGACCCACAACGTTTGAAGATTTTGTTCTGGCACCGTTAATTAAGTTCATTTTATACATGGTGTATAAAAGTTTACGGTGAGAGGGTTTAAACCCGTCAATCTCCGGAATGGCACGGGAAATGATAACGCTCATGGCATAGGGCATATAGTTAACTTCCAGCGCTTTGACTATGTTTTGTTCGATATAATTTTCCTGATTCATGGATTTCTCCTTCGTCATGGTTTTATTTGATGTTCGTGATGTCCTGCACAACCTTGGAGGCCATTAAATAGCCTGCCACAGGCGGCACAAAGGATACACTGCCGGGGGCGTGTCTGCCATTTTCTTCGCCGCAGGTCACCTTTCGCGGCTCTTCCTTAGAATACACAACGGTCAGTTTCCCGATGCCCCGCTTTTTCAGTTCCGTCCGCATCACGCGGCACAGGGGACAAACGGAGGTTTTAAAAATATCCTCAATTTCCAGCATCTCGGGATGGAGTTTGTTGCCCGTCCCCATACAGCTGATGAGGGGCACGCCCAAAGCTTCGGCCTTAACCGCTATATCAATCTTCGCGGTTACCGTATCAATGGCGTCAATGATGTAGTCATAGTCCTTTGTGATCAGTTCCGTTTCATCGGGAAGATAAAACAGATTTTTGACAATCACGCGGCAATCGGGGTTAATGGATAAAATCCGTTTCTTCGCCGCCTCGGTTTTAAGTTCTCCCACCGTTTCATCGGTGGCAAGCAGTTGGCGGTTGATGTTGGAAACGCTGACTGTATCGTTATCCACGATGGTCATTTCGCCAACACCGGCACGGGCCAGGGCCTCACACACAGCGCCACCCACGCCACCTAAACCAAACAAAAGCACACGGGCGTTTTTGAGGCGCTCTAACCCCTCTTGCCCAAGCAATAAGACGCTACGGGAAAATCGCTCCACCCTTTTCGCTCCTTTCGGTTTAAGACTATATTCCTACATATATAATTGTACCACAAAAAATAAGAGTCGTCAAATTTTCCCGCAAAATGTTTTTAATTTGTAAAAAACCGAAAACCACAACACCTTGCATTATTCTGTAATATATGATACAATAAAATGCGTAAAAACCTTTGGAGGTATGACAATGAGTGTAGAAATTACAAAAGCGGCGGCTTCTGCTGTTTCTGAATTAATTGAAGTTGCAAATTTAAAGAAAGGTGACCTTTTGGTGATTGGTTGCTCCACCAGCGAAGTGGGCGGCAAGCAAATCGGCAAGGGTTCTGACCTTGATACTGCCAAAGCCCTGTACGCAGGCATCGGCCCCGTTCTCGCAGAGCGCGGCATTTACCTTGCGGCTCAGTGCTGTGAACATTTAAACCGTGCTGTGATTATTGAAGAAGAGGCGGCAGAAAAGTTCGGCTATGAACAGGTGAACGTTGTGCCCCAGCCCAAAGCCGGCGGTTCTTTTGCCACCACCGTGTATGCCAATATGAAAAGCCCCGTGGCTGTTGAAGGCGTTCGCGCTAAAGCCGGTCTTGACATTGGCGGCACTTTAATCGGTATGCAGCTGCGCCCTGTGGCTGTACCCGTTCGCTTATCCGTTGACACCATCGGTCAGGCCCGCATCCTCTGCGCCCGCACCCGTCCCAAATTTGTGGGCGGCTCTCGCGCTGTGTATAATGAAGAACTCCTGTAATTTTACGTTACTGCTTGCATAAGCATATAAAAAAGGAGGAATTGCATTGGATTTTATCAAAGCGATTATTTTAGGTATTGTTGAGGGCATCACAGAGTGGCTCCCCATCAGCAGTACGGGACATATGATTTTGTTCAATGAGTTTATGGGCATCCGCGATACATTTTTTAACACCGATGTGTTTTTATATGTGATCCAGCTTGGCGCCATTCTCGCCATCGTGACCCTTTATTTTCACAAGTTAAACCCCTTTGCCCCCTCGAAAACCAAAGAGGAGAAAAAGGAAACCTGGTCTATGTGGTTTAAGGTGATTGTGGCGTGCCTTCCTGCCGCTATCATCGGCTTGCTCTTAAATGACTTTATGGAGCATTTTGAAAACCCCTGGGTCATCAGCGCAACCCTGATTCTCTACGGTTTGGCTTTTCTCTTCATCGAGCGCAAGGAAAAGACCGCTATTTGCACCGAGCAAAAGGATATGACCTATAAAACCGCTATTTTAATCGGTCTGTTTCAGGTGCTGTCCATCGTGCCGGGTACATCCCGCTCCGGTGCCACCATTTTAGGCGCTATGCTGCTGGGCACATCCCGTGGTCTTGCCGCCGAGTTTTCATTCTTTTTAGCCATCCCCGTTATGTTCGGCGTTAGTTTCTTAAAACTCGTCACCAACGATTATGTGATGGCAGGCTCTGAATGGGGCATCCTGCTCACCGCTATGGCAGTCGCTTACATCGTTTCTATGCTGGCGGTTAAGTTCTTAACGGGCTATGTGAAAAAACACGATTTCAAACTCTTCGGCTGGTATAGAATCGCCCTTGGTATTCTGGTAATTTTGTTCTTTAGTATTTTCAGATAAGGTAAAATAAAAAGACCCCCGACGGAATCCGTCGGGGGTTTATTTTTTATTAAATTTTTTCAAAAACCATTGTCGCCTGAATACGATCGCCGCCGCCCAAACCTTTACTTCCGCCGTTAGCAGTTGAAATAGTGTGCAAGCGGTATCCTTTGCTTGCCTGCTCGTTAATTACTTTTTCAAGTTCAGTCAGGTTACCGGAACCTGTTCCAAAAAATTTTTCTTTCAACGTCACCTGCATAACAACATATTGCAGTTGTTGCCCCGATGCACCAGAGAAAGATGATGAATCTAAACCGAAAGCCATAATGAATCCTCCTATGTTCTAAAATCCGACAAATTTCTTTGCCTTTATAAAAATTATACTGCAATTTGCGGTATTTGTCAATACTGCATTTTGTTGTGGGGTATAATTTTTGTGAAGGGAGCGGATGCAAATGTTTCGAAGAATCCGTGATTTGCGAGAAGACCATGACTTAACTCAAAAACAACTGGCAAAAGAATTGAGTTGTTCGCAACAAGTTTACAGCAATTATGAATTAGGGCAACGAGACATCCCCACTGACATTTTAATTAAATTATCACGTTTTTATAATGTTTCTATTGATTACATTTTAGGCATTACCGAAAACCCTACAATTAACAAATAAAAACGCCCGACTGCCAAATCAGTCAGGCGTTTTTATTCTGCCTCCCCTTTTTAAGGGGAGGGGAACCACCGAAGGTGGTGGAAGGGTATTGTTTAACCCCACCGCCCCTACGGGGCACCTCCCCTGAATCAGGGGAGGCTTTTATTTTTGCAATAAAAAAGTCGGAGCAAAGCTTGCTTTGCTCCGACATGGTGCCGCTGACCGGACTTGAACCGGTACGGGATTGCTCCCACGGGATTTTAAGTCCCGGGTGTCTGCCAATTCCACCACAGCGGCGTGTTGTGATTCATACAACAACCATAATTGTAGCACGAATCACAGTATTTGTCAAGAGAAAATTTTGAATTATTCTTTTACCAGTACTTCCTATCCAAACTTCTGTACTGAATGGCCTCGGCAAGATGGACGGTTTTAATCTCGTCACTACCTGCTAAATCCGCTATGGTGCGTGCCACTTTTAAAATGCGGTTATGGGCACGGGCGGAAAGACCTAACTGGTCGAACACGGATTTCATCAAGGCGCTCTCCTCTTCTCCCAAAGCGCAGAACTGCTCCGTTTGGGGCGCGTTCATCTGGGCGTTGCAATAGACGCCTGCTATATCCTTAAATCGTGCGGCCTGACGGGCTCTTGCCTCGTTTACACGGGCACGAATGGTTTCGGAGGATTCGCCTTTTGTCTTGGCGGTCAGTTCCCCGTAGGGCACAGCGGGCACTTCAACGTGCAGGTCAATGCGGTCAAGTAGCGGACCGCTGATTTTAGATAAATACTGATGAATCTGCGCCTCCGAACAGGTACATTCGCGGCTGAGATCTCCGTGGTATCCGCACTTGC
Source organism: Clostridia bacterium (assembly GCA_045652815.1). GTDB lineage: Bacteria > Bacillota > Clostridia > UBA1381 > UBA9506 > UMGS755. The sequence goes on from JAZOLH010000024.1 coordinate 6,501, forward strand.
AGGGGTTCATCGCCGCCACCAGCATGGTGCGGCAGGGATATGTCAGCGTTGCATTCACGCGGGAGATGGTCACAACGCCATCCTCTAACGGTTGACGAAGCACCTCCAGCGCATTTTTATTAAATTCAGGCAGTTCATCTAAAAACAAAACACCGTTATGGGACAAACTCACTTCACCCGGTCGGGGGATGGTGCCGCCACCGGAAAGACCCACCGCCGAAATGGTGTGATGGGGACTGCGGAACGGGCGGGTTGTCATCAGGGGCGTCTCGCTGGGCAGATAACCTGCTATGCTGTGTATCTTTGTGATTTCCAGCGCTTCTGCCAAAGTGGGATTGGGCAAAATCCCGGGCAGACGCTGGGCAAGCATGGTTTTACCCGAGCCCGGTGAACCAATCAGCAGAACATTGTGTCCCCCTGCGGCCGCTACCTCGAGGGCTCGTTTCACGCTTTCCTGACCACGCACATCGGCAAAGTCGGGGCAATGTGCCGCCTGACCATCGAACAAAGAATTCACATCCACGGTCACACGGGAAAGGCGCTCGATTCCCAAAAAGTGCGCCATAATTTCGGCTAAAGTATGGGCGGGATAGACTTCTGCATCGGTGACAACCGCCGCTTCTTCGGCGTTTTCTCTCGGCAGAATCACTTTTTTGATGCCTGCCTGCACAGCAGAGAGCACCATAGGCAGTGCACCCGTTACAGGGCGGAGGGTTCCGTTTAGGGAAAGTTCGCCTAGGAACAAATAGTCATCGATTTCCGCCATAGGCAGTTGCTCAGAACTGCAAAGGAGACCGATGCAGATGGGCAAATCGTAAAAAGGACCTTCCTTTCGGATGTTGGCAGGGGCCAAGTTCACCGTAATGCGCTTTTGAGGAAACTGGAGATTTGAATTTTTCATAGCCGAGCGCACACGCTCTTTGGATTCCTTCACCGCTGTATCGGGCAGACCCACCACATCAAAGGCGGGCATACCGTTTGAAATATCGGTTTCCACTTCCACCATATAGCCATCAATGCCGAGGAGTCCGCAACTTTTAATTTTTGCAATCATAGGAATTCTCCTTTTACAGAACCATCAGGGATTTTTCTGCTGTCACTAAGTTTTCGCAGCCATCATCCGTAACAATCACAAGGTCTTCTATGCGCACGCCGCCGAAACCATCCACATAAATACCCGGCTCAACGGAGACAATCATCCCCGATTCCAAAACCGTTTCCGAGCGGGGCGATAGATTGGGCTGTTCGTGAATCAAAAGCCCCGTTCCGTGACCTAAAGAGTGACCGAAGTTCTTGCCGTAACCGGCTTCTGTGATGATATCCCGTGCCACTTTATCAGCATCTTTTCCCATCACGCCTGCGCGGATGAATTCAACCGCCCGCATCTGGGCATCCAGCACGGTGTTATATATCTTTCGTTGTTCATCGGTGGGGTTACCCAGCACAACCGTGCGGGTCATATCGCTGGCATAGCCGCCATAGAAGCAACCAAAATCCAAGGTAACAAAATCGCCTTTTTGGAGTTTTTTCTCACTTGCCACCCCGTGAGGCATAGCCGAGCGAGCGCCCGAGGCGCAAATGATGGGAAAAGATGCACCCGATGCGCCGCCTTTTTTCATGAACCATTCAAGTTCCATGGCGATGTCCAGTTCACGCACCCCCGGTTTTAACAGGGGCAGAATGTGGTCAAAGGCCTGACAGGCTAGTCGAGATGCCTTGCGGGTTAGCGCCTGCTCGGTTTCGTCTTTAACAGAGCGGATTTTTAAAACATCGGCGGTGATGCCGAGAAAATCGCACTCGGGCAGTGCCTCGCAGAGAGACCAATAGCCTTTGGCGGACATAAACTCTTCTTCAAAACCAATGGTTTTTATGCCAAGGGAGGCAAGATAATCAAGGGGTTTTGTTTCGGCCACGTTGATAATCTCAAAATCTTTGGCCTCCTCCCCTGCCTGCAGGGTGTAGCGGGAATCCGTCAGCAAAACGCGACGGTCAGGCGTTAACACAAGCGCCCCTTCTCCACCCGTAAACCCGCTGAAATAGAAAAGGTCCTCGGGGGAGGTGATGTAAACCCCGTCGGCTTCTATTCTATTAAATAATGTTTGAATACGCTTTAAAAACATAGTTTCATCTCCAAACTAAGGCCCCCTTGCCTAAAGGGGGCTGTCACCGTAGGTGACTGGGGGATTCTTTTACAGCATTATCAATATACTGACAAACTCCCTCAAAATTTTTATTTATCTCATTGTTAGGTATTCTGATAACGATTAGATTTCGTTGTTCCAATTTATCAGTCCTGATTTTATCCTTTAATATCTTTTCTTCCTCGTAATGTTCCGAACCATCAAGTTCAATAATCAGTCTTGCGCTGTGGCAATAAAAATCAACGATATAATTGTCAATTACCTTTTGTCTTAAAAAACGTACGGGATAATCTTTCAGAAAATCATACCAAAAGTGTTTTTCTTCCTTGGTCATATTTTTACGCAATGTTTTCGCATTGTTTGTTAATCCTGTATTATGTTTTCTGTACATATATCCCTCCACCACCTTCGGCGGTCCCCCTCCCTTTAGGCAAGGGAGGCTTTTGTTATTTTTATTGTATCACTTTTCCCGCATCTTTTCAACCTTTTTATCATATCGCCGCCGTCTGCTTCATAGAATGGAACGGGTGAAGAATATGATGCGATTTTTAAAAGATAATCTTTTGCTTATTTTGTTTTTGGTGTTGCTTTCCCTTTTGTTTATCCTTTGGGCACGGATGATTGTGGCGGAACTATTTGCAAACATTGATGTTTACTCTTGGGCGGTGGCAACGGGAGGGTTTAAGTAAAACTCTATATCGGACTTTGTAAGCCTTCCCCCTTGGGGGAAGGTGGATTTTGCGAAGCAAAAGACGGATGAGGGGCGTGAAAATTTAACGTTAACCAAAAACACCTCACCACCGCCTTCGGCGGAGCCTCCCCTCAAGGGGAAGCCTTTATAAAAAAAGAAGAACCACTATCGTGGTTCTTCTTTTTTTAAAATATCATACCGATAAATCGCAATACACAGAGAACAAATGGAAAGTATATCGCCCGTCATAGATTCCCAAGCTCCGTAACTGCAGTTATAAACCGCCCACATAAAGCAGGTGGGCAAACTGATAAAACGGAGTTTTTTTGTATCTTTCATACCGTAAGATACGCAGGAAAGCACTTTGGAAACCAGAGGAAATAAACTGATGAATCCCTGCCAAGTTGCTAAACACACCACAACAACAAACAGGGAGAAAAAGATGATAAGCGGCGTTGTGGATTTACCTTTTTCCACAAAGCGTGCCATCAGATAGTTTCGCGCGATGGACACAACGCTGACAATACCGCCTGTCATAGCGCCCAAGAGAAAATACTGAATGCCATAGGCAACTTCGGATACAAGTTTCCCTGCCATAATGTGTTTATGTTTTTTAAAAAGAAAGGAAGCGGCACCTGCGCCGAGACCAATGGATCCGAAAATTCGGACCAGAATAAATACTAAATCCATTTTAATCTCCGTTTAAAAAAGTCATAACCCCAAATTTGAGCGGTACCTCTCATTGAGAAGTACCGCTATTTTGAGATTGTTTTTTAATATTCACCAATATGGAACAGACGGACTGCGTTTTCACCCAACACCAGTTTCTTTTCTTCGTCGGTGATATTAGCGCCCAGCACCATACCAATCTGGAAAGACAGGTCGAACCAGTTTAAGTCACTAGCCACTAAGAAGTGGTCTGCGCCAACCATACCTACCATATATTCCACCAGATGACGGTTATAAATATCGCCACCAAAGTCAAAGTAAGCATTTTTGTGGGTTTTGCCGATTTCAGCCGCCACGCGGATGCCCGGAATTCTACCGCCGGAATGACCGAAGATAAAGTTAACTTCGGGGTATTCTTCCAGATATTTTACAAAACGTTCCGGTGTGGAATATTTCTGTTTGGGGTTAGAAGTCAGCGCCCAAGTGTGAGACATAACGGTGAGACCGTATTTCTTCGCCGCTTCCCACATAGGACGGTATTCTTCACCATCCGCCCAAACACCGTGGTCGGAGGGATGAATTTTAATACCGCGGAAAGCCGGATCATCGTGGAACTTTTCAATGGTATCCATATCGATGTCTGCCATACGGGGGTCAAACACGAAATAGTTTAAAACACGACCTTTAGACAGTTCGTAAAGATACTTGGCAAATTCCGCATAGTGCACATGCGCCGCTTTATCGGGAAAATGCTCTAAAGCTCGGCAGCTTGCCTGTACCAGATAGTCACAACCGATGTGGTCAATGTGACGAAGCACCGGCTCGGGATCATAGTTCATAACCGCCATATTACCGGTTTTCTGGAAATGAGAGTGGGTGTCAACGATAATCGCCTTGCCCGATTCTCTTACTTTTTGAAAATGTGTATCAATAGACATATTCTGCCTCCTGATTATTTATAAAGTTGAATGGTCATCGGTGCTAAGATACCGTTCTGAGTACGACGTTCAGCAGAATCGGTGCTCCATTCATCCAGGTAAGCCACGCAAGCAAAGGAGTTTGCACGGGTGGAAGTTGCGCGAACTTCGATTTCGTTTTCGCCTTTCTTTAAGAACTTGGAAATATCGGTTTCATCGGCTACCCACAGTTTTGTGCCGGCATATTCACCGTTTACATACACTTCAGCAATATCCTTACAGTTCAAGGTGATACCTGCAAAGGTAAAGTCAGAATCAACAACTGCCTTGGTCTTGTAGATACCCATACCGGTGTAATAATAGTAACCGTTCTTTTCCCAACCGTTTCCTGCAATCTTATCGGTAGCGGGTTCCATCACATCGAAGGTATCGTGATGGCCAACAGTAAAGTCACCGGAGAAGAAGATGTAAGAAGGTTTCTGAATCATGGGGATGATATCGCTTACACCGTCAATTTCAATCACGTTGTTGCCAACGTGTAATAAAGATGCCACTTCTTCACGATAGTCCATAGTAGACCAAAGGTCAACATTCTTGCAGAATGCAAGTTCCTTTCCGTTGATGGCCAGGCGGGTAATGTTCTGCACCTCAGCGTTAATGAACACTTCTTTAGGCAGAGCGGTAATCTTCAGGTTAGCACGCAGTTTATAAGCCGCGCCGGGAGTCATATGAATTTCCTGGTTAAAGGACATATAGGGGCAAGCCACCCACTGGCCCAGTTCTTCATCAAACTGTTCGTAGGTCAGAGGCAGCATATTGCCGGTCACTGCAGTAAAGTCATAGGGATCAGCCATTGTGATGGTGTCAACCAGAGTCTTTTCAACCTTGGTGGTTTCAGGCATCTTGCCGCCATCTTTGGGGCAGATTGCGCAAAGCATGTTCCAGGGCTCGATTTCCAGGCGAATTCTGCCATCTTCAACAACGTATTCTACGGTTTCTTTTTCAGAATCGAAAATTTCCATACCGGGCAGAGCGTCGATATAAACAACTGCGGTTTCCATATCATCGTTGCAGATGAAGTAAGCATCAGCATCAGCATTTGCACGCTTGGTGATGTAAATCATGTTGTCACTTTCTTTGTTTAAGAAAGGTGCGCCGATGATTTCACGGAAGATAGAGCGGTAAAGACCCATATCAACCGGCAGGCCTTCGGGGCAAACGTGGTAAGCGTTACCATCACGGGAAACGCCTGCAGCACGGTTATATGCTTCCATTTTAAAGCCCAGATCAAAGGGAAGACCTGTATTGGTTTCAACGGTAGGCATATCGTAAGCAAAAATCATCTTAACATTATGTGCTTTTAGGTCAGCAATAAAGTTCTTGGTCTCTGTGTTCACATAGTACATTTTCGGGAACACAACAGTTTCATAACGATAACCGTTAATGGTGAAGAAACCATCGCCCATAACCACCCTGTCCAGCATATTTTCAGAGTAAAGGTCAAAGCCGATGCCTTCGTACAAGAGAGCGTTCACTGCATCTGCATAATAGCGGTAGGGATATTCCCAAGGCATTCTCCATTCGTTCATGGGGTTGCCCTTGGGGATGTATTCTTCCTGTTCTGCCTGCTGAACGGGAATCAGCATTAAAACAGAGTTATCGGTTTTGGTGTTGGCAGAAACGTTAGAGAACGCTGCCATATGGTCGCCCAGTTTATCATAGTAAGCATAGAGAGTGTTCTGATAAGAATGGCTGGGAGGCAGCATACCGGGATGGTTCTTGGTTTTACAATGGATGGAATAGTGTGCACCCATGTACTGAATCCAGTTAACGCCCAGCATCATCAGGCGGTTTGCGATTCTCTTCATCAGGGGCAGACGGCACCACCAGCCGGAACCTGTGTAAGTTTCTGCTAAAACACGGTCCGCGCCGGAGAACTTAGCGGCAGAAACAGCATTTTTAGCAGCTAAGTTAAAGCCATAGCAGGTGAAAATCTGTTCAGAGGAGAAGATACAGTCAAGACCGGGCACATCAAGATAAGTCAGATGTTCTAACATATCGCCCTGAGCCACGTGACCTGTCAGAATTTCTTCACCGCCAAAGTGACCGGTAAAGAGCAGGTTGTTCTTCTTACACCATTCGTGAATCTGTTCGCCAAAGTTCTTGTGATACAGACGTTTAATGGTATAACGATAGTCGTGAATTGCCTTAACTTCTTCGGGGCTGTTTACGGGGAAATGCCAGAAGCAGTAGAAATAGGGCTGGATGGAATAACCGTGGTCTTTATAGAATTCTTCAGCAAAGTTATCATTCCAAGGACCAACATAGGTACCATCGAAGTGACGCAGAGTGGTAGGTTCGTCAGTAAATACACCACGAACGGTTTTGCCGAATTCATCACCGATGAATTCTTTGTAGCGTTCGTGGGTCAGTTCAATGTATCTGCCAACAGCTTCATAGCTGAGCATATCAACATAACCGCCGGTACCTTCAGAGGAGAGGCAGCCGCAAGCAGAAGGCAGGATTTCCAGCATAACTTCTTCAAAGTAGAAAAGTGCACGACCTTCTGTGTTTGCTTCGTTGTATAAGTAAACGATTTCGGTATATTCGCCATCAACGGTTTTGATACATTCATCCGCAATATCACGAACATATACCTTGCCGTTTTTCTCCTGAATCATCTGTGCGCCGATGAATTTACCGTGACGGTACATAGTCACACGCTGACCGGGGTTTTTCAGGAAACGTTCTTCAACGTGAATTTCCTTCTGACGGCATTCGGGGTATTTGCTGAGCAAAAGACCACCCGCAGAGCCGGAGGGATATTCATATTCATCATAAATCCAGTAATACATACCAAGACGCTTTGCTTCCGCTACCACGTGCTTAATCAGTTCCATGTGCTCATCAGACATATAGTGATGCATAAAACCGTAAGCTGCGTGAATAAAGAAGTTAGTAATCTTCTTTTCACGGAATTTTTCCAGCTGGAAGGTGATGCCTTCTTTGGTGATTTCACCAATCCAGAACCACATCATAGCCGGACCGTAATCTGCGCCGGGTTGTTTGAAGTTTTCAACTAATTTTGCGTAACCTGCATTTGTTGCACTCATTTTGACGCTCTCCTATCTATGTATAACAAAATTAAATTTCTAAAGATGCTTTTAATGCTTCTTTGGCATCTGCCACGGAAGCAAATTCGCCCATACCCACAAACTGACAAATCAGGTTGCCGATAGCGGTGGCTTCACCGGGACCTGCGAACACTTTTTTGCCTGTATATTTCTCTGTGAGACCTGTTAAGTAGGTAGCGTTACTGCCGCCGCCCACAACGTTGATTCTTTCAATGTTTCTGCCGGTACGTTTTTCCATTTCTGAAACCACTTCGGCATATTTCATAGCCAAGCTATGATAGATACATTCAGCATAGTCGCCAACGGTTTCGGGGGCCGCATAGCCCTTTGCAACCACATAGGTTTTGATGGCTTCCATCATGCTTTCGGGTGCGGTAAAGGCATCGTCTTCCACGTCAATTCTGCCTTCATAGCCGGATTTTTCTGCCGCTTCACAGAATTTGGGGAAGCTCCATTCATCGCCCACTTCTTTTTTCAGGCACTGTGCCAGCCAAAGACCGGTCACGCCTTTCATATGAAGCAGGGTTTCATCAGACAGGTGGGGGTTAGAAAAGCCGGCGTTCATATCGCTGATGGCTTCTTTGCCCAGACAGGCCAGCATAGACCAGGTGCCGGAAGAGATGATAACAGTGTTTTCATCAGAATAAGGTGCCGCCAGCATAGCAGAGATGGTATCGTGAGACGGTGTTAAAACAACCTTACAATCGTAACCAACTTTTGCCTGGATTGCGGGTTTTAAGCCACCCAGAACAGTCATCGGGGGCTGGGGTTTTCTAAATAAACCTGCGGGCAGCTGTAATTTTTCAATCAGTTCTGCGTCAAAGTCCTGTGTTTTCTGATTCACCATACAAGCGGATTCAGAAATGGTCAGTTCATTTACATCAAGACCGGTTAACAGATAGTTAAAGTAGTCAGGCAGGTGGAGTAATCTCCAAGCCGGAGCAAAATCCTCGGGTTTCTGATCGCGGATGGCAATCAGCTGACACATAGAGCAGATTTCACCGGGACGGTGACCTGTTTTTGCATATACATCTTCAGCTGACATAACGCTGTAGAGTTTATCCAGTGTGCCTTTGGTACGTTCGTCACGGTAAGCAACGGTGTCACCAATCACCCAACCGCGTTCATCGAGCAGAACAAAGTCAACACCAAAACAGTCGATACCCACACTTTCGGGCACGCAACCCATTTCGCCTGCAACTTTCATACCTGCGATAATGTCAGAAAATAACTGCTCGGTATCCCAGCAAAGATGACCGTTTTTGCGGGAAACACCGTTATAAAAACGGTAAATTTCTTTGGTTTCAATCTTACCGTCTTTCACAGTGGCTAAAATATGGCGGGCACTGGATGCGCCGGTGTCAATCGCTAAATAATACATAAAAATTCCTCCGTGAATTTTAATACAACTTAATTTCCATAGGTGCTACAATACCGTTTTCGGTACGAATCTGGGATTTATCATCCTCTATAATATAGGTTTTGCAAGCAAAACTGTTGGCACGGGTGGAGGTGATGCGAATTTCAATCTCGTTCTCCCCTGCTTTTGCAAACTCTGTGATGTCAGTTTCGTCAGTGAGCCAGAGTTTTGTGCCTGCCGCCTTTCCGTTAACGAAAATCTCGGCAATATCGGGGGTGTTTACACAAATGGTGGCCTTGCCAAAACCATCGGGCAGGGTCGCTTTTGTTTTATAAACACCAACGCCTGTGTAATAAGGATATCCGTTTTTCTCCCAACCGTTTGCAGAGATGGTAGCGGTGGCAGGATTCATAGCCTTGTCGCCACCAACGGTAAAGTCACCGGATAAGAAGATGTAAGGCGGTTTGTTGTGCATGCGGATGCGATGCATAGCCCCTTCCACTTCGATTATGTTCTCGCCCTCGTATAATAAGGATGCGATTTCTACGGTGTAATCATGGGTTGACCAGCGGTCGATGTTCTTGCAGAATGCAAGGTCTGTGCCATTCACAGAAAGACGGGTCAATCGCTGCACTTCCGCATTTAAGTAAACCTTTTGGGGCAGTTTGTTAATCCGAACGCGAGAACGCAGTTTGTAAGCCGCGCCTGCTTTAATGTGAACATCCAAAGCATAGGACATAAAGGGACATTCTTTCCAAACCCCTGCTGCTTCGTCATACATTTCATAGTCAATGGGCAGGAAGTTGCCGCCCTCTGCGGTAAATTCGTAAGCGCCGCTTAAGGTGATGCTTGCCTTTGCCGCACTTTCGGTTTTTGTGCCCATGGGCTCGGCGCCGCCATCTTTCGGGCGGATGGCAAGAAGCATGCCCCAGGGCTCAACAGTCAGGCAGATTCTGTCGCCATCAACGGTGTAATCCACCTTGCCCTTTTCAGAATCATAAAATTCCAGACCGGACAGGGCATCAACATAAACTGTTGCTTCTTCTTTATCATCGTTGCAGATAAAGTAAACCTCTGCATCGCTGTTTGCACGCTTGGTGATATACACATTGTTCTGGGTCTGCATATTCAGGAAGGGTGCGCCGCAGATATCACGAAGAATGCCGCGGTACAGCGCCATATCCACGGGGAAACCCTCGGGGGCAACGTAATATGCGTTACCATCACGCATCACGCCGGATGCCATATTATAGGGTTTCATAAAGAATCCGTTATCAAAGGCCTCGCCTGTGTTGGTTTCAACAGTGGGCATTGCATAAGCAAAAATCATTTTTACGTTATGGGCCTTTAAGCTTTCAATAAACTTGCGGGTTGCGGTGTTCACATAATACATTCTGGGGAAGATGGCAACCTCATAACGATAGCCCTTGATTTCAAAGTAACCATCGTGAACGGTAACCATATCCAACAGATTTTCAGAGAACATATCAAAACCGATGCCCTCATAGAGCATAGCGTTGATGGTGTCGGTGTACATTCTCTGGGGATATTCGCCCGGCATCACCCATTCGTTTACATTGGGTGCCAGTCTTTTAATCTGGGAGTTTTCCTGTTCACCCTGCTGAAGCGGCAGCATAAAGAGAACCTTATTATCGGGCTTGGTTGCCGCAGAAACGGAGGAAAACGCCGCCATATGACGACCTAAAATATGATAATAGGGGAATAAACTATTCTGATAGGAATGACTGGAGGGGTAACAGAAGGGGAAGTTTTTGTTATTACCATCGATGGTGTAATAAGCACCCATATACTGAATCCAGTTCACGCCCAGCATCATCAGGCGGTTGGCAATACGACGCATTTCGGGGAAACGCATATACCAGCCGGAGCCTGTGTAAGTTTCGCAGAGCACGCGGTCGGCCCCTGCAAATTTTGCGGCAGAAGAAGAAAGTTTGCCGCCAATGTTAAAGCCGATGCAGGCATCAATCTGCTCCGAGGAGAAGATGGAGTCCATACCGGGAATGTCAAATTCAATCAGTTGTTTTAAACTATCACCCTGATCAACGTGACCATAAATAATTTCTTCGCCGCCGAAGTGACCGGTAAAGAGCAAATTGTTTTCTTTGCACCAGCTACTGATCTGCTTTACAAAGTTAGCGTGATAACGCTTCATAACAAACGCACGATAATCGTGAATGGCTTTTACTTCTTCGGGGCGTTTTGTGTCAAATTTCCAGAAGCAGTAAAGATAAGGCAAGAGAGAATAGCCATATTCTGCTTCAAATTCTTCGGCGAAGGTATCACTCCAGATGCCCACATAGGTAAAGTCAAAGTGACGGAGAACGGTGGGTTCATCAGTAAACACGCCGCGAACGGTTTTGCCGAATTCATCGCCGATGAATTCCTTATAGCGTTCGTGAGTCAGTTCAATAAATTTCTGCACAGCGGCAGGATTTAACATGTCCACATAGCCGCCGGTTTGCTTGGAACTAATAGCAAAGTTAGCAGAAGGCAGCATAGATTCGTTATATTCGCAGAAGTAAAAGAGCGCGCGACCGGCAATCACCGCATCGTTATACCAATAGGAAACTTCGGTAAAGTCGCCTGTTTCTTTCACTTCACATTCGGCTGTGATATTTTCCACATACATTTCGCCATCTTTTTCCTGCACCAGCTGGGCATACACAAACTTGCCTTTGCGATACATGTTAATGCGGTCGCCGGGCATACCGATGGCTACATCTTCAACGTGGAGTTCTTTCTGTTTATATTCGGGATATTTTTCTAAGAGCAAGCCGCCGGCAGTACCGGAAGGATACTCATATTCATCATAAATCCAGTAATGCATACCAAGACGCTTTGCCTCGGCTACCACATACTGAATCAGTTCCATATGTTCGTCGGATAAATAGGGAATATCGAAACCGATGGCAGGATGGATAAAGAAGTTTACCACATTCTGCTCACGGAATTTTTCAAGCTGAAAGGTGATGCCCTCTTTGGTGATGTCGCCTTTCCAGAACCACATCATAACGGGGCCATATTCTAAATCGGGGTTTTGAAATCCTTCAATTAATTGTGTGTAACTTTTTTCCATAGTCGCACCACTCCGTTATGTAAAAATAGGATTATCTTCAAAGTCAGTTTTACAAGAAAAGCACCGCTTCTGCTTGTTAGGTCTTCATACTATCAACAGAAGCGGTGCCTTGCCGCGAAAATTAGGCGAGTTTAAATATCCTTGCAGCGTTACCGCCCAAGATTAACTCTTTTTCCTCAGATGTAAGGTCTGCACCCAGAACCATACCGATGGGTACGTCCAGTTCAAACCAGGGCTGGTCGCTGCCAATCATCAGTTTGTCAGCGCCAACATTTTTAGCAATAAATTCAATCAGGTGACGGTTATAGATGTCGCCTGCGATGTCATAGTAAACATTGTCACGAGTTTTACCGATTTCAACGGCTTCTTTGATACCGGGAACACGACCGCCGGAGTGACCGTAAATAAACTTAACTTCGGGGTATTCATCAATAAACTGAATGAACTGTTCGGGCGTAGCATATTTCTGCTTGGGGTTAGAAGTCAGCGCCCAAGTGTGAGACATAATGGGCAGGTCATACTTCTTCGCTGCTTCCCAACAAGCGCGGTAACCTTCATCATTTGCCCAGATACCGTGATCGGACGGATGAATTTTAATACCAACAAAAGCCGGATTATCGTGATATTTTTCGATCATAGCCAGATCGTATTCCGCCATACGGGGATCGTAAACAAAGAAGTTTACAACCTTGCCGCCGCTCTGTTCGTAAATTTCCAGAGCGTATTTATCGTAAAATTCGTGAGAATAACGATCGGGGAAACGATCCAGTGCACGACCTGTTGCAGAAACTGCAACATTACAACCGATTTTATCGTTATGCGCAATCATTTCTGCGTCCTGTCTATCAAACATAAACATTGCGCCAACAACCTGATAATGGGTATGTGCGTCAACAATCATCATGGTTTTTTACCTCCTTTGGACCTTCTTACTTCTTAATATTAGCAATCATATTTTCGAAGTTCTTGGAAAGGATCAGTTCTTTCTGTTCCTGAGTGGTATGACGGTCGATCTGTTTTAAAACGCCGTTCATATCATTATAGGGAGAGAAAGAGCCGAACAGCAGACGTTCTACGCCTACATACTGCAGACAGTACTGCAGGAAGCCGTACTGAGTGAAGTTGTGCATTTCCAGATGAATGTTTTTATATCTTTCTAAAAGACCCATTACGTCACGAACGTAGTAAATGGTCTTCTGATCGCTACCTTCAATAATGATGGGCAGGTTGGGGAAGTTTTCTGCGATATCAGCATATGTATCCCAGTCAGTTTCCATGTGCCAAACCATCAGGGGGATTCTACGATCTTCCATGGCTTTTAAGATGTCACCCATCTGCCATTTTTTCATAGAATGTTTAAAGTATTTGGGGAATGCACGCAGGATAACCGCTTTGTTTGCAATCAAAGTATCCAGATATGCTTTGAAATCCTTACCGCCTAAGTTCATTTCAGGCAGGATAACGGGAGAGGCATAGAACGCATCGTTTGTTGCAACGCGGTCTAAGAGTTTCTGGTTTGCTTCGTAGATTTCATCAACCAAGCAATATTTATCAGCCAGAACCAGTTTGTCAACACCTTCTGTCAGAATCTGTTCCGGTGTGGGAATGTCATCATCTAAAAAGTCATCCTGATAAAAAGGAATGTAGCAGTTAATATCAAAGATGGTGTTGTTTTTCTTTAAATCAAAGAAGTCTTTTTCCATTGTTTTGATATCCATGTTAATTTGCCTCCTTATGTGCGGGTAAACCGAGCCCAAAATGGGCTCGGTTTTCCTTTTTATAAGCTTAAATTATTTCAGTTCTTCTAAGGTTTCCTTTGCTTTAGCCAGCAGAACGTTCAGCATGGGTTCTGTGGTAACCAGAGGCAGTTTTAAGAGAACAGTCGGGGGACATTCTGCTTTGTGGATCTGAGAAGAAACGTCGAAGCATTTTGCGTTCATAGCTTTGTTGAAAGCAGCTGCTTTTTCGGGGCTGTGGAAGTGGAATGCGGTCATATGGCCAAGGCCTGCGGGAGCATCCAGCAGTTCGGGATATTCTGCAGCCAGTTTAGCCACGCCATCTTCAATCTTTTTGCCCATTTCAGCAACTTCTGCACCGTTATTGGAAACAAATTCCATAGTCACGATGTAAGCTAAGGATGCCAGTTCTTCCTGACCGTTAGTTACCAGAGCACCAAACTGGCTCAGGCTATCAGCTTCTGCAGTACAGATAACTTTAGATGCAGCATATTCACCACCGGGGAAGCCTTTACCGATGATAACGAAGTCTGCGGGCAGGTTGTACTGCTTAAACAGGAACATACCTTCATACCACATACAAGACTGGATTTCATCGGACAGAGTGAAGGTGTCATATTCATGACAGAGTTTGTAAGCACCCTGCAGGAATTCAACAGACAGCTGGATTGCAGCATAGTTCATCAGGATGATTTCATGCATGAAACCTGCGGTCTTATATTTACCTTCGTTGTATTTTTTGATCTTAGCTTCAAAGTCAGCCAGATCGTTTTTCTTAACGGTTACGATTTTGTAGATTTCGCTTTCTTCGCATTTAGCGTAGAAACCGGGCCACATGCCACGCAGAGTCTGCGCGAAGATGGTGGTACCATGGTAGTTAGCGAGCTTTCCTTCCAGATCATCTTCCATAACCATGAATACGGGGATTTTACCTTCGTATTTCGGTGCGGGAGCAGTTTCTTCTGCACGGTAGAAGCGAGACAGCATCATTTTGATTGCTGCTTCAACTGCCAGAGAACCGGTCTGCAGGTTGATAACTCTGTTTAAAACGCAGGGTTCTTTAGAATCTAAAACTGCTGCCAGTTCGGGGCTACCCATTTCAACACCGTTAGCAGCTGCAATGATGCGCTGTTCCATCAGACGAGTGATGTAACCACGGGTGTTGTTGTGAGTTGCGTTTAAGATGCCCAGACGACGAGCGTTGGTGATCAGCTTAAATGCGGGGAAGTTATGACCCAGCGGAGTGTGATAATGTTCGGATTTAGCAACCATGTAAACACGGCCATCCTGACCGATACGGGAAACACCGCAGCCACCGATGGGAGCAGCGTTGAAGTTAGTTGCATTGCGGAAAGAATCGGTGGGAGCACCAACCAGCTGGTTGTCAAAGCCTTCAACAACCTTAGTACCGGTTTTTGCTGCCAGATCTTCAGCACGTTTTACATAATCTGCGGGGAAGAAATCAACTTTTTCGTTGATCAGCGCGTCAACTTCAGCGGGATCCATACCGTTGATGTTAACAGCTACGTTTTTAACTGCCTGCATGTATTCAGCGCCAAGCAGGTCAACCAGAGAACGTGTAATGTTTTTCATTGTTCTATGTCCATCCTTTCAAATAATTAACGTTTATTAAGTTCAATCAGTTCAGACAGGCGCATACCATCTTTGGGGATGAAGCGGCGCAGGTAGTCTGTGCTCTGTTTCATCTTCCACAGGCCCTGATAACCGATGTCTTTTGTGGACAGGTACAGTTCCTGAATCAGGTAGATATCTTCACACATATCGGGCATATCTGCCTCATGAACACGATTGTAACTTTCGGCGATTGCTTCGAGCACCTTAACGGGATGAATGATACCGGTTTCGTTGTTAGCTTCTAAGAAGCCCTGATGACCGGAGAAAGTACCGTCGGTCTGCTGCATGTGAATGGTGGGAGAGAAGCAACCAAAGTTGCGGAGCCATTCGTAGCAATCAGTATCACGGGGTTCGGAGAACATACCCGGATTTTCATCCATATCAGCGAAGATGGCTTTGATGGTGTCGCTAGAGAGTTTGTCACCTTTTTCGCCGGTGAACAGGTCTTTTGCTTCAAGACTTCCCAGCCAAACGCCAATGTAACCATCCTTTTTGTAACGGATGAACGCTTTCTGCAGATCATCTTCAGTGGGACGGTTATAGAAGGGACAATGATGTCCAACGTCTTCAGTGATGTATAATGCTTTGCCGGACGCCTGTTTAACAGCCTGCATCAGCTGACGCATTGTGTCAATGGTGAAGGGAGGCTGATGAGGTGTGTACATCTGTTCCAGCGCAACTTTATCGATGCCATAGCGTTCTGCAACTTTGTTAACACGAGCCATGGTTTCGATAACGATTTCCTGCGCGTCTTTTCTCTTCTGTTTATCAAACAGAATGCTTTCGGGCAGACCGCAAACATAGTAACCGATGTCAGCACCGATACCTGCTGCAGTTTTGCAGAAACCATCAAACCAACCGTCAACGATTCTATCGCGAACGCGTTTGTCAAAGTGAGCAAAGCCCTGAGTATCATAAGTGGAGTCGTTGGAGTAAAGCATAACGGTCTGTACGTCTTCTTCTTTCTGAACACGACAAACTTCTTCAATCCATTCATCCAGATAATCAGCCGGCATTAAAAACGGTTCGGCTTCCAAATCGGGCACGCCTTCAATATATTTCATGCCCAGGTCTTTAACAACCTTTGCCCATTCTGCGGGTGTTGTCCAACGCTTTAATGCAAAGCAGTTGTCAATACCAATATGTATTCTGGGATCCATACGTCTTTTCTCCTTTTTTGCAATCTGCCGGATTCCGGCTTTGCCTTATTTTTTAAAATGTGTTAACTCTTACAGAGCAACAACGGTCTTTTCTTTCTGAGAACGCAGAGCGCCTGTGTGCAGTTTGTGAGAAATTTCGGTTTCTTCAGGTTTGCAGCAAGCGAACTTAACGTCTTTGCCTTCGATTTCAGCTAAGAATGCAGCCCACATCTGCAGGATGGAGTCAGCAAAACCGAATTCGAAGATGGAGCCGGTTGCGGTTGCGAACTGAGGTTTGTTACCAACGGTCAGGCAGCACCATGCCTGTTCAGCACCCATAGCTTCGGTGAAGTAGAAGTTGTTGGGTTCGTTTGTGGAGAAACGAACGGACATATCCATACCGTAAACTTCCAGATACCATTCGTTGGTTGCACCGGGTTTCATTCTCTTCATTTCGAAAGTGATGGGGAATTCGTTACCATCAGCATCTTTAGTGTCGCAAACCAGTGTTGCGTTATCCCAAGTTTCGCAAGGAGCCATGCCACCTTTACCATCGGGACGTTCGGTGATGTAGTTAGACAGTTTCGCGCAAACGTTTTCGGGAATCCAGCCTAAGCGGAAGGGAATGTGTTCAGTGTGCAGACCCAGGTCGCCCATGCAGCCATATTCACCGTTAACACCGATGATACGTTTCCAGTTGATGGGTTTTTCGGGGTTCATGTCACTGGAGTGGCACAGACCGGTTTTAACTTCTAAGATTCTGCCCAGTTTGCCTGCTTTAACATAGTCAACCAGCATCTGGCAAGCGGGATAGAAGGGGAATTCACCTGCGCAGCGAACAACACTGTTGGGGTTACGTTTAACAGCAGCCATAATAGCAGCGTTCTGTTTTGCATCCATACCGAAGGGTTTTTCACCCATGAAATGTTTGCCGGAATCAATAATATCTACATAAATCTGTTCATGCAGAACGTGGGGAACTGCGCAGTAGATAGCATCGATGTCATCGTTTGCCAGCAGTTCTTTGTAATCGGAATAAGTGTACTTGATGGTAGGAACTCTATCCTTAAACCATTCTAATGCTGCGGGGTTTGCATCACAAACCGCAACGATTTCCGGTTTTGCAATGTCCTCGTTTAAGTGAGACCATCTGCCTGCAGCGCCGGCAAATTCTTTACCCATGAGACCACAACCGATAATACCAAATTTTACAGTAGCCATTTCTTTCACCTCATATATAATATTTTATAATTTTACGACTTAATGCCATTTAATCATAATTCTCCATATTAAGTCAGTTTCATTGTACCAACAAATTCAGTTCTTGTCAAGACTTTTGGGCATTTTTTGCTTACAAAAATCCCTTAATTTTTCCTTATTATTTTAGGCACAATGTAACATAATCTCCAAAAATTCGGCAAAAAAGAAAGCGGCAGGAAAAAATCCTGCCGCAAAATGCGTTTTATATTATTTCTTGGCTACCGCTTTTTTCACCGCATCGGCAATATGTGATGCGGTCAATCCAAAGCGTTCCATTAAGTACGCCTGGTCGCCCACCTCGCCAAATTCATCTTGAATACCAATCTTTTCAAAGGGAACAGCAACTGCGTTTCCTGCCAAAACCTCAGAAACAGCACTGGCAAGACCGCCGATAAGCTGATGATTTTCCGCGGTGATGATGGCGCCTGTTTCTGTCGCACACCGAAGTATGCACGCCTCATCAATGGGCTTAATGGTAAACATATCAATCACACGCACAGAAAGACCCTCTGCTTCAAGTTCTCTCGCCGCTTGCAGGGCCTCTGCAACCAAAATGCCACAACTGATAATGGTGGCATCCTTGCCCTCTTTGACCGTAACGGCTTTTCCGATTTCAAATTCGGAGCCTTCTTCATAAATTTTAAATGTTTTGCGTCTTGAAAAACGCATATACTGAACGCCGTAGGTTTCTGCCATTTTGTTCACCAGAGCACGCAGCATCACGCCATCGGAGGGTTCTAACACCGTGATTCCCGGCATGACGCGCATCATACCAATGTCTTCAAAGGGCATATGTGTGCCACCGTTTGTGGTGGTGGAAACGCCGGCATCGCCGCCGATGATTTTAACATTCAGCCCTGAATAGGCGGCAGACATATAAATCTGATCATAAACGCGTCTGGATGCAAACACAGAAAAGGTGTTAAAGAAAGGAATCATCCCTGCCGCAGACATACCGCCTGCCATACTGCAACCGTTGGCCTCTTGTATGCCGATGTTAATGGCTCTGTCGGGGTGCTCCTTCGCAAAGCCCTTAAGACCCATGGAGGTGGCCAGGTCGCAGATGATGGCAACAACCTTTTCATTTTTCGCCACAACTTCGCTCAGCGCCTCGCCATAAGCGGCGCGCATTTCCCGACTGTCGACTTCTAATTTGTCCAATACTTTTACCATTTGAAATCACCTCCGGGATAGGTGCCTTCACTCAGGCGACGCTCGATTTCACGAACGCTCTCCTCCCCTTCTTCGGGGCCAAAGGCAAGATAGTGGTTAAAGGGCTGGGCTTCCGCCAAGGGTACGCCAAGACCCTTATAGGTGTCTAAAATAATGCAATGGGGTCTGCCTTCATCTTCCTTGGCACGGAGAACGGCTTCCCAAATGGCTTTTACATCATAGCCGCAAACAACCTCTGTTCCCATGCCGAAAGCACGGAATTTTCCTGCTAAATCCACAGGATTGCAGATTTCTTCCAAGGTGCCGTCTAACTGTTTTTTGTTCCAGTCCACAAACGTAATAAACCGGTCGAGTTTTAAATGAACAGCCGCCTCACAAGCTTCCCAGACCTGACCTTCGTTACACTCACCGTCACCCACGATGCAATAGGTGTAACTATCGCGGTTTTGCAGGCGATTGGCAAGGGCAATGCCGCAAGCCGCCGAAATGCCCTGCCCCAAAGAACCGGTGCTCATATCAACGCCGGGTACGCGCAATCTGTCAGCGTGGCTGGGCAGTTTGGTGCCGCCCTTGTTGAGGGTTTTCAGCCAATCCATAGGGAAAAATCCTTTCAGCGCCAAGGCCGCATACAGCGCCGGCGCGTTGTGCCCTTTGGAGAGCACAAACCAATCCCGTTCCTCCCAAGTGGG
This sequence comes from Clostridia bacterium, assembly GCA_045652815.1. Lineage (GTDB taxonomy): Bacteria > Bacillota > Clostridia > UBA1381 > UBA9506 > UMGS755. The sequence continues at coordinate 26,142 of JAZOLH010000024.1, forward strand.
ATTTTGCGGGTCTATTTTCATCATACCGCCGTATAAAACCGCCAGCACATCGGCAATGGAAGCCGAGCCGCCAATGTGACCGTAACCGGCTTCTGCTATGGCGCGAATGGTCCAGATGCGGATATCGGCAGAAAATCGGGTTATTGTTTCAAAATCCATAAGTCACCTCTCGAGTTAAAACTTTAAACAAACGGTGGTCAGTCTCTTTCAACAGTACCTTCCCAGGTATCCATTTCCTTGTTTTTGGAAACTTCATCATACCAATGCTTAGTCACGGTTTTCGCTCTTGTGTAGAAGCGGATACCGTCTTCGCCTAATACGTGCAGATCGCCGAAGAAGGAGTTTTTGTTGCCGGAGAAGGGATAGTATGCAGAAGGTACGGGAATACCAACGTTAATGCCTACCATGCCGCCATCGGTCAGCATTTCAAACTTGCGGGCATAGTAACCGCTCTGGGTAAAGATAACAGAGCCGTTGGCAAAGGGGTTGGCGTTCATAATAGCAAGACCTTCGTCGAAGTCTTTAATACGTTTGATAACGGTTACGGGACCAAATACTTCTCTGTCACCGATGGTCATACCGGGTTTAACTTTATCCAAAATAGTGGGACCCACAAAGAAACCATTTTCATAGCCGGACACTTTCACATCGCGGCCATCCAGCACCACTTCGGCACCTTCGTCAATACCTTTCTGAATCCAGTCGCAAACAAACTGTTTGTGTTCTGCGGTGACAACGGGACCCAGTTTGGTTTCGGGGTCATAAGCACAGCCAACTTTCAATGCCTGTGCTTTTTCTTTCAGCATCGCCACAAATTTGTCTGCAATGCTTTCCTGCACAGCAATAACGGGCAGAGCCATACAGCGCATACCGGCACAACCATAGGTGGAGTTGATGATAGCATTGGTTGTGCTTTCTAAGTTGCAATCTTCCAAGACCAGTGCATGGTTTTTCGCTTCGCACAGTGCCTGCACACGTTTACCGTTTGCCGCCGCTGTGGAATAAATATGTTTACCGATTTCGGTGGAACCAACAAAGGTGATGGCTTTCACCCGTTCATCGGTTAAGAGAATTTCTGCTTCTTTTCTGCTACAGGTTACCAGGTTCACAACACCCTTGGGGAAACCGCCTTCTTCATAGAAAAGTTCCATAATACGCATAGCGGTCAAGGGCGTGTGGGATGCGGCTTTTAACACAACGGTGTTACCGGTTACAATGGCAAGAGGCACCATCCAACCCCAAGGAATCATTGCGGGGAAGTTAAAGGGCACAATACCTGCCACAACGCCTAAAGGCATTCTGTAAGTAGTGGTATCAAAATCTGTGGTCACCTGCAGGGCGCCTTTTCCCTGTGTGGTCATGGGCGCCGCACAAGCAAGTTCTGTGGGCTCAATGGCTTTTAACACATCGCCACGGGCTTCCACCAATGTTTTACCCAGTTCTTTTGCACAAAGTTCGGTCAGTTCATCAATATGGTCAACCAAAATGTTGCGCCATTTAAACATCATCTGTGTTCTTTTGCTGATAGAGGTGCGGGACCATTCGGGAAATGCCCCGTGAGCCGCCGCCACTGCTTCTTCCACTTCTTCCGCGGTACAGCAAGGCACTTCGGCAATCACTTCGCCTGTACTGGAATCTGTTACAGGCATCCATTTATTTGTTTTGGAATCCTTCCATTCACCATTAACGCAATATTGTTTTTTAATCATGTTTCTCCTCCTATGAAAAAGGTTTGTTAAAGTGCTTCACGCTATATGATTTATTGTATCACTTTTTCTTCTATTTGTCAACATTCCGTTTTAATAATTAAAATTAAATTCCGTTTTTTAAAATTTAATTGTTCGGCTTGACTCCGTTGCCAAAAAAATGTATAATAAAAATATAACGACAGAAATTCTTACTTTTATAAACAGGAGTTGAAACCTCTATGGAAACCTCCGCAAAAGAACGTCAGGCGAGCTTATCCTCCGATAAACTCCTTGCGATTTTAGAATGCATCGCCGCCGACGGTGCGCCCATGCGCCTGCAGGATGTTGCCGAGCAAAGCAACATGAGTCAGTCCACGGTTTTGCGCTATTTGCGCACCCTGCAAAATGCCGGCTATGTCTATCAGGATGACTACACCTCGCGCTATGCCCTGACCTGGAAGCTTTGCGCTCTGACAGAAAATTTAGATTCCTATTTGGGACTGCGAAACATCGCCTCGCCTTTTGTGAATCAGTTGGCAAATTCTTTTAAGATGGGAGTTTGTCTGGTGGTTGGCAAAGAAAATCAATCCCTTTATTTAGATTGTATCGACCATCCGCAGGCAGAATATACGCCCTTGCAATATATTGGTAAGCACGCGCCGTTGCACGCAACCGCCTCGGGCAAACTGCTCCTTTCCACCTTCACGCCATCGCAACTTTCCGGCTACATTAAGGAAACAGGCCTAAAGCGTTACACCGACCGCACCATCACGCAGGAAAAAGTTCTTGCAAAAGAACTTGAAACTGTTATGGCTCAGGGCTACGCCATCGACGACGAAGAATGTGAATTGGGTCTTAAATGTGTATCCTATCCGCTGTATTCCTACACAGGCAAAATCTGTGCCGCTATCAGCGTGTTCGGCAATGTACACGAAATGCAGGACGAAGCATTTATGAATACATTACACGCCGCTTTAAAAGAAACAGCAGAATGCATTTCTCTTCGCCTTGGATACAGTAAATAAAGAAAAAGATAAGGGACTGTGGCTATGCGCCACAGTCCCTTTATTTTTTTACTTCTCCACGATTTCAGACAGAACCTGATCTGCAACAGCCAGAGTGTGTTTAATATCTTCTTCGGTATGAGCGGTGGAAATGTAAATTCTGCCGCGCTTGGAAGAGAAACGAATACCGTAAGATTCCATTGCCTTAACAAATTTCTGGTAGAAAGGCACATCCGCTTTGGAAAGCCATTCACGCAGGTCGGCAACGTCTTCATCAAAACCGAAGTACAGAACAAATACGCTGGCGATGTGACGGGCATACACTTTGATACCGTGTTTTTTACCCAGTTCACGGAAACCGTCAACCATCATACCTGTCAGTTTGTGCAGTCTTTCATAGGTGCCGGGTTTTTCCAGTTCTTTAATGGTGGCAAGAGCCGCCGCAGTACCAACAGGGTTACCGTTAAAGGTACCTGCAGGTTTTAAACTTTCCATCACGTCTTTTCTGCCGCAAAGCACGCCGAAGGGATAGCCGGAAGCAATAGCTTTGGCAAAAGTGGAAATATCGGGGGTAACGCCGAAGTGCTTCTGGGCGCCGCCTAAAGATACACGGAAACCTGTGATAACTTCATCGAAAATTAAGAGGATGTTATATTTTTTGGTCAGTTCACGCACGCCTTCTAAGTAGCCGGGCTGAGGCAGAACCGGACCGGAGTCTAACATAATGGGTTCCATGATAACAGCCGCAATGTCATCACCATGAGCTTTGAACAGATTTTCAAGATATTCTAAATCGTTCCAAGGTGCAACGAACAAATCATCGGCAGAGGAAAGACGCTGACCTTTGGAGTGAATGATTTTGGTGGGATCTTCTCTATCGCCCAAATCAGCAACGCTTTCAGCATCGATACTGATTTTTTCTTCATCGGACCAACCGTGGTACTGACCTTCGAATTTAACAATCTTCCATTTGCCTGTGTAAGCACGAGCCAGACGAAGGGCATACATATCAACCTCAGTACCGGAGTTCTGATAACTTACGATTTCGGCAGAGGGAATGATTTCTGTCAGTTTTTTAGACAGTTCCATCAGTTTTTCTGTGGGCGCGGAGTACTGGGTGCCCAGAGGAATCTGTTCCATAACCGCTTTGCCAACTGCTTCGGGCGCGTGACCTAAAAGCACGGGACCAAAGCCCAGCAGAAAGTCGATATATTCGTTGCCATCTACGTCATAGAGCTTAGAGCCCTTACCGTGAGTCATGGTGATAGGATACTCTGCATAATGAGGCACCTGGAACGAGCTTGCAACGCCGCCTACCAGATATTTTTTTGCTTCTTCATGAAGCTGTTTGGATTTTTCTGTGCAAAACTTTTTCACAAAATACAACTCCTTTATGTAAACTTTTATTTTTGACAAAGTTCTTTGGCAAATGTGGCCGCTCTGCTAATGCCATCCCAACACGTAAAGCTGGCTTCTTCGATACAAACTGCACCGCTAAAGCCCGTTTTGTAAATGGCTTCCATCATCTCGCCGAGAGGCACAATGCCCGCACCCACCAGCGCAAAACCGAGGGGCGAGAGGGACGATAAATCGTTTAAATGCACCGTTTCAATGCGACCCGAAACAGCTGCCAAAAGCTGCTCCCACGCACCCAGCGCATAGGCGTTGGCTGTATCGAAATTCACGCCAATCGGCAAATCCGAAAGCGCCGCCCAGGTTTTTAAAAATCGCTCTGTGTCAAACACATAGTCAGGATAGGCCCACGCACCCGGCTGAGAATGGTTTTCAAGCAAAATTTTCACGCCTGTTTCTTCCGAAACCTTGGCGCATTCTAAAAAACCATCCCTTGCCCAAGAGAGCATCTCCGCTTCATCCGCTTCAGGATGGTGCTGGCCGGCGGTCAGGCGGATATATGCTGCGCCGATGGCCTTGGCCCGACGCATATCGGCCTTGGCGGTTTCAATCACACGGGCACGCTCTGCCTTATCGGGATGTGTAAAATCAGAATAGGCGCTAACCATCAAGACAGGAAGCGACAATCTTTTGCGAATCTCTGCTATGTCTTCCTCGCTTTTTTCGCGAATGAACAAAGCGTTAATGTCGATGGCAGCAAGCCCTAGGGCTTTGGCTTTTTCCGACCAGGTTTCTATGGTCAGCCGACCTTCAAAAAATTCTTTATATAAGGAAACCGGCAAACAACTGATTTTCGTTTGCATGGTGCGCCTCCTTTCTCACATTTGGCTGCTGATTTTGCCATATCGTTTGGTGCTTTCCACCATTGCTAACAAGTTTTCATTTGTGGTGCGAACGGGAATGGCCATCTCCGGCGCAATCAAATCAACGCCGCCGGCTAAGGCATTCTGCACGCTTTTTGCCACATCTTTGGGGCGACCGTTTAACAAAACCATCAGGTTGTTCACGCCGCCCACAAGCTTCATATCACCAACCTTGGTTTTGAGTTTTTGCAAGTTGTTGCGTGAGTCATAAGAAAGGGCATCAAAGCCGGTTTCACGGAACAAGTCCGCCCTGTCGATTACATTGCCCGTTAAGTGAAAAATCACAGGGGCATAAGGCTTTATGGCATTGGTTAATTCCCTCTCCGTATCCATCACGGAAATGCGGTAACATTCACGGCTGATTAAGTCCCCTGCCGCATCCTCCGAAATGGTGATCACATCGGCCCCCGCCTCAAGTTGCGCTAAGGCAAACTCTTTGCAAAGTTCCTTGGTAACAGAGAGAAGTTCCCAAATTTTTTCGGGTGCCAAAATCAGCGTATTCAAGGTGTTTTGAATCCCGTTAATGTAGAAAATCAAAGATAACGGACCAACCACCTTGCCCATAATCGCCGCCTGCCCGCCATATCGTTTTTTCAAGATAGAAATGGCAGTCAGGATGGATTTAATGGGCTTTGCATCTAAATAATTTTTGGGCGGCACAAAATCTTCGGGGCGTTTCAACGCACTGGCGCGCAGGAAACTTGGGTTTTCGCCGCTGCCCCAATCCACATCGCAACCCAGCGCCCCCGCCTCATTCAAAACGGAGAAATAAGGTGCGATGGAATCAAACCCCAAATCTGTGTAACTGGTTTCGGCAAGGGCCGCCATACGAACACCGTTTAAGCAGATATGGGGGAAATAACATTTGGTTTTTCGCATACATTCGGAGGTGGCTAGGGACACAGGGCTCATCACAGGGACTCTGTCAACCGGTTTGCCCGCAAGTGCCGCAAGTACACGCTCACGAGATGTCATTTGCTGCATCATATTTCCTGCTCCCTGCTCTCTGCCATATATTGATATAAAATCATTTTATTCATCATCACGTCTTCAAAACTGCCCATAGGGTCAAAACCCGTTAAGCGATAGAGTTTATCAAGGCGTTTTTTAACGGTGTTTCTATGTAAATACGCTTCATAGGCGGTGTTGGTGATGTTAAATCCGTTGCGGATAAAGGCCTCAAAACATTCCACTAAACCGCTGACCATTTCGCGATTTTGTGAAAGCAACAGTTTCACCTTCTGCTCCACCACATCGATTCTCATTCTGCCGGGGAGTTTGGCAATCAGATGATGGTAGAGAACATCTTCCTGACGGATAACGGGATGGTCGATGTTCATCTTTTTGGCATAACTGATGTTTCTGAGGGCATCCTGATACACAACATAGGCATCGTCAAAGTTTTCCACCACTTCACCCGGGGCGATATAATAGCGGAAAATACGATAAGATGAAATAATCTCCGAGAGCATTTCGGAAAGTTTATCCACCACCTTGTAAATGGCGGAAATATCACTTAAATCGTTGATGGTTTTGAGCACCACCAGATAATTATCCTGTGTAAATGCCACGATATCCTGCTTGTTCATATAAGGATGCTCTTTCACCAGTTTTAAAATGTGGTGCTTGGCATCGTTGGTGGCACTTTCGTAACCGAAACTGATGTTTAAGCAATGGTGATTGCTACCCTCTAAGAACGCTACCACCACAGCGATGGGGTGGTCAATGCGGTAGCCAAGGTCGGCACCGTAGGCCACAATATCATCGTGGTAAATGTGGGCATCTTCCCCAACCATACGGCTGACTAAAAAACTTTCCGCACGGGCGGTTTTATCAATGGCAAGACCTTTTTCGGATAAGGAGGCCATCGCGCTGACAAACAAGCGAACCGCTTCAATCTTTTGCGCGGTGGCAGAGGAAGGCAGGCGCAAAAATCCGCTGACTTCTTCTCTGTTTTGGATGGTTACGGTTGTTTTTTCTTTGGCAAGAATCTGCGGATCAACTGCCTCATCGCAGGTCAGCCCGTGGCCCTCTGCATCATAAAGCACCGCCGCCAGATTAAATTCATTTTCAACAGACTGCTGCATCAGTCGCATCATCTCTTGGGATATCATCTTGCCGCCCCCTTTTAACAAGCATCTTCTTAATTTTCATTATAATAGACTTTCTATAAAAAATAAAGTGCTTTTTGCATAATCTTTTTTATTTTCGCCAAAAAATTATGTGCTTTTTGCACTTGATTGTCATTAGAAAACATTTTATAATACAAGTAGATATATATTACATTACAATACATAACGAGGTGAACTGTATGTTAATCGGTTGTTGTTTGAATCTGCTCGCCACCGCAGATGACCCCATCGGCATCAATCAGGCGGAAATGATTGCCCGAACAGGATATGATTACGTTGAGTTGCCCATGGCACGTCTGATGGAGCTGTCTGATGCGGACTTCGATGGGTTGTGCCGCCATTTGGAGCAAATCGGCATCCCCTGCCGTTCCTGCTGTAACCTGCTGCCTGCCGACCTAAAGGTAACAGGACCTAATGTGGATTGGGACAAGGTGCGCGCCTATTTGACCAAAGCTGTCAGCCGAGCCAAACAGCTGGGTGCTAAGATTTTGGTGTTTGGTAGCCCTGCCTCCCGCAACGTGGAAGGCGATTTCCCGAGAGAAATCACTATGGTGCAATTCATTAAAGCCCTGCAGCTGATGGATGAGCTCTCCGACGATTCCATTTCCTTTGTGATTGAGCACGTTTGCCACAAGGAAGGCAACTTTGTTTACACCGTGGCAGAAAACTGCTTGGTGCACGAGGTCCTTCGGGCAAAGCACGTGGGCGTTTTAGCAGACTCTTACCACATGGCAATAGAAAACGAGCCCCTCGAAAACATAGCGCTCGCAGGCAAAAACCTGCTCCATGTGCACACCGCCAACCCCACAGGCAGAGTATATCCTGCGGCGGGCGACGGCGTTCCTTACAAAAAAATGATGGATGTGTTAAAATCCATTGATTATCAGGGTGGCATCAGCGTTGAGGCCTTTACCGAAAATCCCGAAAAAGACGCGGCGGCAGCACTCCGTGCGCTGCGCGATGCAATGCGATAAGGAGGTTTGACAATGAGAATTTACGTTGGCGGCATTTCAAACGAAACCAATACATTCAGCCCCGTTTTGATGGACATTGCCCAGTTTAAAAAGGCCATTTGGCTCGAAGGTAGCGAAATGGTGCAGATTAAGGCAAACTCCAAAGAAACCAGCGGCACTTGGAACTATTTAGAATCTTTAGAAGATGTGGAAATCGTGCCCGGTTTTGTGGCCCACGGTGTTACCGCAGGTCCTGTGAAGCAGGAAGATTATCACTATATGCGGGAGTTGCTCCTTGCCTCTTTGGAAAAAGCCCTGCCCGTTGATGGTGTTGTGCTGAATATGCACGGCGCTATGCAATCAGAAGATTGTTTTGACTGTGAGGGCGATATTTTTGCGGCGGTGCGTGAGATTGTGGGCGACGATGTGCCCATCACCTCCTCTTTCGACCTGCACGCCTGCATCACCCCGCAGATGGTGGAAAATTTAGACGGTCTTGCCGCCTTTATGACCTATCCCCACACCGACCACGCCCAGACAGGTGCGGCAGCGGCAAAGGCCTGTGTGGATTTGGTGAGAAAAGGCATTAAGCCCGAAAAACTCTATCTCTCCCTGCCTCTGATTTTGGCGGTTGAAAACTGTAATACAGAATCCGGCCCCATCGAGCCCGTGATGGAAATGACCAAGAAACTGCTGGCCCATCCCGACGTGCTTTCCGGTGCCATTAACTTAACTCAGCCCTGGCTGGATGTACCCGACCTCGGCTGTCAGTTAACCTTGTTTATCCGTCCCGATGCCGATAAAGCGGCGCTTTCCGCCGAGATGGAAAATATCCTGACGTATCTTTGGCAGCATCGCAAGGAATTCGAAGTGGAAGTGCCCGGCATCGATGATGCCTTAGAGCAAGCAAAGACAGAAACTGCACCCGTTTGCGTTTCCGAACTGGGCGACATCGTATCTGCCGGCGGCAGTAGCGACTCCACCGTAGGTCTTGCGGCTCTGCTCAAAAGACCTGACCTGCGCCCCGCCTGCGTGACCGTGATGGATGCCAAAACCGTTGCAAAAGCATTAGAGGTTGGCATCGGCAACCGCGGTGATTTCGTGGCAAGCGGAAAAGAAGACCACGGCTTTAACGGTCCCGTTCCCTTCTCCGCCACCGTGCTCTTTAACAGCGATGCAAAAATCGCACCCCAGAGCAACTCGGAAAAAGGTATGGAATTTGATATGGGTATGCGCGTGACCTTGAAAACCGACGATGACCTGTATATCATCGTCAGCGAATATCCCAACTATAATCACGATGCAGCAATGATGACCAGCATGAATGTTGACCCTCGTGATATGCGCATCATTATGCAGAAAACCCACCAGATGTTTAAAGAGGGTTACCGCGGCATTATGGGCTCGGCGCTCTATGCCGACACGGAGGGTTTCACCGATCGAAACATTCCCCGCCTGCCCTTTAAAAATGTGCGCCGTCCCCTCTATCCCCTAGACGAAATCAGCGGCACACCCATCGAAAGACCGCTGGCACCCGCCAAGAAAACCTGTTGGCTGAAACGATTCTTCGGCAGATAAAAACGCCTTCCCCTTGAGGGGAAGGTGGATTTTGCGGAGCAAAAGACGGATGAGGTGTTTTTTCTCCAAAACAGATATGTTACACACCTCATCAGTCACTTCGTGACAGCTTCCCCTCAAGGGGAAGCCTTATAATGACAAAAAGACCGCCTTGCACTTGCAAGACGGTCTTTTATTTTTAAAAATTATAACTTCATCTCTACGCCATTGGCCTTCAGCTCGGCAACAATTTCGTCAACAATCTTCATAACTTCTTCCTTGGTCAGCGTTCTTTCGCTATCGGAGAAAGTCAGACGGGTGGAGATGGTTTTGCCTGCCTCATCTTCATAAGTGCCAACCAGTTTTTCTCTCTTAATCAAGGAAGAATTTACCTTGGCAATGGCACTCGCAATGGGTTCGTAGGTATCGGTGATAAAGGTTACGTCCACATCGATGGAGGGGAACTTGGAAGCTTCGGCATACTTGATTTCGTTTGCCCCGATGGCTTCAAAAACTCTCACATCGATTTCAAAGAACACAACAGCACCTTTTTTGTCAATCTTCTTAGCCACGGTGGGATGCACAATACCGATGCGACCAACCTCTTTGCCATCAATGATGATAGCATTGTAGTTCTTGGGATGCACGTAATCGTGGTCTGCTTCTACCGGTGCAAAAGATACCTTTTTGTGCTTAATGTCATCCGCCATCACGCAGATTGCATTCACAGCATCAAAGTACAGTTTTTCCACATCCCCTGCTTTGTTAAACAGAGAAACGGAAAGCATCTTGCGCTCGTCGCAAAGACCATCGGCCTTCTGTCCCAGCACCACGCGACCGATTTCAAAAATGCCGAACTCTTTAGCAAATGCGGTGTTGATTTTCACCTGACACAGCTGATTGGGCACCATGGAACGACGGATGGTTTCAATGTTGGGGTTGGTGGCATTTAACAGTTTAATGTTTTCTTCCACTGCGATGCCCAGTTTCTTATATTCATCGGTGTACGCCCAGATGTAAGAATGCACTTCGTGGAAAGAGAAGCGTTTTACGAGCAGGTCTTTCATCTGTTCTTCAACGCTCTTTTCGGTGAAGGCACGAACGGGATACAAAGGCGCACGGGTGGTGTTGATTTCGAAGTTATCGTAACCGTAAATACGAGTGATTTCTTCGATGATGTCGGCTTTTAAGGTAACGTCTTTGGTGCCGCGCCAGGAAGGAACGGTCACGCTGAAGCTATCACCATCATTTTCCACGCCGAAACCAAGGGCCTTTAAAGTATTCACGATGGTTTCGTTGGAAATTTCGATACCTGTGTAACGATTCACATACTCTTTATCAAAATCCAGTTTGATTTCGGGATAACGATATGCATATTCGTCAGTCAAGCAGGAAGTAACTTCTACGCCTGCATCGTAAGTGGTTAACAGTTTAATAAATCTTGCGATGGCAGGCACGGTCAGTTCGGGATCTAAGCTCTTTTCGTAGCGCATAGAAGCATCGGTACGCAGAGAAAGACGGGTGGAAGATTTTCTGGTGCTTGCCGCATCAAAAGTGGCAGATTCCAGTGTCAAGGTTGTAGTGTCTTCCACGATTTCAGAATCCAGACCGCCCATAATACCTGCGATAGCAACAGGTTTATCTCCGTTACAAATCATCAGGGTTTTATCGTCAATTTTACGTTCTGCACCATCTAAGGTCTGGAAAGTAAAGGGCTCAGCGAATCTCTTAACACGGATTTTTTCAACCTTGCGGCTGTCAAAAGCGTGCATGGGCTGACCCATTTCCAGCATCAGATAGTTTGTCAGGTCCGCAAGGTAATTGATGGCACGCATACCGCAATAGAAAAGACGGATGCGCATATTCACGGGGCTGACGGTTCTTGTGATGTTTTTAAAACTGATGCAGGAATAACGGTGACACAGTTCGTCTTCGTTTTTCATATCGATGGCGGGCAGGTCTTTGTAAGCGGTAACATCAACAACATCTAACGGCTTCAGTTCACGACCGAGCAGGGTTGCAATTTCTCTTGCAATACCGTAATGACCCCAAAGGTCAGGGCGGTTTGTTAGAGATTTGTTATCCACTTCAAAAATAACGTCATCAATATCGTAAAGTTCTTTAATATCGGTACCAACGGGCACATCTTCTAAAATATCCATAATGCCATCGTGGCTATCGGAAATACCCAGTTCGCTTTCGGAGCAGCACATACCGTGGGAGGTAAAGCCGGCAAGAGCACGGGGTGCGATGGTGATATCGCCAATCTGCGCGCCCAGTTTTGCAAATGCGGTTTTCATACCAACACGAACATTCGGTGCACCGCAGACAACATCAACGAGTTCCGCCTCACCGCAATCCACTTTTAACAGGTGGAGTTTCTTTGATTCGGGATGGTCTTCTACAGACTTGATTTCTGCCACAACGATGCCGGAAATATCACGGCCTTTATAGAAAACTTCGTTTTCCACTTCGGCTGTGGACAGAGAGAATTGTTTTAACAGTTTATCCGCATCAACGCCGGATAAATCCACAAAATCTGAAATCCAATTTAATGAAATTAACATCTTCTTCTCCCTCCTTATTTATCCTCAGTGAACTGAGACAGATTGAGTAAGTTGCCGCCATTTAAATCACGGATGTCTTTCACGCCGTATTTCATCATAGCAAGACGGGTCAGACCCAAACCGAAAGCAAAGCCGGTGTATTCTTCGGGGTCGATGCCGCCTTCAGAGAGAACGTTGGGGTGAATCATACCGCAGGGGCAAAGTTCCAGCCAGCCGCTGTGTTTACAGGAGGGGCAACCCTCGCCGCCACAGATTAAGCAGGAAATGTCCAGTTCAAAGCCGGGTTCCACAAAGGGGAAGAAGCCGGGACGCAGACGCACGTTAATATCCTTTTTGAACACCTCAGACAGCATGGTTTTCATAAAGAAAATCAGACTGGAGATGGAAATATCTTTATCCACCATAACGCCTTCCATCTGGAAGAAGGTGTTTTCGTGACAAGCATCGGTGTTTTCGTTACGGAAGCAACGACCGGGGAAAATGGCACGGATGGGTTTACCCTCTTCTACCAATGCTTTTTTATATTTTTTGTAAATGGCATTCTGTGCCGCAGATGTGTGAGACTTTAAGAGCTGACCGTTTTCGAGATAGTAGGTATCCTGCATATCACGTGCGGGATGGAATTTGGGAATGTTCAGCGCTTCAAAGCACTCATAGTCGGTTACGATTTCGCTGTAATCTTCAATGGCAAAACCCATGGTGCGGAACACTTCTTCGCACTGACGCTGAACCAGCGTAATGGGATGATAAGAGCCACGGTCGGTATCAACGGGAGCGGATACATCGAAAGTGGGCATCGCTTCCATTTCAGCAAGGAGTGCCTGTTCATTTAAAAAGGCAAACTTTTCGTTAATGGCATCGGTGACTTCATTTTTTAAATTGTTAACTTCCTGACCAAAGGTTTTCTTTTCTTCGGGAGAAAGTTTTCCCATGTTCTTTAAAAGCCCTGTAACAGAGCCGTTCTTACCTAAAAAAGCAACTCTGATTTCGTCTAACGCCGCGCTATCGGTTACAGCGGCCAAGGCTTCATCAAAACTCTTTTTCAGTTCTGCAATCTGGCTGTTCATATAAACACCCTCCTAAAAATAATAAAACTCGTCCCCTAATGATAAGGGACGAGTGTAATTGACAACCCGCGGTACCACCCAAATTCGGAAATTCCGCACTTTTTATCGCCATCTGCCGCGTGGCGCTCCGCCCTGCTTATACCAATCGGCTTTCGCAGACTACTCCAATGCTGAAATTCACAGCATATACTATCGAGGGCACTTGCAGCCTGTGATGCCCACTCTCTTGCGAATCATATATGCGCTACTTATACATCTTCACCGTATGACCTTCCTTATTATATCAACAATGAAGCAAAAAAGCAAGGAAAATTTTTAAAATGTTTTGTCTTGGGGCTTCTTTTGGGTATAAATTTCCATTTTTTGTAAATTCTAAGAGTGAAACAAAAGCAAAGGCTGGTGGAACTCTTGGCAAACAAAGTGGAAATCTGTGGCGTTAACACCGCAAAACTCCCCGTTCTTTCAAGCGAGGAAAAATCTGCCCTGTTCGAAAAAATCAAGCAGGGGGATAAGGCGGCGCGGGAACAGTTTATCGGCGGGAATCTTCGTCTTGTGCTCAGCGTGATCCAGCGGTTTTCAAGCCGCGGCGAAAACCCCGACGATTTATTTCAAATCGGATGCATCGGGCTGATTAAGGCCATTGATAATTTTGATACCTCTCACAACGTAAAATTTTCAACCTATGCGGTGCCGATGATTATCGGAGAAATCCGCCGCTATCTTCGGGATAACAACCAAATTCGCGTAAGCCGCTCTCTGCGGGATATTGCCTATAAAACCCTAAAGGCAAAGGAGGCCTATTTGGCCCAGCACGCCAAAGAGCCCACCGTTGACGAACTGGCAAAAATCTTAGAGATGCCAAAGGAAGACATTGTGTTTGCGCTGGAATCCATCCAAGACCCTGTTAGTCTCCACGAGCCCGCCTATCACGACGGGACAGATACGATTTTTGTGATGGATCAGGTGAAAGACACCAAAAACACCGACGAAAAATGGCTGGAAAACATCGCCCTTTCCGAAGCCATGAAAAAACTCTCCGAGCGGGAAAAACATATTATTAATCTGCGGTTTTTCTCGGGCAGAACCCAGATGGAAGTGGCAGATGAAATCGGCATCTCGCAGGCACAGGTTTCACGACTTGAAAAGGGTGCGCTGGAGAGGATGAAGAAATATATTTAGGCCTTCCCCTCGAGGGGAAGGGGGACCGCTTGCGGTGGATGAGGTGT
>JAZOLH010000025.1:0-5985 GCA_045652815.1 Clostridia bacterium
AGCACAGGAACTGAATTTATTTAAAGAACTGTTATAGATAGACGGAGGTTATACCAATGGAAATGAAGTATTATAATGCAAGTAACAATTTCAGTGCCCCCATCCCAAGGGAGCCAAGGCCATACCGTCCTCCGCAAAAGCCAATTTACGAGCCAAAACCGTGTGTAGAACCGCCAATAGAAATCCCTGAAGAACTACCTTGTTCCTGCGAGGATATCAAGCCGGTGATTGTCCCAAAATCCACTCCATCTTTTGATAAAGATGATTTTCTCCTCATTGGTTTAATTCTGATTTTGCTGATGAATGGATGCGAGGATTATTTGCTTTTAATCGTTTTAGGTTATTTATTGATTACAGGCAACAACACCTAAGCGACAGCGTTTGGTGAGAGTGAAAATTTTCACTCTCATCTTTTTATTGCGTAGTTCGAGATTCTATTTTTGCAATATGACACATATAGATAAACCATCAAGCAATTCCGGGAGGGAGAATGTTGAAGGATTATATATCCAAACGTGCCATTTTACTTGCCGAATATATTATTGAGAACAAAGCTACCGTACGCGGTGCCGCAAAAGAGTTTAACATCTCAAAATCAACGGTGCACAAGGATTTAACAGAACGTCTTTTTACTGTTAATGGCGCTCTGGCAAAAGAAGCAAAAAAAGTGCTGGAAGAAAACAAAGCAAATCGACATATTCGCGGTGGTCTTGCAACAAAACATAAATATGAAATCGAGAAAAACAAGGGCGCCTGAGGGTGCTCTTGTTTTCTTAAATTGAAAGAGAGTAGGGACTATGTTACTTTTTTGTGACATCGCAAAAATCTGTTGAAATTCATATAAAAAAGAGATATAATAAATACAGGATACTATGTCTATTTACAAAGGAGGACGTACCCATGCTTAAAAAATCCTTATCTCTGGTGCTTGCTGTTTTGATGCTGGCTTCCGTAACCTTTGTTTCTGCCGCTTCCTTCAGCGACATGACAAGCGCTTACGACTGGGCAAAAGAAGCTGTTGAAACACTGTCTGAAAACGGTATTATCAATGGCTATCCCGAAGGCACCTTTAAACCCGCAAATAACATTACAAAAGAAGAAGCAATCACATTGTTCGGAAGAACGCTTGGTTTATCCGAAGAATTGAACGAATCCATTGTTTCTCTTGCTAACGTAATGTTTGAAGATGCATTAGAGGAATATGATACATTTGCTAAAGATGCAGCCGCATACCTGCTTTATAAAAAGGTTTTAACCGTTGACGAACTGGATACATACATTTCTGCATCTAACAAGGGTAAAACCTTAAAACGTTATGAAGCCGCAACACTGATTGCAAAATGCTTAGGTGGCGATGTGTGGCTCAAGAGCAACCCGGATGTTACCTTATCATTCTCTGATGCAAAAGACGTTCCCGCTGCAGCAAAAGGCTATGTTTACTTTGCATCCGAAGCCGGTATCATCGGCTCTATGGATAAAGACTTAAATCTGTTTGTGCCGAACGGTAACGTTACCCGTGCACAGATTGCAACAATGATTTACCGCATCTTCAACCGCATGCAGTACACTTATGTAGAAGGTGTTATCAGAACCATCAATACAGATACCAATACTATTTCTGTTCGTTCTGATGCAGGCGAAGTTGAAGCATACACCATCAACAAAAACATTGCTGTTATGGTCGATGGTAAGCAGGCAGGCATTGCTGATTTAGAAGTAGGTCAGGAAGTTGTTATTACGTTCTCTAACGATGCACTGTATTCTATTGATATCGTTTCCGGCGAAGAAGACGAAAACACATATGTAGCTGTTTACAAAGGTAAAAACACCAACGCAGATGGTACAACCGTTAAGTTCACCACTCTGGATACAAACGAATCCAAGGCTTATTTACTGGCTAACGACGCAACCATCACCTACGATGGAGAAGACATCAATGTAAGCGGTTTAAAAGCAGGTGACTATGTTTTCGTTACTGTAAAGAACGATGTGGTTCTCTCCATTGTTGCACAGCCGAAAACTTCTACTGTTCGTGATGTAACCATCACCAATATTGCTTACGATCCCGATGTGATTATCACTGTAAAAGACGCTGATGATAACTATACAGATTATGCTGTTAAAGAAGGCGTTAAAATTCACAGAAACAACTTTGAAGTAGATTTTGCAGATCTTGCTGTTGGTGATAAAGCAATCCTGACACTTGAATATGGTATTGTTTCCATCGTCAATGCAACCGGCACAAGCAAAAGAGCAGCCGGCACAATTGAAGAAATTAAAATTTCTAATCAAACTTCTACTATCACCATCACCGATGGCGAAAGCACAAAAACTTATGCATTAAGCCGCGATGTTAAAATCACCATCGACGGTGCATCTGCTAACATTTACGCTTTGCGTTTAGGTTATGAAGTTGACTTTGATTTATCCAGCGAAACCATCAAAAAACTGTCTGTTACATCCGTTGCTACCACACAGCAGATTACCGGTCAGATTACTTTAATTAACAAGGATTACGCTATGATCCGCGTTAAATATGTAGATGAATCCGGCAACGCTAAAGAAGAATCTGTGATGGTTAAGAGCGATGCTAAAATCTTAGACAGTACAGATAACAAAATCAAGAGATTTACCGATTTAGCGGTAGGACAGACTGTTTTAATCACCGGTGCTGAAAACGTTGGCGTTTTCGAAGCGGCATCTATCATGATTTTGTCTACTCATTAATCTGAATAAGCATATGTTAAAACTGCGGTGGCAGGGGAGTGACCTGCTACCGCAGTTTCTTTTTTATAAAATTTGCATAAAAAACTTACAATTGTTTACTATTTTATGTTTTTAACGCCAAAATTTAGCATTTTGCACACATTAAATGAAATTTTCGTTGACTAAAGATTCATTTTGTTATATAATAAGTGCATTATATTGAGTTATATTCAAGGAGTGTGAACGAAATGGCATTAAAGAATCCATATTTACTTCGCGTCATGGAAGACGTTGTTAAAAGAAATGCAAACGAACCCGAGTTCCATCAGGCAGTTTCCGAAGTTTTAGAATCTTTGGAACCCGTTGTTGAAAAGAACCCCGCTTATGAAAAAGCAGGTCTTTTCGAAATGCTGGTTGAACCCGAAAGAATCGTAAAATTCCGTGTATCTTGGGTTGACGACTCCGGCAAGACTCAGGTTAACCGTGGTTACAGAATCCAGTATAACAGCGCAATCGGCCCTTATAAAGGCGGTCTGCGTCTGCATCCTTCCGTTAACGAAGGTATCATCAAATTCTTAGGCTTTGAACAGATTTTCAAAAACTCATTAACAGGTCTGCCCATCGGCGGCGGCAAGGGTGGTAGTGACTTTGATCCCAAGGGTAAATCCGATGGTGAAATCATGCGTTTCTGCCAGAGATTTATGACTGAACTGTATCGCCACAACGGTCCCGATACCGACGTTCCTGCAGGTGATATCGGTGTTGGCGCACGTGAAATCGGTTATATGTATGGCCAGTATAAACGCCTCGCTAACGAAACTGTTGGCGTTTTAACCGGTAAAGGTCTGGCATATGGTGGTAGCTTGGCTCGTACCGAAGCAACTGGTTATGGTCTTTGCTACTTTGTAAACGAAATGCTCGTTAACAACGGTAAATCCTTCGAAGGTGCAACTGTTGTTATCTCTGGTTCCGGTAACGTTGCTATTTTCGCAGCAGAAAAGGCAATGAGCATGGGTGCTAAAGTTGTTACCATGAGTGACTCTAACGGTTATGTTTACGATGCAGACGGTATCGATTTAGACCTGGTTAAACAGATTAAACTGGTTGACAGAGCTCGTATCAGCGAATATGTTAAAACTCGTACCAACGCTGTTTATACCGAAGGTTGCAGTGGCGTTTGGGGCGTTAAATGTGATATCGCTCTGCCTTGTGCTACTCAGAATGAAATCGATGATGTAAGCGCACAGAAACTGGTTGACAATGGCTGCTATGCAGTAGGTGAGGGTGCTAACATGCCTTCCACTCAGAAAGCTATCAAAATCTTCCAGGAAAATGGACTTCTGTTTGGTCCCGCTAAAGCTGCAAATGCAGGTGGCGTAGCAACTTCTGCTCTGGAAATGTGCCAGAACTCCATGCGTTACAGCTGGACTTTTGAAGAAGTTGATGCAAAACTGAAAGACATTATGGTTAACATCTACTACAACGCAAGTGCTGCTGCAAAAGAATACGGTATGGAAGGCAACCTGGTTGCAGGTGCTAACATTGCCGGCTTCAAAAAGGTTGCAGATGCTATGATGGCATATGGCGTTATCTAATTGATTTAAAAATTAAACCCGATTTTTCCTTGATGGAGAAGTCGGGTTTTTTTGTTTTTCATACATTCTGCATAAGATTATCGATAAAAAGTAATCTTTTCAAAAAGAAATATACAAAATTCTCGATTTTTCAAAAATATCATTTACAAAACCAGAATTATATGGTAAAATAATTTAGATTGCATATGTTAATTTTTATGTGTTAATTTTATAGGAGGGAAAACAAATGAGCAAAAAGTATGTTTATCTGTTTAGCGAAGGCGACGCTTCTATGCGCGAACTGCTTGGCGGTAAAGGTGCTAACCTGGCAGAAATGACCAAAATTGGTCTGCCTGTTCCTCAGGGTTTCACTGTTTCTACTGAAGCATGTACACAGTACTATGAAGACGGTCGCAAAATCAGCGATGAAATTAAAGCCGAAATCATGGCTAACATCACTAAGATGGAAGCTGTCTGCGGCAAAAAATTCGGTGACAAGACCAACCCCCTGCTGGTTTCTGTTCGTTCCGGTGCTAGAGCATCTATGCCCGGTATGATGGACACCATCTTAAACCTGGGTTTAAACGAAGAAGTTGTTGAATACATGGCAACTGAATCCGGCAACCCCCGTTGGGCTTACGACTGCTATCGTCGTTTCATCCAGATGTATTCTGACGTTGTTATGGAAGTTGGTAAGAAATACTTCGAAGAACTCATCGATGAAATGAAAGAAGCTAAAGGCGTAACTCAGGACGTTGAACTGACTGCTGACGACCTGAAAGAGCTGGCAGGCAAATTCAAAGATGAATATAAAGCAAAAATCGGTAAAGACTTCCCGTCTGACCCCGTTGAACAGCTGATGGGTGCTGTTGAAGCTGTATTCCGTTCTTGGGATAACCCCCGTGCAAACGTATATCGTCGTGATAACGATATCCCTTATTCTTGGGGTACCGCTGTTAACGTACAGATGATGGCATTCGGTAACATGGGTGATGACTGTGGTACCGGTGTTGCATTTACCCGTGACCCTGCAACAGGTGACAAAGGCCTGATGGGTGAGTTCTTAACCAACGCTGAGGGTGAAGACGCTGTAGCAGGTGTTCGTACACCTATGCCTATTGCTGAAATGGCAAACAAATTCCCCGAAGCTTTTGCACACTTCTACGAAGTTTGCGCAATTTTGGAAGACCATTACAGAGATATGCAGGATATGGAATTTACTGTTGAACACGGTAAACTCTACATGCTGCAGACCCGTAACGGTAAGAGAACCGCTAAAGCGGCTCTGAAAATCGCTTGCGATTTAGTTGATGAGGGTATGATCGACGAAAAGAAAGCAGTTGCTATGATCGACCCCAGAAACTTAGATACACTGCTGCATCCCCAGTTTGATGCTGCTGCTCTGAAAGCTGCAACTCCCATGGGTAAAGGTCTGGGCGCATCTCCCGGTGCTGCTTGCGGTAAAGTTGTATTTACTGCTGAAGACGCTAAAGAATGGGATGCTCGCGGTGAAAAGGTTGTTCTGGTTCGTCTGGAAACCTCTCCCGAAGATATCGAAGGTATGAAAGCCGCTCAGGGTATCTTAACTGTTCGTGGTGGTATGACCTCTCACGCAGCCGTTGTTGCTCGTGGTATGTGTACCTGCTGTGTATCCGGTTGTGGCGAAATCAACATGGACGAAGAAAATAAGAAATTCACTCTGGCT
>JAZOLH010000026.1:0-5025 GCA_045652815.1 Clostridia bacterium
ACTCCCCCTGCGAACTGTTTGAAAAAATTGAATTCCCCTTTGACGAATTCTTTCCCCCTGCCCGCGAAAACTGTCATCCCGAAGTGATTGATCACAAGCATAATAACTGTTGCGGCTAAGCCCGAAAGCCCGAAACAGACAGGGAAATCTCGCCCTGTCTGTTTCTTTTTTATTTTGCAGAAAATTCTCAAAATATTTTTAAAAAAATGATTGACAAAGGGTAAAAACTGTGTTATACTATCATAGTCGGTTGCGAAAAAGCAACTTTGAAAGTGCTATGGAGGGGTTCCCGAGTGGCCAAAGGGGGCAGACTGTAAATCTGTTGTCTTCGACTTCGATGGTTCGAATCCATCTCCCTCCACCATATTTCCCGATTGTCGGGAGTCAAAGCCCGCTCACAAGGTTGGGCTTTTTATTTTGCTTAAGCCGCGGGGAATCGAACCCCATTAGGTTTTAAGAACGGGATATAGCGCAGCTTGGTAGCGCGCATCGTTCGGGACGATGAGGCCGCAGGTTCAAATCCTGTTATCCCGACCAAACGGCAGGATTTTAAAAATCCTGCTGTTTTTTCTTTTTATTCGTCATTTTTTGATATGGTTTGCGCAAAAAGGAGTGCATGTTATGAAACATCTTTTGCTGATTGTAAACCCCGCCGCAGGCACAAAAAAAGCAACCAAAAACCTCTCTGATATCATCTCTGTTTTTAACAAGGCAGAGTTTGATACCCACGTGTATATCACCACCTGTCAGGGCGATGCCACAGAAGCTGTTAAAAAATTTGGCAAAAAGGCAGATTTGATTGTTTGCTCCGGTGGCGACGGTACATTAAACGAAACCATCACAGGTATCATCGAGGCAAAACTCGATGTGCCTTTGGGCTATATTCCCGCCGGCTCAACCAACGATTTTGCCGGTTCTCTCCATCTGTCACACAATGTGATAACCGCCGCAGAACAAATCGTAAACGGTCAGGAAGAAATCTTTGATATCGGTAAATTCGGCGACCGCTATTTTTCCTATGTGGCATCCTTTGGTGCCTTCACTAAAACCAGTTATGCCACCCCCCAGAACATTAAAAACTCTCTGGGCTACATGGCTTACATTTTAGATGGTATTCAGGAGCTTTCCAACATTCGCAAAGAGCACCTTTGCATAGAAATTGACGATGAAACTTTTGAAGATGATTACCTCTTCGGTGCGGTTTGCAATTCCACCAGTGTGGGCGGTATTTTAACCCTGCGCTCAGACCTTGTGGATATGTCTGACGGATTGTTTGAAATTCTGCTAATCCGCGCCCCCAAAGACTTTCAGGAAATGGGTGAATGCCTTATGTCCCTTAAAAACCAAACCTACGATTGCGGCATGATTACCTTCCGTAGCGGCAAGCGTGTAACGGTGCAAGCAAAAGGCAAACTGACTTGGGCGTTAGATGGCGAAAAAGCCAACAGTCAGGATAAAATCGTCATCGAAAATCTGCACCACCGCATCCGTTTGGTGCACTAACAAATAAAATCGTAAAAAACGATTGACAAAGTACAATTAATATGGTAAAATATTTTCCATATTAAAACGCTGTGAAGCGGACTAGTAAGTAAGATGTTTCGCCTAAAGAGAGATGCCGGTTGCTGCAAGGCATTGGGAAACGCTCACCGAACTGACCGCGGAGCGGCTGCCGTGAACCTTTCAGTAATGGCAGACGGGAACTCCCGTAACAGAGTTAAGATGTGATGGCATCTAAGGGCATCCTGAGGGATGAAAAAGAGTGGTACCGCGGAAACTTTGTTTAGTAACGTTTTCGTCTCTTTGCAAACACCAAGGAGATGGAAACGTGTTTTTGTTGTTTACTCTATTTCTTACTATATAAAATGATCGAAAAGAGGTTTTAAAAATGAAGAAAATCAACATGACCGACATCACGCTGAAAAAACTTTCGCAGGACAGACAGCTTGCGCTCCTATTCCGCGAAAAAACAGCCATTGCCGCTTGCGCAGACAGTCTTGGCGCAAATGCTGTTGAACTGGCACCCGTTAAAAACCTAAGGGAAGATGCCATCATTGATAAAACCATTGCTCAGAATATTCAAAATGCAACTCTCGCCATTCCCGTTGGCTTCACCAAGGAAGATGTAGAGAATGCCTGGGAATGCATCAAAGACGCAAAGCATCCTCGTCTGCAGGTTGAACTGCCTGTTTCCACTGTGCAGATGGAATATACATATCACGTTAAGGCAGATAAAATGCTCGCTAAAATCGGTGAACTGGTTGAGGCCGCAAAAGCATTCTGCGATGATGTAGAATTTGCCGCTCTCGATGCCACCCGTGCCGATAACGACTTTTTAATCACCGCTGTGAAAGAGGCTACCGAAAAAGGCGCAACCATCATCACTCTCTGTGACGATGCAGGTATTTCTCTGCCCAGCGAAATCGCCGCTTTGGTTGAAACCGCGAAAGCGGCAACCGATGTGCCTGTTTATGTGCAGGTATCCGACCGTATTTCCATGGCTGTGGCTTCTGCCATTGCCGCTATCTCTGCCGGCGCTGACGGTTTAAAATGCGCTATGGCAGGTAAGGACATTTTAGAGGCAGGCAAAATCTCCGATGCTCTCGCTGCTTGCGGTGCGCAGATCGGTGCAGAAACAGCCTTAAAGAACACCAAAATCCACGCCAGCATTGATGACTTACTCGCGTCCATCAGCCACGAAGATTATGACACCAAAGAAGTCAGCGAAAAGAAGAAAATCCTGTTAGATAGCGATAGCACCATCAGTCAGGTAGCACAGGCCGCAGGCCTTTTGGGTTATGACCTGTCCGATGCAGATTGCGGCAACGTGCATAAAGCTCTTCTGCAGGTTTGCGAAAAGAAAGATGCAGTTGGCGCTAAGGAACTGGAAGCCTTGATTGCAAGTTCCGCTATGCAGGCGCCCTCTACTTACCATCTGGAAAGTTATACAACAAACTCCAGCAATTTAACCGGTTCTATGTCTCAGGTGACATTAAAAACCGGCGACGATATCATCTGCGGTGTCAGCACAGGTGACGGTCCTATCGACTCTGCTTTCCGTGCCATTGAACAGTGCATTGGTTACCACTACGAACTGGATGATTTTCAGGTAACTTCCGTAACCGAAGGTAAAGAAGCGTTGGGTTCTGCTCTGGTTAGACTCCGCAACAACGGTAAGCTCTACTCCGGCAACGGTATCTCCACCGACATTGTTGCCGCCAGCATCAGAGCCTACGTGAATGCTTTAAACAAAATCGTATTCGAGGAGGCATAACATTGAAAATCGTTTTTTCAACCAAGAACGTTTCCCGTTCTTCATTCTTAGATACCTGTCGTTATGCCTATGACTACGGTTTTGCAGGTTTCGAGATTTATGATGCCCTCTTTGAGCGTCAAAATCATCACGACAGTATTCTGCGTCGTGACCGCATTGCTGATGCCAAGAGGAAATTGTTAAATCGCAATCTGTCCCTTTCTGCTCTGCGAGTGCCCGCACCCGTGGAAAGCGAAGATATGACGGGCGAGATTTTAGCAAAATATGTGGATATGGCGGCCAGTGCTTCCATTCCCTATGTCATTGTCCGCGTGGAAGAAGAAACAGCCTTTGATGTGCTCCGCGAAAAACTCGCAGAAGCCATTTTGCGTGCTGAAAATACCGATGTTGGCATTTTATTCGAAACCGTTGGCTACCTTGCCAACACCGAGAAAGTGATTGATATCATCAACTTCTTCTCCTCTGCTGCCATCGGCGCTTCCTGGAACGTTCGTGGCACTTACTTTGGCGAAAACGAAACCGCTGAAACCACCATTAAAACCTTAGGTGCTTACATTAAATATGTCCGCCTCGGCGATATGAAAGACGGTAAAACCGTGTTAATCGGTGAAGGCGAACTGGATGTTCAGAAACTGTTAAATGCTCTGTCATCCCTGAACTTTGACGGTTTTATCTGCGCCGCTTGGAACGAAGAAATCAACGATGCTGACATTGTGCTCACCCACTTTGCAAACTACATTTCTTCTCTTCGCCGCCAGAAAAAATCTTACGAAAAAACCTATTATAACCGTGATAAATCCGGTACATTTGTTTGGAAAAAGTATGACGTTATTGATGCCACTTTCTCCGACGTTTTAGATAAGATGGTGGAAAAATATCCCGACCAATATGCCTTCCGCTATCCCACACTGGATTACACCAGAACTTATGAACAGTTCCGTCGTGATGTGGATGAATGTGCTGCAGCCCTGATTTCCTTAGGCGTTAAAGCCGGTGACCACGTGGCTGTTTGGGCCACCAACGTCCCCGCTTGGTATATCACCTTCTGGGCAACCACTAAAATCGGTGCGGTTTTAGTCACCGTTAACACTGCCTACAAAATCCACGAAATTGAATATCTCTTAAAGCAGTCCGATACTCATACTCTGGTGATGATTGAAGACTGCAAAGACATTAACTACAAAGAAATCATCGAAGAACTCTGCCCCGAACTTGCCACCCTGACACCGGGCAAACCCCTCTATTCCAAGAACCTGCCCTTCCTGCGTAACGTTGTTACCGTTGGCTTTTCTATGGCAGGTTGCTTAACTTGGGAACAGATGCTCTCTCGCGCAGAAATGATTCCCCCTGCGGAAGTGCGCAGACGTGCATCCTTGGTTAAACCCGATGATGTTTGTAATATGCAGTACACCTCCGGTACCACAGGCTTCCCCAAAGGTGTTATGCTGACCCACAGAAACATTGTGAACAACGGTAAAACCATCGGCGACAGAATGGATTTATCCACCGCTGACCGTATGATGATTCAGGTGCCGATGTTCCACTGTTCCGGTATGGTCCTTTCTATGACTTCTATGATGACCCACGGTGGTACACTGTGCCCCATCCCCTATTTCTCACCTAAGTCATCCCTTGCCTGTGTCAACGATGAACATATCACTTGCTTTAACGGTGTTCCCACTATGTTCATTGCGATGTTTAACCATCCCGACTTTGCCAAAACCGACTTTTCTTATATGAGAACGGGTATT
>JAZOLH010000027.1:0-18459 GCA_045652815.1 Clostridia bacterium
AAATGCTACCAAACCGAACTGGCGGGCAGACCGCTGGTAATCGAAACCGGAAAGTTTGCAGAACTGGCAGGCGGCGCTGTTATGGTTCGCTACGGTGATACCTGCATCCTTTCTACCGCAACCGCTTCTGCAAAACCCAGAGAAGGTATTGATTTCTTCCCCTTAAGTGTTGACTACGAAGAAAAACTGTACTCTGTTGGTAAAATCCCCGGCGGTTTCATCAAACGTGAAGGTCGTCCCACTGAAAAGGCAATCTTAACGTCTCGTGTTATCGACCGTCCCATCCGTCCCCTGTTCCCCAAAGACCTGCGTAACGACGTTTCTGTTGTTAACACTGTTATGTCTGTTGAACAGGACAACTCTCCCGAAGTTGCTGCTATGATCGGTACATCCTGTGCGATCAGTATCTCTGACATTCCCTGGGGTGGCCCCATCGGTGGCGTTGTTGTTGGTTATGTTGATGGTAAGCACGTAATCAACCCCACAGCAGAACAGCGTGAAAAGAGCCAGCTGTATTTAACCGTTGCCGGTACCAAAGAAAAAGTTGTTATGATCGAAGCAGGCGCTAAGGAAGTTTCCGAAGACGTTGTGTTTGAAGGTATCATGCTGGCACACGAAGAAATCAAAAAGATTTGTGATTTCATCAGCGGCATTCAGGCAGAAATCGGTAAAGAAAAATTTGCTTACGAACCCCACGTGGTTGACCCCGAAATGTATGAAGACATCAAAGCATTCGCGGAAGACAAACTGAAGGTGGCTCTCGATACTGACGATAAAACCGTTCGTGATGCTAACCTGAAAGTGATTTACCAAGAACTGTATGCTCACTTTGAAGGCAAATATTCCGAAGAAGAACATGGCGGCGCTATCTACGAAGCAATGGAAAAACTGCAGAAGACCATCGTTCGTCGTTGGATTTTAGACGAAGGCAAACGTGTTGACGGTCGTGGTATCACCGATATCCGTCCTCTGTCTGCTGACGTTGCCCTGCTGCCCAGAACTCACGGTTCCGGTATGTTCAAACGTGGTCAGACTCAGGTTCTGACTGTGGCTACTTTAGGTGCTATGGGTGATGCACAGGCATTAGACGGTATCGACCTGGATGACCAGAAACGCTACATGCATCATTACAATTTCCCCTCTTACTCTGTTGGTGAAACTCGTCCTTCCCGTGGTCCCGGTCGTCGTGAAATCGGTCACGGTGCGCTGGCTGAACGTGCACTCGAGCCCGTTGTTCCCTCTGAGGACGAATTCCCCTACGCAATCCGTCTGGTATCTGAAGTATTATCTTCCAACGGTAGTACCTCTCAGGCATCTGTTTGTGCCAGCACACTGGCTCTGATGGATGCAGGCGTGCCCATCAAAGCACCCGTTGCAGGTATCTCTGTTGGTCTGGTAACAGAAGGCGAACGTTTCATCACTATGGTTGACATTCAGGGCCTTGAAGACTTCTATGGCGATATGGACTTTAAAGTAGCAGGTACCAAAGAAGGTATCACCGCTATTCAGATGGATATCAAAATCGACGGTTTAACACCTCAGATTATCAAACAGGCACTGGCACAGACCAGAGCAGCTCGTTTCCAGATTATCGACGATGTTCTCTTAAAGACCATCGAAGCGCCCAGAGCATCTTTATCTGCTTACGCTCCGAAAATCTTCACCATGACCATCGACACTGATAAGATTCGTGACGTTATCGGCTCCGGCGGTAAGACCATTCAGAAGATTATTGCTGAAACCGGCGTTAAAATCGACATCGAAGATGACGGTAAGGTTTACATTGCAACTGCTGATGAAGCAATGGCTAACAAAGCAATGGAAATCATCAAGGGCTTAACCGGCAACATCGAAATCGGCTCCATCTACAAAGGCAAAGTTGTTAACATTCTGCCTTTTGGTGCTTTCGTTGAATTCCTGCCCGGTAAAGACGGTATGGTTCACATTTCTAAACTGGCTAACCATCGTGTTGAAAAAGTTGAAGACGAAGTAAACGTTGGCGACGAAGTAATGGTTAAAGTTGTTGAAATCGACAGACAGGGTCGTATCAATCTGTCCCGTAAGGACGCAATGAACGAATTAAACCTGTGGTAAAAACCGAATAGTCGGGTTGGCGCGGCAGTCGGGGCGACCCTCCTGCCGCGCTTTTTAACAAACGAAATGGGGAGTGAAAGCGAATGCTTTTGGTGGGCATTAACGCCAAATATGTTCATAGTAATTTAGCCATTCGCTATCTGTCCCGCATTGATTCCGGATGTTCCTTTTGTGAGTTCACAATTGCAGACAGACCGGAGCAAATTGCCGCCGCGATTTTTGAAAGCGGCAAAAAAGATATTTTCTTCTCCTGCTATATCTGGAATATCGAACACGTTCTGCGGACCTGTGAAATTTTAAAAAAGGCAGATGATAGTTTCCGCTTGGGTTTAGCAGGACCCGAAGTAAGTTTTGATGCTGAGGGAATCCTTGAGGCACATACATATCTTGATTTTATCTGGTGCGGCGAAGGTGAGCCCTCCGTTTGCGCTATGGCAGATGCTCTGCATAGCGGCGCATTTGATACCGTCCCCGGCCTTTATTACAAAGAGGGCGGCGACGTGACAAAAAGTCCCATCGAGCCAATGGAGGCAGCGATGGATGACCTACCGTTTCCTTACACGGACGAGGATATGGAAACTTTAAAAGGTCGTTTGGTTTATTTTGAAACCTCTCGCGGCTGTCCATACCGATGTGCTTTTTGCTTATCGGGCAGAGCGGGCAGTCTGCGGTTTATGTCTGTGGAAAAGGTTAAAGAAGCCATTTGCTTCTTTGCCAAACATAAAGTCCCCTTGGTCAAGTTGGTTGACCGTACATTTAACGCCGACCCAAAGCGTGCTCTTAGCATTATCAACTCCATTAAAGAGCAGGGCGGCGGCACCTCTTATCATTTTGAAATTCGTGCCGAATCCATGACAGAAGAACTGATTGCGGCACTTGCTAGCGCACCGAAAGGGATGTTTCAACTGGAAATCGGTGTGCAGAGCACGAATCCCGAAACACTTACGCGCATTAACAGACGACCTGCGTTTGATAAACTTTCTGAGGTTGTCCGCGCGTTATCTCAAAACCAAAATATGCATATGCACCTTGATTTAATTGCAGGTCTCCCGAAAGACACAATGGAAACTTTTATCAAATCCTTCAATCGGGTGATTGGGCTACGGCCGCACAATCTGCAACTTGGTTTTTTGAAAAAACTAAAGGGCGCAGATTTAGAAACTGCGGGAAGTGCTTTTTGGGAAGCACCACCTTATGAGGTCATTCACTCGGATGCAATGAGTTATGCCGATATTCTCCGCTTAAAAAGGGTGGAGGATTTGCTGGAGAAATATTATAACAGCGGTAAGTTCTACAAAACGATGGCATATGTTTTTGAACATCATTATCCAAATCGGGAGTTTGACTTTTTTGATGATCTGGCAAACTTTTATCGGGAAAAAGGCGAGCCGAAAGGCAACAAGGCACTTTATGAAAGTCTGTACCTCTTCGGCAAAGAAAAAGGCTACGATGAAACGTTTACCTATGCCATTATCTTTGACTATTGCCTGTACCACAGAGACTCTTTAAGTTTTATGGAGCAGGGTGATAAGCTTAAAAATCAGGCTTTTGAATTTTTAAAAAAGCCCGAGAGAGTGGCACTTTATTTTGCGGATTATGCCGGAGAAAAACCGGTTAATTTATATAAACAAATCCGATTTGTAACCATTGGCAAGAGCGTTTTCGCATTTGATTACGCGAAGACAGAGGCCCGTGACGTTACAAAGGAATTTGAATAGGAGGAACGAATTATGTTTCAGGTTACATTAAAGGATGGCAGCAAATTGCCGGTAGAAGCACCGAAATCCCTCTATGATTTAGCGGGCGATATTTCCGGTGGTCTGCAGAGAGCGGCTTTGGCTGCTGAAGTGGATGGCGAAGTGGTTGAACTGGCGAAAGTGATTGATAGCGACTGCGCAGTTAACTTTCTGACATTTGACGCGCAGAAGGGTAAAGACGTGTTCCGTCATACCGCATCTCACATTCTGGCGCAGGCAATCAAACGTCTGTACCCTCAGGCAAAACTGGCCATTGGTCCTGCCATTGAAAATGGTTTTTATTACGACATTGATTGCGAAATTTCTTTCACAGCTGATGTTTTGGAAAAACTGGAAGAAGAAATGCGCAAAATCGCAAAAGAAGATCTGGCTATCGAGCGCTTTACTATGAGCCGCGCTGATGCCATCAAATACTTTGAAGAAAAAGAAGAACCCTACAAAAAAGAACTGATTGAAGAACTGCCGGAAGGCGAAGAAATCTCTTTCTACAAACAGGGTGAATTTACCGATCTTTGCGCAGGTCCTCACCTGCGCGCAACCGGCGCAGTTAAAGCATTTAAACTGACTCAGGTAGCAGGTGCTTACTGGCGCGGTAGTGAAAAGAACAAAATGCTCCAGCGTATTTACGGTACTGCTTTCCCCAAAAAGGCAGACCTTGAAGCGCATTTAGAAGCCATTGAAGAAGCAAAAAGACGTGACCATAACAAAATCGGTCGTGAACTAGGTTACTTTACCACCTCCGAAGTGATTGGTCAGGGTCTGCCCATTCTGCTTCCCAAGGGTGCACGTGTTATCCAGCTGATGCAGCGTTTTGTTGAAGATGAAGAAGAAAAGAGGGGCTATCTCTTAACTAAGACTCCCTTTATGGCAAAAAGTGACCTGTACAAAATTTCCGGTCACTGGGATCATTACAGAGACGGTATGTTTGTTATGGGTGATCCCGATGCTGAGGGCGAAGTGTTCGCTCTGCGTCCTATGACCTGTCCTTTCCAGTTCCAGGCATATCTGACCGAAATGCGTTCTTACCGTGATCTGCCTCTGCGTTATGCAGAAACTTCTACCTTGTTCCGTAACGAAGCGTCCGGCGAAATGCACGGTCTCATTCGTGTTCGTCAGTTCACGATTTCCGAAGGTCACTTGGCTTGTACTCCCGACCAGCTGGAAGCAGAATTTGCGGGCTGTGTTGAACTGGCAAAATATATGCTGACAACCTTGGGCCTCGGTGACGATGTTTCTTACCGTTTCTCCAAATGGGATCCCAACAACAAGGAAAAATACATCGGCTCCACCGAAGAATGGGAAAATGTTCAGGCACGTATGAAAGAAATTTTAGACGACCTGCAGATTAACTATACCGAAGAAGAAGGCGAAGCAGCTTTCTATGGTCCGAAACTTGACATTCAGATTAAGAACGTTCACGGCAAAGAAGATACTTTGGTTACCGTTCAGATTGACTTCCAGCTGGCAGAACGTTTCGGTATGGAATATGTGGATTCCGACGGTAGCAAAAAATATCCCTACGTTATCCACAGAACTTCTATCGGCTGCTACGAAAGAACTCTGGCTCTGCTGCTTGAAAAATATGCAGGCGCACTGCCCACATGGCTGGCGCCCACACAGGTTAAAATTCTGCCCATCGCCGATGCACATCACGACTATGCAAAAGAAGTTTGCCAGTTGCTCCGTGACAATGGCGTGCGCGTAGAAGTAGATACACGTAACGAAAAAATCGGTTATAAGATTCGTGAAGCACAGGTTAGCAAAGTGCCTTATATGCTGGTTATCGGCGGTAAGGAAGTGGAAGAAGGCACTGTTTCCGTTCGTGCTCGTCGTGCGGCTGATATGGGCGCAATGACCAAAGAAGCATTTGCAGAAATGCTCTTAGAAGAAATTAAAACCAAAAAGAATGACTGATTGCTGAATAGCTCGAGCCGAATTTGAAAAACTAATCGGGAGGAACTTTCTATGTGGATGGTTGTTTATATCACGCAAAGTAAAGAATCAGCAGAAAAAATCAGAACGCTCCTGCAGGAAGCAGGTCTGCCCGTTAAGGTGCACAGTGCCAGCCAGAGCGGCAACGACCAGTTTGGCTGTTACGAAATTTTAGTGCCCGAGGCAGAACTTTCCCAGGCGCACGATATTATCATTGAACAGGCGTTATAAAAGAAAGGGGTAAACGCTATGAAGAGAATCGGTGTTTTGACCAGCGGCGGCGATGCGCCGGGTATGAATGCGGCAATCCGTGCGGTTGTTCGTATGGGTCTGACCAAAGGAATGGAAGTATACGGTATCCAAAAAGGTTATGCCGGTTTGTTGAAGGGTATGGTACACGAGATGAATGCCCGTAGCGTGTCCGATATTTTGCATCGTGGCGGTACCATTTTGCAGTCTTCCCGCTGTCCTGAATTCCGTGAGGAAGCAGGGGTTAAAAAGGGCGTAGAGATTGCTAAAAGTATGGGCATTGAAGGTTTAGTTGTTATCGGCGGTGACGGTTCATTCCGTGGCGCCCGTGACTTATCTCTTGCCGGTCTGCCCACAGTTGGCATTCCCGGTACTATCGATAACGACATTGCTTGTACCGATACCACCATCGGTTTTGATACAGCGCTCAACACCGTTAAAGATGCGCTGGATAAAATCAGAGATACCGCTCAGTCCCACGAGCGTTGCTCTGTGATTGAAGTTATGGGACGCGGCGCAGGTTACATTGCCACTTATGTTGCGATTGCCTGCGGTGCAGAAGCGGCGATTATCCCCGAAAAACCCTATGATTTTGATAAGGACATTATCAAAAAAATTATGGATGGTAAAAAACGCGGCAAGGAAAACAACTTGATTGTTGTGGCAGAAGGTGTTGGCGGTTCTGTGGAAATGGCACAGAAAATCGAGGAAATCACGGGCATCGAAACCCGTGCAACCATCTTAGGTCACATTCAGCGCGGCGGTAGCCCCACGGTTAATGACAGAATGCTGGCCAGCCGTATGGGTATTCACGCGGTGGAACTTTTGCACGCAAACAGAGGCAATCGCGTTGTTGCCATCAAGGATAAGAAAATTGTTGACTATGACATCTTAGAAGGTCTGGCCATGGAAAAACGAATGGATAACGATATTATGGATATGGCGGCCATTCTCAGTCTGTAAGAAAAATAACAGGTAACTATATTAGTTGCCTGTTATTTCCGTCTAAGTAAGGATGAAAAATCATGACAAAGGTTATTAAAATTGAAAACGATTTTTCTGTTTTAAATGAAGCGGCAGAGGCGCTGGCTACAGGTAAACTGGTGGCGTTTCCCACGGAAACGGTCTACGGTTTAGGTGCAAATGCTTTGTGCGATGAAGCTGTTTCAAACATTTTTGTGGCCAAGGGTCGCCCGCAGGATAATCCCCTGATTGTACATATTGCAAATCGTGAGATGCTTTCCGGCATCGTTAAAGAGATTCCTGAACAAGTGGAAAAACTGATGGATGCATTTTGGCCCGGACCTCTGACCATTATTTTTGAAAAAGCAGATACTGTGTCCATGCGGGTTACAGCAGGGCTAAACACCGTTGCGGTTCGTATGCCCGAGCATCCCGTGGCGCTCTCTCTGATTGAAAAGAGCGGTGTGCCCGTGGCGGCACCCAGTGCCAACTTATCGGGTAGCCCCAGTACCACCAAGGCAAGCCACGTGATTGCCGATTTAACGGGCAGGGTGGACTACATTATTGATGGTGGTGCTTCTCGCGTGGGTCTTGAATCCACCGTGCTGGATATGACAAGCGCAGTGCCTCAGATTCTGCGCCCCGGTGGCGTGAGCCTTGAAGACCTGAAAGCTGTTTTAGGCGAAGTGGCTTACGAGCCTGCTTTAAAAGACAGCACGAAAGCACCCAAAAGCCCTGGTATGAAATACCGTCACTATGCACCCAAAGCGGAACTGATTTTGGTGGAGCATGGTTTTGAAGGTAAGATGCAGGCACTTTTGGATGCCGAAAAGAAGAACGGCAAAAAAACAGGTGTTTTGTGCTGCGGCAATAACGATTTTGCGGCGGATGTTATCATCGATTGTGGCGAAAGTGCCGAAACCTATGCTCACGCTCTGTTTGACGCTCTGCGGAGAATGGATGATGAGGGCGCTCAGGTGATTGTGGCAGGCTTGCCCGAAGATAAAGGCGGTATTGTGCCAGCTCTTAAAAACCGTATGCTCAAAGCCGCAGGCGGACGTGTTGTGTCAGACAGCGTGACAACACGGGTAGAGCGGATATAGCGCCGAAAGGGAGATACATATGAAGTATCAGATGGTACCTTTAACAGAGAGCCTGCTGACCGGTCTTGTTCGGCTGGAGGAAAGTTGCTTTGAACATCCCTGGTCTATGGCGATGTTTCAGGGCGAACTGAATAACGAAACCACGGTGTACCGTCTGTTGTTAGATGGCGAAACGCCTATTGCCTATATGGGTATGTGGTACGTGGCGGATGAGGGGCAGATTACCAATGTGGCAGTACACCCTGATTACAGACGAAAAGGGCTAGCCGAATCCCTGATTTCGTTTTTTAAAAACTATGCCCGCGAGCATCATCTTGCGGCTATGACATTAGAAGTGCGTCGGGGCAACGTGGCGGCACGAAATTTATATGAAAAAATGGGCTTTGAAACGGTGGGCCTGCGTAAAAACTATTACGAAGGCAAAGAAGACGCTGTTTTAATGACTTTATTTTTGAATGAGTTCTCAGGTGAGAACAAAGGAGAGACAGAACGTGAGTAACTTGATTTTGGCAATTGAATCTTCCTGTGATGAAACAGCGGCGGCGGTACTGCGGGATGGTCGCACGGTTTTATCCAACATTATTTCATCGCAGATTCCTATACATGAGCGTTTCGGCGGCGTTGTACCCGAAATTGCATCCCGTAATCACGTGCTGAATCTGCCCGGCGTGGTAGATAAGGCGCTTTCTGAGGCAGGATGCGGTTTTGATGACTTATCTGCCATTGCGGTAACCTATGGTCCCGGTCTTGTGGGCGCACTTTTAACAGGTGTTTCTGCGGCAAAGGCTATGGCTTCTGCTAAAAATCTGCCACTTATCGGCGTGAACCACATTCACGGTCACATTGCGGCAAACTACATTGCCCATCCTGACCTTGAGCCGCCGTTTGTGTGCCTTGTGGCATCAGGCGGTCATAGCCATATTGTTTACGTTAAAGATTATACTGAATTTGAAATTTTGGGCAGAACCCGTGACGATGCGGCGGGCGAGGCCTTTGATAAAATTGCCCGTGTGCTGGGGCTTGGATATCCCGGCGGACCGAAAGTGGAGAAGATGGCAAGCGAGGGCGATCCTACCGCCATTACATTCCCCCGCGTCAGCTTTGATGAAGGTTGCTATGACTTTAGTTTCAGCGGCGTGAAAACCGCTGTGATTAACTATGTACATAAACAAGAGCAAAAGGGTGAAGAAATCTGCAAGGCAGATTTAGCCGCATCGTTCCAGGCGGCTGTTGTGGAAGCCCTGGTGGGTCACACCTTGCTCGCGGCACGTGAAAAAGGATGTAACAAAGTCACCATCGCAGGCGGCGTTAGTGCCAACGGTGCGCTCAGAAAAGGTTTTGAAGATGACATCTCCGGCACAAATATCAGCCTTTACTATCCGCCCCTTGTGCTTTGTACCGATAACGCGGCTATGATTGGCTGTGCCGGATATTATTTATATCAAAAGGGTATTTTTGCGGATAGTCGCTTAAATGCTGTACCGAATCTTAAATTGTAAATCGCTTCGGCGATGAGGAGGCCTTATGGTCAAACGAATGAGAAAGAAAGATTCCCGCAGATTGTTAATTCTGCTGGTTATCCTGCTGTTTGTGTCTTACGGTTTTTCCGTGATTTCTGACTATCGCGGTAAAATCGGCGGGGACACCGTGCAGGTCACTATCGAAGCGGGAAGCGGAACAAAAACCATTGCCGCATTGCTCCGAGATAATGATATTATTGATAAGCCATTTTGGTTCCGCGTTTTTTCAAAACTCGGCGGTCACGATGGCGAGTATCAGCAGGGCACTTACGTGCTCCAAAAAAATGCGGGCTATAAAGCATTGTTTGAAGCGCTGAAACATTCTAACGATGCGGCAGATCAGGTACGCGTGACCATTCCTGAGGGTTATGAACTCCGCCAGATTGCCGATACATTGGAAGAAGCAGGGCTCATCAACAGAGAGCGTTTTTATGATCTTGTTGAAAACGCTGCCTTTGACTATTGGTTTTTAAAAGATATTCCCAAGCGTGAAAACCGATTGGAAGGCTATCTGTTCCCTGATACATATATGTTCAGCAAAAGTGCAGGGGAAGAGGGCATCCTCCGCGCCATGCTATCCCGTTTCGATGAAGTTTACACAGAAAAATTCCGTGCCCGCGCCAAAGAACTTTCAATGAGTGATGATGAGATTATCACGCTGGCTTCTGTGATTGAAAGAGAAGCCAAAGGCGATGGAGACAGAAAACTGGTGGCAGGCGTGTTCCATAACCGCCTGAAAGACAGCGAGTATCCGTTCTTAGAATCCTGCGCTACGGTGCAATATATTTTAAAGGATAGAAAAGCAGTGCTTTCCATTGCGGATACGAAAATCCAGTCACCATATAACACATATATTAATCCGGGACTGCCCAAAGGTCCTATTGCCTCACCGGGTCTTGAAGCCATTGAGGCGGCGCTTTACCCTGAAAAAACAAACTATATGTTCTTTGTGATGGGTTCTGACGGGAAACATCATTTTGCTGTGACTCACGCAGAACATTTAGCCAATATGAAGAAATAATTTGGAGGACGAAATATGAAACTCACAGTTTGTATCGGAAGTTCTTGCCATGTTAAAGGGTCTCGCTTTGTAGTTGAAAAACTGCAGGAATTAATTAAAGAGCATCATTTGGAAGAAAAAGTTGAACTGGGTGGCACATTCTGTTTGGGCGAATGCCAAAAAGGTGTTTGTGTGCAGGTTGACGGTGCTTTTCATTCTGTTTCTCCCGATGAAGTGCAGGCATTTTTTGAAAAAGAAGTTTTAGCAAATTGCTAAGGGATGTGAAAAAATGAGTGTAACAAATTGCCTTACATTAAAAAAATCCAACTGTAAAAACTGCTATAAATGTATCAGACATTGTCCCGTTAAATCCATCCGTTTTTCTGCCAATCAGGCGCATATTGTGGAACGGGAATGTATTTTATGCGGTCAGTGTTTTGTTGTTTGTCCCCAGAATGCAAAAGAGATTGTGGATGCAACCGAGAAAGTTAAGGTTCTGCTTTTAGATGAAGCGCCTGTTTATGTGAGTTTGGCGCCCTCTTTTGTTGCAAACTATGATGGTGTGGGCATCAACGCTATGCGTGAAGCTTTAATGAAACTGGGTTTTGCAGGCGTTGAAGAAACCGCCATCGGTGCCACCATCGTTAAAAAAGAATATGAACGGATTTTAGCAGAGGATAAACCCGATGTGTTGATTTCCTCCTGCTGTCATTCCATTAACCTTTTGATTCAGAAATATTACCCCGGTTTGCTTTCTTGCTTAGCGGATGTGCTTTCACCTATGCAGGCACATTGTCAGGATATGAAAAAGCGTTATCCGGGTGCTAAAACGGTCTTTGTTGGTCCTTGTGTAGCGAAGAAGGATGAAGCCAACCGTTATGAAGGCATCGTTGATGCGGTTATGACTTTTGAAGAATTAACCCAGATGCTGAAGGAAGAAAATATTGAACTTTCTCAGGAAAAAGATGATATTAAAGAAAGTCGTGCTCGCTTTTTCCCCACCACAGGTGGCGTGATTAAAACCATGGATACGGAAAAAGAAGAAAACTATACATATTTAGCGTTAGATGGTGTTGAAAACTGTATTGCGGCCCTGCAGGATATTGAAAACGGTAAAATTCATAACTGCTTTATTGAAATGTCTGCCTGTGCAGGTAGTTGTGTAGGTGGTCCCGTTATGGAAAAATATCACCGTTCTCCCGTTCGCGACTATATCTCTGTTGCCACTTATGCAGGTGAAAAGGATTTTGGCGTTGAGCAGCCCGATTCTCTGACCTTAAAGAAAAGTTTCGGTTTCCTGCCCAACACACAGCAGAGACCTTCTGAACGCGATGTTATTGACATTCTGCGCCAGATGGGTAAAACCAAGCCCGAGGATGAGTTAAACTGCGGTTCCTGCGGTTATAACACCTGCCGCGATAAAGCGGTTGCCATTTATCAGGGTAAGGCAGAAATCTCTATGTGTCTGCCGTTCTTAAAAGAAAAGGCAGAAAACTTCTCCGATAACATTGTTAACAACACGCCCAATGGCATCATTGTTTTAAATGAAAACTTAGAAGTTCAGCAGATTAACACTGCCGCTTGCGATATTTTAAACCTCAGAAGCAGTTCTGATATTTTGGGCGATCTGGTGGTTCGTGTGCTGGATCCTGCTGTGTTTGTGGATGTGTTGCAGACAGGTAAGGAAGTGAAAAACCAGAGAGTTTATCTGGCTGAATATAAAAAATATGTAGAGCAAACCGTTGTGTATGACAGCGGATATCGTTTGCTCATTTGCATTATGCGTGACGTAACAGAGGAAGAACTGGCACGTGAACGCAAGGAAGATATGAGCCGCAGAACCATTGAAACCGCTGATAAAGTGGTTGAAAAGCAGATGCGAATCGTACAGGAAATTGCATCCCTCTTGGGCGAAACCGCCGCAGAAACAAAGATTGCGCTGTCTAAACTGAAGGAGTCGATTGCCGATGAATAATTTATGCGCAGACATTGGATATAAAAGCATAAACCACGTTGGCGAACAACTTTGCGGTGACCATGTTGACGTTGTGGAGCAGGGTGAAAACTCCACCGTTATCGTGCTTGCAGACGGGCTCGGCAGTGGCGTTAAAGCCAGCATTCTGTCAACTTTAACCTCTAAAATCATCTCTACAATGATGTCTGAGGGTCTGCCTGTTGAAGACTGCGTTGAAACCATTGCGGCAACGCTCCCCATTTGTTCCGTTCGCGGCGTGGCGTATTCCACTTTTACCATTATCCATTTGATTGATAACGAAACTGCCGAACTGATTCAGTATGATAATCCTCACGTGATTCTGATTCGCGGCGGCAAAAATTATGAATATGAAAAAACAGAAATGTCCATCGGCGGCAAGAAAATGTACCGCTCGCTGATTCGCCTGGAAGAAAACGATATTTTTGTTGCTATGAGTGACGGTTGTCCTCATGCTGGCATCGGCAGAGTCTATAACTTCGGCTGGGAGAGAAAAGATATTATCTCTTTCTTAGAGGCGGTTATCCCTGCGGGCTATACAGCAAAGACTTTGTCCACCATTTTGGTGAATGAATGTTTCAAACTTTATGGCGGAGAGCCGGGTGACGATGCAACGGCCTGCGTTGTTCGTATCAGAAAGCGCGAGCCGATGAATCTTCTGTTCGGTCCGCCTGCGAATCGCGATGATTGCGATAGAATGATGTCACTCTTCTTCTCAAAAGAGGGTAAGCACATTATCTGCGGCGGCACAACCTCTACCATTGCGGCGCAATATTTAGGTAAGCCTCTGCAGCCAACTCTGAAGTTTGAAGACCCTGAAATTCCGCCTATTGCAAAGCTGGAGGGTGTTGAACTGGTAACGGAAGGCGTTATCACCATCAACAAGGTGCTCAGTTATGCAGAGGACTATATTTTAGATAACGATACTTACAGTGAATGGAGCCGCAAGCGAGATGGGGCTTCTCTGATCTGTCAGTTGTTGTTTGAAGAGGCCACCGACATTAACTTTTTTGTAGGTCGTGCCATCAACCCTGCCCATCAGAATCCGGATTTGCCCATTAACTTTAACATTAAAATGAATTTGGTTGTGGAACTGTCCGATTGCCTGAAGAAAATGGGCAAACGCGTTAAAATCAGTTATTTCTAAACAGGAGTTTTTATGAGAAAATTTGATACCAAAGTACAACATTTAAAATATAAAGTGCTGCGAGAAGTGGCACGCCACGCCTGGGATGGCACATTGATGGAAAACCTTTTGGATATTCCTCAGGTGATTGTCAAGGGCGATACACCCACGATGCGCTGCTGTGTTTATAAAGAACGCGCCATTTTAGCCGAGCGTATTAAACTGGCCATCGGCGGCAATCCCGAAGATAAAAACGTGATTCAGGTTATTGATATTGCCTGCGACGAATGTCCCGGTGGTTATGAAGTGACCAATGCTTGCCGCGGATGTCTGGCGCACAGATGCGAAGACGCTTGTAAATTTGGCGCCATTACGCTGGATGAAAACTACGTGGCACACATTGATAAATCCAAATGTAAAGAGTGCGGCGCTTGCGCTAAGGTTTGCCCTTATTCTGCTATTGTAAACCGCGTTCGTCCTTGTATGGCGGCTTGCAAAATCAAAGCCATTTCCACCAAGGAAAACGGTGCGGCAGATATTGATTATAACAGCTGTACCTCTTGCGGCGCTTGTGTGTACCAGTGCCCCTTTGGTGCGATTACCGATACCTCTTACATACTGAGCGTGATTGATATGCTCAAGGGCTCAGAGGGCGGCAAAAATTATAAGGTTTATGCCGTTGTGGCGCCTTCTATCTCCAGCCAGTTTACCTATGCAAAACTGGGTCAGGTGGTAACAGGTTTAAAAGAACTTGGTTTCCATACGGTTGTAGAAGCGGCGCTGGGTGCTGATATGGTCGCCCAGGCGGAATCCAAAGAACTGGCAGAGAAGGGCTTTTTAACCAGTTCCTGCTGTCCTGCATTTGTAAGTTTTATCGAGAAGAAATTCCCCGACCTTGTGCCCTTTATCTCTCATAACTTATCCCCTATGGCGACGATTTCTAAGTATATTAAGGAAACAGACGAGACAGCCAAGATTGTCTTTATCGGTCCTTGTACTGCGAAGAAAGCGGAAGTGCGCAAGGATGAGGTGAAGCCCTATGTGGATGAGGCCATGACCTTTGAAGAATTGCAGGCGTTGTTTGATAGCCGCGATGTTGAAATTGAAACGCTCCCCGAGGGTGTTCTTGATAACGCATCTTACTTTGGTCGCATCTTTGCCCGTTGCGGTGGCTTGGCCGATGCGGTAGCTCAGGGCTTAAAAGAGCAGGGTCTTGAGGATTTTGAATTAAAAGCCATTTCCTGTGATGGTATTGAAGAATGCCGCATGGCGCTCCTGAAAAAGAGCAAGAATCTGTTGGACGCCAACTTCATCGAAGGTATGGCGTGTACCGGCGGTTGTATCGGCGGTGCAGGTTGCTTAACTCACGGACCCAAGAGCAAGCAGGACGTGGATAAATATGGTCGAGAAGCTTTAGAGAAAACAATTTCTGATGCAGTTTCTGTTTTACAATAATCAAAAAAAGAACCCCTTTCGTTTAAACGAAAGGGGTTTTTCTTTATTTAATTTCGCCCGTAAAGGCCTTTTTCATCCACCGTTTTCTAAGTAATCGCCACATAAAGCAGATGGCTCGGAACAACCAATCGGAAATCATGGAAATCCAAACGCCAACAGCGCCGAGACCAAAGTATAAGCCAAGGAGATAACTGCCGCCCACACGGAAGATGAGCATAGAGAAAATGGAAACGGTCATGGTGTAAGTCACATCGTTGGCGGCACGGAGCACATTGGGAATGGAAAAGGCGGGTGCATAAGAAATGATGCCCGCAATGGTGTAAATTGTCAGCAAAACGTAAACCAATTTCTGCGTGTCGGCGGTCAGGTTATAGGCAATTAAAATCAGCGGCAAAAAGATCACTAAGGAAAGAGCAGTGCAAAGGAACACCTTGCCTGCCAAACGGACCATTTTGTTCACATAATAATGGGTTTGCTCTTTGTCCTGTGCGCCAACACATTGACCGATTACCGTCACAATGGCAAGGTTAATGGCGGCGGCAGGCATCCAAACAAAGCCGGAGAGGGTGTTTGCCACAGCGTTTGCGGCAATTTGCGAGGTGCCGAACACGGACACAACGCCAAGCACCAAGGTACGACCAATCTGGAAAAAGGAGTTTTCCAAACCGCTGGGAATACCGATGCGCATAATTTTGCCAATCATAAAACGGTTGGGCACCCAATCGCTTTTTTTCAAATTGATACGGATGATGCCACGGGAACGAACAAGGAACAAAAGGGCTAACACACAACCCACAAAACGGGCAATCAGCGTGCCATAGGCGGCACCTGCAACGCCCATATCAAAGCCATAAATGAAAACAGCGTTACCAACCACATTCACAATGTTAATGATAACAGAGGTTTTCATAATGATGCCGGCAGAGTTCATAGAACGAAACAGGGCATTTGCGCCCGAAAGCAGAGCAATGAAGGGAAAACTCAGCACGGTGATGGTCAGGTAAATTAAGGAGTTTTCCATAACGTCGGCTTCAATAGCACCAAACAAAAGGGAAATGACACCCCGCTTGAAAATCAGCATAACAGCCATTAAAACAACAGATGTAACAGCCAAAATCAATAAAAGCTGGCTGGCTGAACGGTTTGCCTCGTTGTGCTTTTTAGCGCCGATATATTGGGAAGCCACAACAGCACCGCCTGTTGCAAAAGCGATGAACAGGTTTAAAATCACAGCGTTAATCTGATCCACCAAGGACACAGCAGAAAGTGCCGCTTCGCCTGCGCCTGCCACCATCACACTATCGGCCATGCCGACCAAAATGCCCAACACCTGTTCAACAACCAAAGGAATGATGAGCGCTGTTAATGCCGCATTTGAAAATAAATAGCCCGCAGGGGTTTTATCCATTCTGTTTTTCTTTCTGAAAATCGGCATCTGCTCACCACCTTTCGTTTTATCTGCTTTTATTGTACTACAACGACACAGTAAAAGCAAGTCGAAAGGGTGCGGAAATTAACATTTTTTACGCTTTTGTAAAGCGGCGGGTGAACATATTGTTTTCGGATAGAAGCGACTCTGCATCGGGAAAATCCAAACGATGGAGCAAATCAATCACATACGGGTTTTCAGCGGGGGAGGGAAAATCTGCCTGCTCGCCATAGAGAGCCACGTGGGCCTGCCCGAGAGGTGCGTCAATCAGTGACTTGGGGCCGCCCACACAACCGCCTGCACATCCCATTCCTTCAATGAAATTGGCGCGCACATCGCCTTTTTT
The DNA here is from genome assembly GCA_045652815.1 of Clostridia bacterium. GTDB lineage: Bacteria > Bacillota > Clostridia > UBA1381 > UBA9506 > UMGS755. The sequence continues at coordinate 16,968 of JAZOLH010000027.1, forward strand.
CACGTCTTCAATCAGTTCTTTGCATCCCGAAACCCCGTCGGCACTGCGGATAACAAGGGGCAGGGTACGGTTGGGGCGCAACTTGTAAAGCGTGCTCTGCACAGCACGACTGACGCCGCCTGCATAAGCATAAATTCTGCCTGCGGTGGAGGAGTGCTCGCGGTCATCTTCAGGGAGGGAGGCAAGGTCAAGACCTGCCAGATCGAAAATTTCGCGAATTTCCTGAAAGGTTAACACATAATCCACCGCGTCTTTAACATCTTCTTCCCTTGCCTCCGCCTTTTTGGCAATGCAGGGGCCGATGAACACCGTCACAGCGCCGGGGTGGAGTTTTTTAATTCCACGCCCACAGGCCACCATAGGGGAAACGGAGCCGGGGATATGGTCCATGAGCCCTGCTTTGCGGCACATAGAAAGCCAAACGGGGCAACAGCAACTGGTGAGCATATAGTCTGTTTCTTTTTGCACTGTGCGGTCAAATTCAAGGGCTTCTTTTAAGGTTAAAATATCGGCAAAGAGCGCCACCTCCACCATACCTGTAAACCCTAGGATTTTAAAGGCGGTGCGGAGTTTGCCGGGGGTTATCTCATGAGAAAACTGACCGATAAAGGCAGGGGCAATCATGGCAAATACGGGATGAGCGCCCGAATGGAGTTCGAAGAACATCGGTAGTGCCTCTTTAGCATCGGTCAGGTGTTTGTTTTCGCCCATAGTGTCATCGGTTGCGTTGTCATCTTCATCAATGAGCACAGGGTGATTTTCGGGGTGGAGCAAGCAGTCTAAGTGATAGGGGTTACAGCCGCCTGCTTCTAAATGGGTCACGGTGTCATCCAGTTTGTTTTGCAAGGCGGCTTTGGTCAGGGTTCTATATAAATCTCGAAACGATTGCATGGCAAAATCTCCTTCTTTTGTGATTACAATAGTTTGCCGCAAAGACAGGGGATTATACTTGCGAAAACGGGGCCGGAGTGATATAATTGAAATATGAAGTAAGAGAAATGTTTTTAGCCTGACTTGACAAAAGTCGAATTATGTCGAATGATGTGGGAATATAAGATTAAACTAAGGATGTGAAAGCATGCGTATAAAAATACTGCCAAAACGATATAAGAGAGATGCTTTCTATTTATACATTGGAAAAGATAAGTTTCGTGTTTATAAAGTTGAATATTTCTTTAGCACAGTAGGGGGCGCATGGGTTTTAGAGTTTTTTATATCTCATAGAGATTTGAGGAGATTTAAAAAATCGAAATATAGTGAGCATGGTGCAGAGAGTTGTTGGTGGGCAGATATAACGGTGCCAGAAATAAAAGAAGTTTTGAAATCACTACGAACAACAGGCACATACAAGATATAACGAAAAAAGATGTTTACTTTGCATTTCACTTGTGTCAAGTCTATAAATTTTAAAAATTAGTTTGCCGATTTTAATATTTACATATACTGTCGGATACAGGAAATCCAAAAATGGAATATAAGATTATGAGGTTTA
>JAZOLH010000028.1:0-4066 GCA_045652815.1 Clostridia bacterium
AAACGACGTCCGCTGCCTGGCTTCCGGCCCCCGCGACGGTCTGTACGACATCTTCATTCCCGAAAACGAGCCCGGCTCTTCCATTATGCCCGACAAGGTCAACCCCACCCAGTGTGAGGCAGTGACCATGGTGGCAGTTCAGGTTATGGGCAACGACACCGCCGTAGGTCTGGCGGCATCCCAGGGTAACTTCGAACTGAACGTGTTTATGCCCGTTTGTGCATACAACTTCCTGCAGTCTGCTCGTCTGATGGCAGAAGCAATTTTATCCTTTAATAAAAACTGTGCGGTTGGCATTAAAGCAAACAAAGAAAAAATGCATCACAACCTGCACAACTCTTTAATGCTGGTAACTGCACTTAATCCCTACATCGGTTACGAAAATGCAGCTAAAACCGCTAAGAAAGCATTCAAAGAAAACATTTCTTTAAAAGAAGCATGCGTAGCACTGGGCTTCTTAACCGAAGAAAAATTTGACGAGGTATTCCATCCCGAACAAATGGTTTAATGCTTGGAGGTCTTATGATGAAAATGAGTTATTTTCCGGGCTGTACGCTGAAGAATAAAGCTCTCGATTTAGACGCTTATGCGCGCCGGTCTGCTGAAGCTTTGGGCGTTAGCTTAGAAGAAATCGAAAACTGGCAGTGCTGTGGCGGCGTTTTCACAACCGCAAGCGACGAAGTTGCAACCAAACTGTCCAGCGTTCGTGCGCTGAAAGATGCGCTGGCAAAAGAGCAGCCTTTAATTACCGTTTGCTCCGCTTGCCACAATGTTATCAAACAGACAAACTACGCAATGCAGAACGACAAGGATTTTGCAAACAAAGTGAACCGCTATATGGCAGAAGAAACTGACTATAACGGTGAAACCACTGTGTACCATTACCTTGAAATGCTCCGCGATGTAGTTGGTTTTGATACCTTAAAAGAAAAAGTTGTTAACCCCTTAAAAGGTAAGAAGATTGCAGCATACTATGGCTGTCTGCTTCTTCGCCCGGGTAAAACAATGCAGATGGACGATGTTGAAAACCCCACCATTATGGAAGATTTCATCCGTGCCATCGGTGCAGAGCCCGTGATTTATGCAAACCGTAACGAATGTTGCGGTGGCTACGTTTCCGTTGAAAGCCCTGAACTTGCGGCAAAAAAATCGGGTGCCGTTGTGGATAACGCAAAGGCAAACGGTGCGGAAATGATGATCACAGCTTGTCCTCTGTGCCGCTACAATCTTGAGAAAAACGGTGCTGATATCCCCGTGGTTTACTTTACCGAACTGCTGGCAGAAGCACTGGGCGTAAAGGAGGATACCAATGAGTAAGGAATTTCTCCAGGATGATATTTTAAGAATGAGCGGCGTAAACCCCAGAAAGTGCATGAAGTGCGGTAAATGTTCCGGCACTTGCCCCGCTTATGACGAAATGGAATACCATCCCCATCAGTTTGTTTACATGGTTGAAAACGGTGATTTAGAACCTTTGATGGAATCTAAGAGCCTGTACCGCTGCCTGACCTGTTTTGCTTGTGTGGACCGTTGTCCCCGTGGCGTTGAGCCCGCAAAACTGGTAGAAGCAGTTCGACTGGCTGTGATTCGTCAGCAGGGTGGCAATCACCTGTCTGCTGAAACAGTTGCGGCTATGTCCGATGACGAAACACCCCAGCAGCTGTTAGTCAGCGCATTCAGAAAATACAGTAAGTAAGGAGGAAGAGACGAATATGCAAAGAATTGGTGTTTTTGTATGTTGGTGCGGAAGTAACATTGCCGGTACCGTTGATGTTGAGGCAGTATCTGAAGCATTAAAGACCGAACCCGGTGTTGTCTTTTCCACCAACTATCAGTATATGTGTTCTCAGGCCGGTCAGGATATGATCAAAAATGCAATCGCTGAACACAACCTGTCTGCGATTGTTGTTTGTTCCTGTTCTCCCCGTATGCATGAGGCAACATTCAGAAAAACGGCAGAAGCTGCCGGCATCAACCCCTACATGGTTGAAATCGCAAATATCCGTGAGCAGTGCTCTTGGGTACATAAAGAAATGGAAATCGGTACCGAAAAGGCGATTATCTTAGGTAAAGCCGCAATCGCTAAAGTTAACTTAAACGCGCCCCTGACCCCCGGCGAAAGCCCGGTTACCAAGCGTGCACTGGTTATCGGTGGCGGTATTGCAGGTATCCAGACTGCGCTCGACATTGCTGACGCAGGTTTCCCCGTTGACATCGTTGAGAAAAAGCCCACCATCGGCGGTAAGATGGCACAGATTGATAAAACCTTCCCGACCTTAGACTGTGCGGCTTGTATCTTAACTCCGAAAATGGTTGACGTGGCACAGAATGATAAAATCCGCATCTTCTCTTACAGTGAAGTAGAAGAAGTTGGCGGCTTTGTGGGTAACTTTGATGTTAAAATCAGAAAGCATGCCCGCTACGTTAAAGAAGATATCTGTACCGGTTGCGGCGCTTGTGTTGGAAAGTGTCCCATGAAGAAAAACCCCAACGAATTCAACTTGGGTATGGACAACCGTCCCGCAATCTACATTCCTTTTGCACAGGCTGTTCCCAAGGTTGCAACCATTGACCCCAACGCTTGTAACATGTTAAAGAACGGTAAGTGCGGTCTTTGTGCTAAAGTTTGTGCTGCCGGTGCAATCGATTACAAACAGCAGGATGAAATCATCGAAGAAAAGTATGGTGCAATCGTTGTTGCAACCGGCTTTAACCCCATCAGCATGGATAAATTCGATGAATTTGCTTACAGCCAGTCTAAAGACGTTATCACTTCCTTAGAATTTGAACGTCTGACCAATGCGGCAGGTCCTTCTGCCGGTAAGCTCCTCCGTCCTTCTGACGGTGAACATCCTCACACCATCGTTTTTGTTCAGTGTGTTGGCTCCCGTTGTGATGCCTGCGCTGAAAAGGGTAAAGAATATTGCTCCAAGATTTGCTGTATGTACACTGCAAAACACGCAATGCTCACCCGTGATAAATACCCCGACACCGATGTGTATGTATTCTACATCGACGTGAGAACACCCGGTAAAAACTTCGATGAGTTCTATCGCAGAGCCGTTGAAGAATACGGTGTTCATTACATTAAGGGTATGGTTGGTAAAGTAACACCCGAAGGTAAGAAACTGAAGGTGCAGGCATCTGACCTGATTGCCAACAAACAACTGCATATCGATGCAGACCTGGTGGTACTGGCAGCCGCTATCGAACCGGATAAATCCGCAAGACCGCTAGCAACTATGCTGACCGCTAGTATGGATACAAACGACTTCTTCACAGAAGCGCATCCCAAACTCCGTCCCGTTGAAAGCCCCACCGCCGGCGTATTTTTGTCCGGTGCTTGTCAGGGTCCGAAAGATATTCCGGAAACTGTTTCTCAGGCAGGTGCGGCTGCTTCTAAGGTTATCGGCCTCTTGGCTAAAGACAAGCTGAAGGGTAACCCCTGCGTTGCACAGTCTAACGAAATGATGTGTAACGGTTGTTCCACTTGTGAACGCGTTTGTCCTTACGGTGCGATTACCTATGAAGACAAAGAATTCCGTATGCCCAACAGAACAACAGCCATTCGTCGTGTTGCCGCTGTTAACCCCGCAGTTTGTCAGGGTTGCGGTTGCTGTACGGTTGCTTGTCCTTCCGGCGCTATGGACTTAAAGGGCTTTGCTAACAAACAAATCATTGCGGAGGTGGATGCAATATGCAGATGAATGAATATAAACCCTTGATTGTAGCATTTTGCTGCAACTGGTGTTCTTATGCAGGCGCAGACCTTGCAGGTAACAACCGTTTAGCATATCCTGCTGACGTTAAAATCATCCGCGTTCCTTGCTCCTGCCGTGTTAACCCCATGTTTATTCTCCGCGCTTTCCAGAGAGGCGCTGACGGTGTTATCCTGTGTGGTTGCCACCCCGGTGACTGTCACTACACTTCCGGTAACTACTTTACCCGTCGTAGAATGGCGCTTCTGTTCTCCATGCTTGATTTCTTAGGCATTGAAAGAGAACGTACCCGTGTTGAATGGGTATCCGCCGCTGAAGGTGCGAAATTTGCCGCAACAATGAACGAT
>JAZOLH010000029.1:0-46769 GCA_045652815.1 Clostridia bacterium
ACCCAGTTTTGTAACACCATCAACAATGATAGCAACGCCATCGCCAAACTCACGGGCAATATCGGCGGTGGTATATTCGGTGTCTTCCACAACATCGTGCAAAAGTGCGCCGATGATGCTATCGCAGTCCAGTTCTAATTCTGCTAAAATATGAGCCACTGCCAGAGGATGAACAATATACGGCTCCCCTGTTTTACGCTGCTGGTCAGCATGTGCGCTTTCAGCAAGCTGATAGGCCTTTGTGATTTTGTCAAAGTCCATAGTGGGATTATATTTTTTGATTTTTTCCAATAATCCTTCAAATGTGAATTCCATGAGAGCCTCCTTTCGGCAGTTTACTGTCTGTTTATTATATGCTACTGGGCGCATTCTTTGACATCCTTTAAAATCACCTGTACCTGTCGTTCGCCACGGTACAAATTGGAGTCTAAGGTGAATGCGATATCAATTTTCTGACGTGTTTTTAAGGTTTCTGCCAAAGTACCCATAGAAAAACCAATGGCAGAAATCATATGTTGTCCGTCTGTTAATAAAAGACGAATATGCTTACCTTCACTAAGCAAACGAATTCCTGTAATTGTTAAGTTACGACAGACAAAAACAGGGCTGGGATTTCCCATACCGTAAGGTGCCATAACAGACAGTTTGTCAACGGTATGTAAATTGATGTATTCAAGGGGTAATTCTGCATCAACAACCAATTCAGGAATGCTATCTTCCGGCTTTAAAACTTCTTCTGCGTAGCTGTTAATGGCTTTGCGGAAATCCTGTAAATTTGCAGTGGGTAGCGTTAAACCTGCGGCCAGTTCGTGACCGCCAAAACGGGTTAACAAATCACCGCAAGAAGAAAGAGCCGCAAACAAGTTAAAGTTTTTAATACTTCTGCCACTACCCTTGCCGGATTCACCGTCTAAACTGATTAAAATACAAGGTTTATGGAAACGTTCGGTAATGCGGGATGCCACAATACCGATGATGCCCTGATGCCAACCTTCAGCTGCAAGCACAAGAATCTTATCGGTTTTATATGTGTCATCGGATGCTAAAAGCGCCATCGCATCATCAAAAATATGCTGTTCATCTGCCTGGCGACTGCGGTTTGCCGCATCCAAGATTTCTGCATATGTGTTAGCGGTTTTATCATCTTCTGCCAAAAGCAGAGAAACTGCATCCAAGGGATTGCCCACTCTGCCTGCAGCATTGATGCGAGGAGCCAGACTAAAGCCAATGGTACCCGTTGATAAACGGGACGGATCGGTGGAAGACTGACGCATCAGCGCGCAAAGACCTTTATTGCGGGAATAGGATAAATTTTCAAGTCCGTTATGAACAATAATTCTGTTTTCGCCAATCAGGGGCATAACATCGGCAACAGTGCCCAGCGCCACAATGTCAAGACATTCTTCATAGAGCGCCTGTTTATGCAGTTTGATTTCCTGCGCTAGGGCTTCTAACAGTTTAAACACAACGCCAACGCCTGCCAAATGTTTAAAGGGATAGTCACAATCCTGACGTTTGGGGTTTAAAACAGCCACAGCATCAGGCAGCGTGTCTTTGCATTCGTGATGGTCGGTGATAATCATATCCAGACCATTTTCTTTAGCATAGATGGTCTCTTCCACAGCGGTAATGCCGCAGTCAACGGTAATCATCAGTTTTGAACCGTTTGCCACGATGGTATCAATGGCAGATTTGTTAATGCCATAACCTTCTTTATGACGGTCAGGAATGTAGTAAGAAACGGTGACACCGCGGCTTCTTAAAAAACTGGTTAAAATAGCAGTGGAACTGATACCGTCAACATCATAGTCACCATAAACGGAAACGGTTTCTTTTGCCTCAATAGCACGTATAATACGAGCCACCGCCTTATCCATATCCTTCATCAGAAAAGGATTGCGGAATTTATCGGTTGAGGGTGATAAAAACTCATCAAAGTTCTCAATACCGCGTTTTAACAATATTGTAGCCACAATGGGCGGAATACCATAGGTGCCGGAAAGCTCCGCAACTTTTTGTGCATCAACGGATGCTGTGCGAAGTGTCCATTTTTTGTTTTGCATCTTTAAACTCCTACTGGATTTATCTACATAAAAGCATAATCCGATGTCATTTTATCATTATTATATAATTTTATCATATTCTCTTTCATTTAGCAAGTGGAAAATATAAATAAACCGCAAAATACTGTCATAATTTTAAAACTAATCACAAAATGTTGCGGTTAAAACCTTTGCACCATTCTCCATTTTATCACATATTATGTATTGTGGATTGCCTGAATGTGCAGAATAAAGGAGTTTTTGCTATGTTGATACCCCGTCAAACCATAGCCGTCATCGGCGGCGATAAAAGAATGCTCTATGCTGCTCAATTTTTAAAACAAAATGGCTTTGTTGTTCTTCTTTTCGGTTTTAATGAAGACTACGCCAAATTATATAATCTGCCACTTGCAAAATCATTGCAAGAAACGCTCTCAAAATCGAATATAGTCCTCTTACCTCTCCCCTGCACAGGTAACGACGAAACGCTCAATACGCCCCTGTACGACGGAACCATAACACTAGCCAATCTGTTTACTCTCATAATAGAAAAACAAACCCTTTTCGCAGGAAAAATCAACAATAAAATCATGGATGGATTAGTTCAAAACAATGTATCTGTTTTTGATTACACAAATCGGGAAGAATTCTCTGTTTTAAACGCCATTCCAACAGCAGAAGGCGCCCTTCAAATTGCTATGGAGAACACAGTTTGCACCCTTAACGGTACCCAGTGTCTTGTGACCGGGTTTGGCAGAATCGCAAAAGTTTTAGCACACTATTTACAAGGGCTTGGCGCCGATGTTTCCATATGTGCCAGAAAGCCGAGCGATCTGGCCTGGATGCGTGCCTATGGCTACCCTCATTTCCCCATTAAAGAGTTGACCTTAAATATAAACGATTACGATATTATTTTCAACACCGTCCCCGAATGTATTTTTACCGACAAAGTTCTGCAAGAAACCAAGAAAGATGCGCTCATCATCGACCTTGCCTCAAAACCCGGCGGGGCGGGTGTTTTTTTAGATAAAAAAAATACCCTATGCACATCGCATAGGGTATTAAAAATTTTACTTACTACTCTGCTTTCTTTTTAAACAGTAAAGTAAAGAGAACGTGCATTGCAATACCAACACAAATAGCGACAACCAAATCGAAAATAACGGTTAAAAGGAAGGTTGCAACCAGCACTAAAACATCGGTCCAACGCTCAGTTTTGCAGAGTTTGATAAATTCTTTATAGTGACTCATGTTGTAAGCAACCATAATCAGAATTGCCGCAATGGCAGGCATGGGAATATATGCCGCATAAGGCATTAAGATTGTTAAAACGAACAACAGAACAACCGCATGAACAATGCCGGCGATAGGTGTACGACCACCGTTTTTAACGTTTGCCGCCGTTCTTGCGATAGCACCTGTTGCAGGAATACCGCCAAAGAGCGCGGAAGAAACGTTACCTAAACCCTGTGCAATCAGCTCAGTATTGGAACGATGCTTTTTGCCAACCATCTCATCGGCTACAACACAAGACAGCAGGGATTCAATACCCGCCAAAAGTGCAATGGTAACCGCGTCAGGTAATGCCGCAGTTACGGACGCCACGGAAAATGTCGGCAGGCTGAAAACGGGCAATTTGTTGCTGACAGAATATAAATCGCCGATAGTGTTTGCAGTTAAACCGCAAACGCTGACTAAAACAACACCAACGCCAACTGCCAGCAAAGATGCAGGCACTTTTTCATAAATTTTAGGCCAGATTATCAAAACAGCCAAACAGATAAGGCCAACAATAACTGCAGACACATTCATTGTGCCGATATTGGCAAACAACGCTTCCATCTTTTCCATAGTTTCGATGGGGGCTTCTCCGTTCATATATGTAACACCCAAAAAGTCCTTAAGCTGACCCAGTACCAGCGTCACAGCAATACCTGCAGTAAAACCAACGGTGATGGTATGAGGGATGAACTTAATCAAACTACCCAATCTGCAAACACCCATCAGAATCAGCAAAGCGCCGGCCAAGATGGTTGCCATAGCAAGACCTTCTAAGCCTTTTTGCGCCACAATGCCTGCAACGATGGTCGCAAATGCCGCAGTAGGCCCTGCAATCTGCACACTGCTGCCACCAAAGAAGGAAATCACAAAACCAGCAACAATGGCGGTGTAAAGACCCGCCTCGGGTTTAACGCCGGATGCAATCGCCAGCGCGATGGAAAGCGGCAGAGCGATAATCGCAACAATGATACCTGCAATCAAGTCATTTACCAGACTTTTTTTGTTATACTGACGCAGGTCAGTAAACAACATAGGTTTGAAAAATTCCACAACGAATCTTCCTTTCTTTTGTATTGTAAACAAAATTCTTACTGTTTAATTGCCTTGTTTTTCCATTTACCGATTCGGTATGCGATGAATGTAAACACAGCACCCAGCACCCAGGAACACAGAAGTGAAATCTGAATACATTCGCTTCGGCCGATGGGCAGCTCGGGTGTTTTTGTGATATAGGAAATACCGTAAGCAAGCGGCACACGAATCAACACCGTTGTAATCAGCGAAATCCACATCGGCGTCATAGTGTCACCTGCACCACGCATAATACCTGCCAAACTTTGTGTTACAGCAAAGGCAATGTAGCCCGCTGCCAAATAGCGCATTAAATAAGCACTCAGGTCCACCAGTTCCTTTGTCTCTGTGAAAATGCTCATCAGATATTTACCAAAGAACAGAATCAAAATCGTGATGGTGGTTGAGGTGCCGACTGCAAGCAGTGTACCCTGCTTCGCACCTTTTGTTACGCGGTCATAAAGACCTGCGCCAACATTCTGACCTGCATAAGTTGTCAGCGCCATACCAAAGGACAAATTCGGCATCATCGCAAAGCCATCCACACGCATAATAACCACGTTTGCGGCGATGAACTGTTCGCCAAACTGGTTGGTTAAAGACTGCACAACAATCATAGCAGAAGACAAAATTGCCTGTGTTAAACCGGAGGGTAAACCTAAACGAATGATGGTTTTAACAAACTCAGCTTCGGGTTTTAAATACTTTAATTTAAAATCAAAATTTTCCGTCATTTTTGTTAATTTAATTAAACATAAAAAAGACGAAACACACTGGGCAATTACGGGCGCAAGCGCAACACCTGCAATACCCATACCTAAACTTGCAACAAAATAAATATCCAAAGCAATGTTAATGACTGTTGCAACCAGAAGATAAATAAGGGGCGAAAAAGAATCACCCATACCACGGATAATACCGCTTAAAATGTTGTAAAAGGCAAGACCTGCAATACCCATCAGGGAAATCATCAGATAGTCTGCACAACCGTCAATAATAGATTCAGGGGTGTTTAACAACACAAGCACCGGACGAATAAAGGGTGATGCAATCAGCATCAAAACCAAACAGGAAATAACCGTTACCGTAATACTGTTACCAACGGTTTTGGATAAACTTTCTCGGTTTTTAGCACCAAAATACTGTGATACCATAATGGTTGCACCGGAAGAAATGCCGATAAACAAAACCAAAAGCATATTTACAATCGGCAAAGCGCTACCAACAGCGGCCAGCGCATTATCACCAATGTAGCGACCAACAACAACGCTGTCAACGGTACTGTAAAGCTGCTGAGCGATGTTACCGAGCAACATAGGCAGCGTAAATAACACAATTGATTTCCAGGGTGCACCAACGGTCATATCCGTCGGCGAATTTAAACGTTTTATCATAAAAATACCTTCTCTTTTCGTAAAATCACACCGAAATAGTATATCATATTTTGTCCTATATTGCAAGAATTTATGGTATTTTCTGCGAATCTTACAAAATTCCCTTGGTTATTTATGTTTCCTTGTGCAAACAGCATTAAAAATCTCTTGTTCTATGATGGCTTCGTGTGTGTTATAAACGGTAATCCAGCATTCTTTCGGCAACATCACCTTTTTATTGACTTTATAGTTGATTTTTCGGCATCTGTTTTGCGTCAGGTGTCCTGCATAGGTGGGGTTTGAAAGTATGCGCCTGATGGTAACATCGTTCCAAGGCACAAACGCTTTACCGCAAGGGGCTAAAACGCCCTCATTCGTCAAAATTTCTGCAATTGCTTTTGGTGTTTTGCCTGACAAATACCACGTGAATATATGTTTAACAACAGGTGCTGTATTTTTGTCAATAAACAGCTTATTTTCGTGTTTGATATAGCCATAGGGCGCACTTCTGCCAATAAACTGCCCTTTTTGTTTCTTGGTTAGGAGTGCTGTTCTCACCTTTTGGCTGATATCTTTGGCATACATATCATTAAACACCGCGCGAAAGGGCGACATATCGTTTCCTGCTCCGCCAAACATGGTATCGATCCCGTCATTAACCGCAATGTAACGAACGTTATGCAAGGGGAAATACTGCTCTAAATAATACCCTGTTTGTATGTAATCACGACCCAATCGGGATAAATCTTTCGTTACAACCGTATCAATTTCTTTTCGCTCGATGGCATCAATCATTTCCTTGAATTGGGGCCTGTCAAAACTGGTGCCCGAATAACCATCATCGGCAAAAACGGAAATAACGCAGAGTCCATTTTCCGCTGCATATCGCATTAAAAAATCCTGTTGATTCTGAATGCTTTCCGAGATGGTTGTTCCTGCCTCATCTCTTGATAATCGTAAATACAGTGCCGCTTTATTTTTCATAGACTCACTCCTCTACCGTAGTCTATGACATACAATAAGGCATTATCACCAAACATCCGACGGGGTGGATGTTTTAGAGGCAGACAAATACGGTATCAAAGTGATTCCTGCGCTGGCGCTTCCCGGAAAAGTGGCACCTAAAACCGCAGGTGAGATTATTGCTAAAACAGTCCTTAACATTCTTTCGGAACAGGAGGTGAATCCATGAAAGATAAAACCATCGGCTTTGCCTTAACCGGCTCGTTTTGTACTTTTTCTTCAGTGATTCGCGAACTTGAAACGCTCTGCAAAACGGGAGCAAAAGTTCTCCCTATTATGTCGCACAATGCCTATACAACCGATACACGATTCGGCACAGCGGAAGAATTTAAAAACGCCATTCGGCAGATAACAGGTCAGGAGATTATTCATACCATTGCGCAGGCAGAACCCATCGGTCCTAAGAATTTACTCGACGCTCTTGTGATTGCACCCTGTACGGGCAACACCTTGGCAAAACTTGCCTGGGGCATCACCGATACCTCCGTCACCATGGCGGCAAAAGCTACGCTTCGCAACGGAAAACCTGTTGTTATTGCGGTTTCTACCAACGATGGTTTGGGCGGTAGCGGTAAAAATATCGGTATGCTATCTAATATGCAAAATTACTATTTTGTGCCCTATCGTCAGGATGACTGCATCTCAAAACCCAATTCACTGGTTGCTGATATGTCTAAAATCACCGAAGCCCTAACCCTTGCCCTGAATGGACAACAACTGCAACCGATTATTATGTAAAAAATAAGGTCACAACGCTCGTTGTGACCTTTATTCTTTAAACACATCCCCATCCAGTTCCAAAATGCTGTTAACAGGGATTTCTTTTTTGTTGGTTAAAACAAATTTACATTCAATATCATCTATTTTTTTGAGTTTACCTGTCACCGTTACATAACTGCCGCCATCCTTCTTTTCGTCCGGCTTAAAGTAAACGATGGTGATTTCGGGTTTATCATCAAGATGCTCTCTTAAAACCTGAATTTTATGATTGATAATATCCATCATTTGTTCGCTGACGATAGGCATATTGTCTGTATATCGTGCTGTTTCTGCCACTGCATCTTCATACCCCGTCAGGCAACGGAATGCCCCGAATTGCGCCGCACGACTCTCCCGCGAGGCGCGGTCGTGCTTTTTCAGTTCAGGCCGCGGCATATGAATCATATCATCATATCGGCTTGCTTCTTTCATTTTTTCACCTTACGCCTTATGACCGCCGATTTGTGCATTGCGGTCAATGGTTGTGGCGCCTTCTTCTAAATTATACCCTTTTAAAATGGCGTTTTTGCCATATTTTTTCTTGATATCCAGCATAGTTTCCTGAATGGTGCGTTCTTTTTCCAGTTCTTCTTGCTCTGCTTTATTTTGATTGGTGTTTTCACACAGGGAAAACAAATCAAGTTGCTCTGTTTGTTCTGTTCTTGCAGCTTCTTCAGGGGTTAGAACACGACCGGCTGTAATGTTCATACGGCGCACCAATAAATTCGTATCTACAATGCGGTCAAAAAGTGCCATAACCGCATCTTGTATGAGTTTGGTGGAAGATGTTGCCCGCTCAAGCCGTGCTGTTCCGTGGGCGTGTTTTGGGATTTTTCGACCATAAGGGTCGAGCATGGTTTCGCCTTTATATTTGTTATCCTTTAAGTTTTCAATATCATAGCCAACAGTAAGCACCATTTGGTCAGCCACAAAACCCTTTTCAACCAACTCAAGCACCAAAAGTTCCGTCATTTCCCTGACGATCAGTTTTGCTTTTTCAAATTCATAAGGGCAATGCAAAACCTGTCCCGAGCCAATGCTTTTGTTTTCGGGTTTATAAGAACGAATATCTTCCATTGTGCAGGGCTCATAGCCCCAGGCGTGATCAATTAAAAATTCAGCACCCACGCCGAACATTTTAAAAAGTCTGTCTTCGCCATATTCGGTTAAGGATTCCCTTGCCACGTCACCCATGGTATGCAGACCTGCCGCCTCCAGCTTCTTGGCGATTCCCTTACCTACCCGCCAAAAATCTGTCAACGGTCTGTGTTCCCACAAGGTTTTACGATAACTCATTTCATCAAGTTCAGAGATGCGCACACCGTTTTCATCGGCTTCGGCATGCTTTGCCACAATATCCATAGCAACTTTGGCAAGGTACATATTGGTGCCGATGCCTGCTGTTGCTGTGATGCCTGTTTCACGATACACTTCGCCAATCATAGTCATCGCTAGTTCTTTGGCGGTCATTTTATAGGTTTTTAGGTAGTTTGTAATGTCGATAAAGACTTCATCTACCGAATAAACGTGAATATCCTCAGGGGCAATATAGCGCAAATAAATCTCATAAATCCGCGTGCTGTATTCCATATAATATGCCATTCTTGGCGGAGCAACAATATAGGAAACCGCAAGAGCATCATTTTCAGAAAGTTCAGTAAAATCATAAGACTCGCCGATGAATTTCCCCTCAGGCGCTTTCTTTATCCGCTTACTGTTAACCTCTTTAATCTGCGAAACAACTTCAAAAAGTCTGGGTCTGCCGGGGATGCCATAGGATTTAAGTGAGGGCGAAACCGCCAGACAAATGGTTTTCTCCGTGCGGCTTGCATCTGCCACCACTAAATTGGTGGTCATTGCATCCAGTCCACGCTCTATACATTCAACAGAGGCGTAGAAGGACTTTAAATCAATGCAAAGATACATTTTTTCGTCCATTCTTACGCCTCCGTTTCGTTATAAAGTTTCAAGCAATGCTGTGCATCCTTCGAAAATATCTCTGTATGTCACATCAAAATTGCCGTAATACCAGGGGTCTGCAACATCACGATTAGAACCCGTGTAAGAAAGTAAAAGTTTCACCTTGTCTTCAGGGTCTCCGCCCAAGATTCGCAGGGCATTTTTCACGTTGTAACTGTCCATACAAATCAAAAGGTCATACTTACCGTAATCATCTTTTCTAAGCTGAACAGCACGTTTTCCCTCGCAGGAAAGCCCGTGTTTTTTAAGTTCTGCTTTGGCAGGCGGATAGACGGGATTTCCCACACCATTCCAGATTTCCTCTGTACTGGTGGCAGAAGATTCAATGATAAATTCATCTTCTCTGCCTGCTTTTTCCACCATATCTTTAAAGATAAATTCTGCCATAGGACTTCTGCAGATATTACCGTGACATACAAACATTATTTTTTTCATTCTTGTCATCCTTTATTCCTTTTCTTCTCGTAGGGGCTCGCCGCATTTTGGACAAAATGGCGGAATGCCGCCGCGAACATCCATCAGCGAACGACCGCAACGGGGACAGTTATAAAAGATAACCGCCTGAATGAACCCAACAAGATAAACAACGATGCCCGCTAGTGCCAATCCTTTATAAATTCGCTGACTATCCAACCCGATGGCTATAGCAAACAATACAATGCCAATCACAAAGGATGCCCACATCAAATTTCTACTTACTTTAAAATTCATATAGCACCACACCTTTATTCACCGACAGGACATCTGCCTTTTTCAACACAAAACTCATATGTATAAATCTTTTTATCAAAAACGCCGGCAACTTTTAAATCCGTAATCTCTTTGGAAAGACGGTACTTGCCCGGCGGAAGTTCGCCATAGAGCCATTCCCAACCCACTTCCAATTCGGTTACATCATTCTTTTTAATCTGATAGGCAACCATATGCCATGCATAATCTATCAAAGGATTGGTGGAAAGTTCCACCCAACCATCCTCTGTCTTTTCTTCAAGTTTAAACCACGCACCTGTTGATAATTCGCCCGAAGGATTGCCACCGCTTTGGGTAATAACAAGTTCAAGTCCCGTGGGTGTTATGTTGTTTGCCGAAAGGGAAATACCCCACTCATCCTCAACGGGCGTGCTTTGCTGCACGCAACCTGCCAAAATCAAAGAGATAACCAGCATTAAACCTAACATACGTTTCATTGTAACAACCTCCTTAAAAATTTTGGATGTTACTGCTAAGACGAAACAACAACTGGAAAAGTTCCCTATTTTAACCAAGAAAACGCCATAAAAGGCTCATCGTTTTCTAAAAACACAGTGCCGCAATGCACAAAACCGTTCTGCTTGATTGCACTTTGCATAGGAATGTTTTTATGAAAGGTATCAATACGCAGATGGTCGTAGCGTTCTTTGGCGAAATCGGCACAGATTTTAAACATACCCTTTCTGCTGCCATCGCTTGCCACCTTATGCAATACGCCATAAGGACTATCCGAAAGCCACGCGCCTTCGATATATTCATAATAAGGGTCATAATCACGTAAAACAAACGCGCCCCAGGGAATGCCTGTTTCATCGTCTGTAATTACGTGCAGATAGTCCCCTGCAATTTCTTCCAGCAGGGCTTCTTCAGATGGATATCCGTTTTTCCACTGTGTGGGATTATCCATCTCGGCCATAAATTGTCTGGCTCTTGCATAAATTCTGTGAAGCTCTGTCATATCCTCTTTCGTTGCTAAACGAATCATTTATTTTCCTCCTGTTTATAAGGCACACGTGCTGAAGGCACCATATGAGATGCTTTTTCCGTATGCACCGCCTGATCATCAAAGAAAATGTTGGCACCAAAGGCTTTTAAAACCTCGCTCTTTTCTACGCCGCCCATAAAGAACACTTCATCAATGCGCACATTCCAGGCACGAAGAGTTCTGACAACACGTTCGTGAGCCGGTGCATTGCGGGCAGTAACGAGGGCTGTGCGAATGGGTGCCTCGCCCCTTTGAAAATTCATTTGAATCAGCGAAATAGTTTTTAAAAGTTTCGCAAAAGGTCCTTCCGGCAAGGGATTCTGTGCATTTTTCTGCTCGTGTTCGGTAAACGCCTGCAAACCTTCTGCCTGATAGATGCGCTCTGCTTCATCAGAGAAAATCACTGCATCGCCATCGAAGGCAATTTTAATTTCGTCAATATCATCATCGGGATTAATCGGCAAATTGGAATGACTGCAAATGATGCCAGATGCAAAGCCGGCATTGATAGCTTCCTGCACATCGTCTTCGTGGGCAGATAAGAATAAATCAGTCTTGAATGCAGATAAATAAGGCGAAATAGATCCGCCGCCCACCAACGCCGCACGACTGATGTTAAGCCCGTAATGTTCGATGGAATTAAAAATACGCAGACTTGTATCGGCACTGTTTTTAGACATAACAATAATCTCGGTTAAATATCTGCCCTCTGCATTGAGTTTCTGCAACGCCTTAATCAAAGGAAAGGCAGTACCGGGTTTTAAAATATCTTTTTCGTGCTCAATCTGGTAAGATGCATAGGCATCAAGACCCTGCTCTTCAAAGATTTTGTTTTCTTCTTCCAAGTCAAACAGCGCTCGTGACGAAACGCCGATAACCAGTTTATCATCCAGCATAAGTGACATAAAAATCACTCCTTTACTCATTCTATGAGTTTAGTATATCATAAGGCCTGTCCTATAAAACGGACACTTCCTGCTTCTCTTTTCGAATATCATAGCGATAGATGGCAAGACCGATGGAAACCATACAGGAGGCATTGCCAAAAGCAGGGCCATACGCCTTGCAAACTAAGTTATAGATAAGCCAGAACGGCATACCGAGAAAAGAAACCTTGCGGATATGCTTTTCTTTAGTCAGCCAGAATGCGCCTGTCTGCAAAATTGTGCCGATAACGGGCAGAAGACTGTAAATGTTCTTGTATGTAACCAATCCTGCCAAGACCAGTAAAAGATTTAATACAACGATAATAATCGGCAGGTGCTTTGCAATGTATTTCTTTTCTTTCTGATGAGCCACAAAGGTGATAATTGTGGCTAAAACATCAATCAGCGCCCCCTCAAATGCGCCCAGCATAAGATACTGCAAGACATATAGAGCACTGGAGCAACCGTTCACAAACAAAATACTGGCTCTGTTCTTTAACTGATAACTCAAAAGAAATGTAATGACAGCAATAACGCCCACAATCTGTGCGGCAATAAACATGAAATGGCCTCCTCGGGAATCTTCTTTTGACTTTTATTCTAAAACAAAGGGACCGAAAAATTCAGGTCTGTGATAGTCGGGGTTTTCGGTGCCGACGGGATAGAAAGTTGCATAATGCACGGTTTCGGTCTCGTCACCGCATTTATACAGGTTACCGTAAATGGTCTTGGAATGACCGCCGAAAACTTCATCAATAAAGGCAAAAGGAATGCAGAACTGCAATACCCATTTTATATCATCCACATAGGATTTTACGTTAAAGAATGTTTTATCTTTGTCGGGATGTTCACAGTCATAACGGGAGGTTCTGATTGCAAAATACATCGTGCCAAAGGGATTGAATTCAAAATTCATATATCTGGGATCGTTTTCATTGGGACGGAAGAAAAATTCCATACAACTGTCTGTGCAAACAGGTGCATTCTGCTGGCGATGTCTTGCAAGTAGCGCCTTTTCGTCTGTCTCCAGCTGCACATAAATGCCAAAATCGTTATATAAGAGTTTACCCGTTGTTTTGGGCGCCACGCTGTATTCTGCCCAGTTGATGGTATCAATGTTTGCCACGTTGGCAGTATCCCAAGCTTTGTCATTGATGCATACATTGTTATTATTTGTCTTTTTAATTATGTACATTGTTATACTCCCTATTATTTGTTTTCTACTTCTTTGTACGTCAGAATTTGATTTAAATCCTTAATCTTCTCATAATAGTCTGCACACATTTTTCTGGCAGTTTCTATCTCAAGTGTTTTATAATTACCACACTCAATTTCGCTCTTGCCAAACACATCGCCTGTATGGTTTTTCGTTTGCAGCAGCACATCTTTAATCGTGTCTAAAACTGTTGCGACAGAAACGCTATCTCGCACCACTAAATAAAATCCCGTTTGGCAACCCATAGGACCAAAATAGATGACATTTTCTGCAATGTCAGAATTTCTGACAAAGGTTGCAATCATATGCTCTGTTGTATGCATCGTAACATTGTCTAAAACAACGCCTGTATTGGGTTTACAAACCCTGATATCATATGTTACAACATCACCGTCAACGCGGGAAATATAAACACCTTCATTTAATTTTCTGTGGTCCACACAGAAACTCTCTATTTTCTTCATATGTTTTTCTCCTTGACGATTTCTAAAAAGCTCAATATAACTTTCAATGAATTTTTAGCCGCCATTTCGCAAAATTCGTTAAAAGACATATTTGCCTCGTCATCTGCACAGTCGCTGATGGCACGAAGCACGCCAAAAGGAACATCGTTCATATAACAAACATGGCCGATACTTGCCCCTTCCATTTCAGTTGCTACGGCGTCAAAACGATCAACAAGCTGCGCTTTCTTTTCTTTGGAACTGATAAACTGGTCGCCGGACACAATGGTTCCGCAAACAACGTTTACGCCATCAATTTTCTTTGTGCTCTCCCCGAGTGTCTCTGTAACCCACTGGGCACAAGGAATATTCACCATATCGATGCCTGTAATAAAACCAATCGGATCGCCAAGTGCCGATGTATCCATATCGTGCTCTACAACCTTATCTGCAACAGCAATATCCCCTATCTTTAATGCGGAAGAAAGGCCGCCGGCAACGCCAATATTGATGATAGCAGAAGGTTCATATTTTAAAATCATAGCTTCTGCGCAAACAGCTGCATTGACCTTGCCAACGCCTGCCTGTGCAACAACAACCTCAACGCCTGAAATAGTCCCAGAATAATATTCGATGCCACTTACCTTGGACACGTTAATATTCTCCATTATGTCTTTGAGCATTTGAACTTCAACTGCCATTGCTCCGATAATTCCGATTTTCATAAATGCACTCCCAATCTGAATTTAAATAAAGAAATAACCATATTATATTTAGTATAACATATATTACACTATCTCGCAACAATAAAAAAACAGGCAGGAAAAATTCCTGCCTGTAAAAATTTTAAATTAGTCGGTCATGTTATCAAAGTAACCCTGTACCAAAACGATGGGGGTACCTTTATCGCCGGAGCCGGAGGTTAAGTCACAAAGAGAACCGATTAAGTCAGTCAGGCGTCTGGGAGTTGTGCCCTGAGATGCCATATTGCCGACCAGGTCGCCATCTTTACCGCGGATAGCCGCTTCAATCGCTTTTTTCAGTTCTTCGCCCTTTAAGTCAGCAAAGTCGTTATCAGCTAAATATTTCAGTTTCAGTTCGTTGGGTGTACCCTCTAAGCCTTTAGTATATGCAGGGGAAACAATGGGGTCAGCCAGTTCCCAAATTTTACCCACAGGATCTTTAAATGCACCATCGCCGTATACCATCACTTCAATGTGCTTGCCGGTGCGTTTCAAAAATGCCTTCTGCATAGTTTCAACTAAATCAAAGCAATCCTGCGGGAACAGTTTGATGGTGTCTTCCGTAGATTTGTTAGAACCTAAGAGACCGTATTTTTCATTGAAACCACTGCCGTTTACAGGCGCATTTAAGATTTCATCCAAACCAACAACACATTTAGCACCTGCTTCACGCAGAATACGTTTGGTGCGAACACGGGTATGAATATCGCAGTTTAAAACGGTATCGGTGTAGTTTAAAATTGCACGGGGATTGTTAGCTAAAATGACTTCTGCTTCAGCACCACAAGAACGAATTAAATCACCGTAATACTGCACATAGTCAACGCCGGTAAAGGGATGACGGTTTTCACCGAACAGTTCTCTGTATCTTGCTTCGGTTAACACATCAGAATAAGGATTAACACCGGCTTCATCTAACTGGTCTAAAGAAACCAGAGCGTTACCTACTTCATCGCTGGGATAACTGAGCATTAACACAATTTTCTTTGCTCCCTTTGCAATACCACGCAAGCAGATTGCAAAACGGTTACGGGACAGAATCGGGAAAATAACACCGATTGTGCCGCCGCCAAGTTTATTTTTAACATCTTCTGCAATAGCATCAGTGGAAGCATAGTTACCCTGTGCACGAGCCACAACAGACTCGGTTACAGCAACAACATCGCGATCACGCAGACTGAAACCTTCGGATTCAGCCGCTTCAATAACGCTATTCACAACGATAGAACCAATATCGTCTCCTTCACGGATAATAGGACAACGTACGCCACGAGAGACAGTACCGATTTTTCTTTCCATAAAAATCTCCTCCATATGATTGACTTTTTATCCATCTACTATTATAATACAAATATAAGCATAAGTAAAGCAAATAATACTTTTAGCAGTGATAAGGAGTGCTTATAATGAAAACTAAGATGGATTATTATAAAATTTTCTACGAAACCGCACGCTTTTCCTCTTTTTCCAAAGCGGCAGAACATCTTTATATTTCCCAGTCTGCCATCAGTCAATGCATCAGACAGTTAGAAGAAGATTTGCAGACGGAATTATTTGTCCGCTCCCGCCGCGGCGTAAGTTTAACCAAGGAGGGTAAACTCTTGTTCCAAAAGGTTGAGCGCGCTATGATTGCCTTAGAACAGGGCGAAACACTTCTTGCAAGACTCCATCATTTAGAGAGCGGCTCTCTTGTTATCGCTGCAGGTGATACCATTACAGGCCATTATCTGCTCCCCTATCTTGAAAAATTCCACGCCGCCTACCCCGGCATCCGCATCGAAATGGCAAACTCTTATTCCCACCATTTGTTGCAGTTAGTGAAAGAAGGCAAAGCCGAACTTGCTTTTGTTAACCTGCCTGTTACGGATAAGGAACTTTGCATTGAGCCTTGTCTTGAGATTCACGACATTTTCGTCTGTGGTCCTGACCACGAAACAAAGGAAAGTTACACTTGGAAAGAAATGGCCGATGAGCCGCTCATTTTATTGGAAGAAAACTCTACATCCCGTCACGCATTAGATGAGCGCTTCCGTGCAAAAAAAATCAATTTAAATCCGCAAATTGAAGTGGCGGCACACGATATTTTAATCCGCTTTGCTTCCATTCATTTAGGTGTTTCCTGCGTAATCGAAGAGTTCTCTAAAGAGGCGCTGGCTCAGGGCACCATTAAGCCCATGAATTTAACGCCGGCTTTGCCGTCTCGTAGCATTGGTTGTGCTTATCTTCGCCATAATCCCCTGTCCCCTGCGGCGCAGGCATTCTTAAATCTGATTAAAGAGTAATAAAAAAAGACCTCCTGCTTGGGAGGTCTTTTATTTTACTGCCAGCCGTTACGGTAATGTTTACCGATTTGCACGCTGAAGTTTAAGTATTCAACAATTTTTTCTTCGGGATAAACGGTAAAATCATTTTCACCCTGGAACATCCAAACGCCGCCAATGGCCGCAATACGAGGATGAGACACCAAATGTAAATCCTTATCGCTTAAATAGCCGGTGATAACAAATTTAACATCAGGGAAAGGACCTGCAATGCCATCAAAGAACTTGGTGCCGCCCAGTTCATAGAACGGGAAACCTTTTAACAGAGTCAGACCTGTGTTCACAGCCGCCATCACTTCACTTGTGGTGGAAACACCGGGAATAATGGTAATGTTATTCTTTATGCACCATTCTACCATTTCCTGATTATAACCGGGAGAAACGATGAAATCAGCGCCCAGATCAACCATTTCTTTGCAGTGCTCCAGCGTGCAAATAGTACCTGCGCCGATGTAAGAATTCTTTTTAATTTTGCAAGCTTCTTTTAAAACGTCTTTTGCAAGATCGCCGCGCTGCAAAATTTCAACCGCGGGAATTTCGGTTTGTTCGATGGCATGAACAACTCGTTCCGCACAGCCTTTATCCGCAAATAAAATAGGCATAACGCCTGTTTCAAAGGCCATTGTTTGTAAGTCTTTCATCAGTACCCCTCCGGATGTATTCTATCTTATAAATGTATTGTACTATGTTGAAAAGATTGAAACCAGTACCTTTTTAAAGAAAAAAGAGACCAAATTAAATATTGATTTTTAAACTAAAGTAGTTTATAATACAGATAACAAGAAAATTTTCTTTAAATCTGTCTGTTTTTAGATAAAAAACGTTCTTGTTGCAATACGTTTTTGTGGTAGAATGAGTATTGGAGGTGCATGCTATGAAAATTCTAAACTTTGGTTCTTGCAATATCGACCTTGTGTATACCCTCGACCATATCGTCTCCGTAGGCGAAACCGAAACAACCTGCCGATTTGATACTTTCCCCGGCGGCAAGGGCTTAAACCAGTCCATCGCCGCGGCAAAAGCAGGAGCGGAGGTGTATCACGCAGGTTGCCTCGGTCGTGATGGCGGCACGCTTCGCCAGTTGTTAAATGAAAGCGGCGTTAACACTGCATACTTAAAATCCATTTTAGAGAAAAACGGTCACGCAGTGATTCAGGTGAGTGCAAAGGGCGAAAACTCCATTTTCCTCTACCCCGGTTCCAATGAAAAAGTAACAAAGAAATGGATTGACGAGGTTTTGGAAAACTTCGATGAAGGTGATATGCTCCTTCTGCAGAACGAAATCAGCAATGTTGATTATCTTGTTGAAAAAGGCCACGAAAAAGGAATGTGCATTGTTTTAAATCCCTCTCCTTTTAATGATAAGCTCAAGAAAATCGACCTCAACATGCTTTCCTACGTGATTGTAAACGAGGTGGAAGCCAAGGAACTGACGGGATTTTCTGATGTTGAAGAAAGCATCGTCTATTTAAAAGAGCACTATCCCACCTTAAAAGTTATGCTGACATTAGGTAGCCGCGGCTGTATTTATGCCGACGCTGATCACGAGATTTTCCAGCCTGCCTATCAGGTGGATGCGATTGATACCACAGCCGCAGGCGACACCTTTACGGGTTATTTTGTTGCTGAAATTGCAAACGGTACTGCCTATGAACAGATTCTGAAAATCGCTGCGGCGGCATCTGCCATTTCCGTCACAAGAAAAGGTGCCGCGCCCTCTATCCCTGACAGACACGAAGTTTTATACATGCTCAAAAACTTAAAACTCGTTAAATCAGGCAGAAAAGAAGGTTTGCTTCGCGACAGAGTGGACAGTTACATTGACGAAAATATCGCCACCGCAAACCTTTTGGAACTGTCACAAAAACTGGGCTATTCCACCGTTTACACAGGCAATTTGATTAAAAAGATAACAGGCCACTCTTTCTCAAAACTTGTGCAGGCCAAAAGATGCTCTCTGGCGGCAGAACTCCTGCAGGAAACCGATTTATCCATCGAAGAAATCATCCGCGTTGTGGGCTACGAAAACGAGAGTTTCTTCCGCAGGATTTTTAAGGAAAAATATGGCTTAAACCCCTTGGAATATAAGAAAAACAAAAATCAATATAACTAAAAAAAGAAGCAGGTTTAATCCTGCTTCTTTTTAATTTCCGTACTTTTTTTATTTATTACTTTTAACCTGTAATCTCTGCACGCCCCAAACACCGATGATAATCATCACCGTTGCTCCGGCAGAAATCAAAGAGAAAGGCTCCTGCAGGAAGATAACACCCGCAAGCACAGAAACAACGGTTGTAACGTTTGCAAACACAGTTGTTTTGGCGACAGGCAGATGGGTGTTTGCATAATTCATTAAGAGAAATGCCAGCACCGATGAAATCAAGCCAAGGTACAAAATAGAAAGGGTGTAAGACGTATTTACAAACGGCTCTAAAATAGCCAACGGATTTTTAATATTCTCCACAAGGGCGATGCCCAAAAACGCCACCAGACCCACAACCATCATGGCATAGGTTCTTTCCATAGGTGAAAACTCATTTGAAATCTGACGACTCAGAATATTCTGCCCAACAGATGAGATAACAGCACCAAAAAGAAGGACTGCACCAAGAATCGTCACCGTTCCATCGGAATTGCCGGAAATCGCCATAATGACAACACCTGTAACAGACAGCGTTGCAAACACATATTGCATCGGTGTTGGCACTTCATTCAACATAAAAATACCGCAGATCATAGACATAACAGGAATCAGCGAAATCATAATAGACGAAAAAGCACTCGTCGTCAGGTCAATACCATAGGTTTCGCAAAGGAAATATAAAACAGGTTGAAAAAATGCCATCAGCAAAAGTTTCCAAGCATTTTTTCCTAAATGAACTTTTGTTTTTGTCACCAGCATAATGAGGGACATAATGATAAACGCAACAATGTAGCGATCGGCAATCACCGTCATAGGTGATGCAAATCCGAGCGCGATTTTAGTGGACAAAAAACTAAAACCGTAGATAATTTGTGCGCCCAGCGCCGCCAAGGTTGCCAGTGTTGTCTTACTTTTCACAGTCTTCTCTACTTTCTAAAACAAGTTAAAATAATTCAGAACAAAAATCCACATAAACAGTGTGGGCAAGCAAAACGCCGATGAAATCACGATGTTTTGTGCCGCCAAAGTTTCGTCACCACCCATTTGCTGAGACATAGCAAAGGATGAAACCGCAATGGGTGCACCGAATGTGATTAAAATGCACGCCAGTGCTTCTCCCGTAAAGCCGAGCAAAACAGCGATAGGAATCATAATAGCCGGAATCAGAATCAGGCGCGTGAACACAGAAACGAAAATATCTTTACCATAGCCACGCACACCGCTAAATTCAAACTCAGCACCCAGCACAACAATGGCAAGGGGCGTTGCAATGGAAGATAAATCACTAACCGCCCGTTCTAGAGCGGAAGGCAGGCTGATTTTGTAAACAAAGAAAATAATACCAATGGCGCAACCGATAATCAAGGGATTTGTGATGATACCCTTTAACAATTTAAACAGATTCAGTTTGGAACCGCCACGAAATCTCTCCAAAGAAATAACCGCTAAAATATTAAAAATCGGGATAATAATGGCAACCATTAAAGAAGCAAGGCCACCTGCTTTATCGCCACAAATATAAGTCACAAGAGGTATGCCTAAAATGGCAAAATTGGTGCGGAAAAAGCCTTGCAGCATAACGCCGCGGCGACGGTTATCCTTTGTGATGCCAAACACTGCAAAATAGCCAGCAGCGAAGATGGCTAAAAGCCCCACCACCGTAAACATCACAAGTTTAGAATCAAAGATATGATTCATATCCGTTTTATAAATATTGTAAAACAATAAAATGGGCAAAAACACGTTAAACACCAGTTTATTTGCCGCATTAAACCCCTTTTTATCTGTAATATGCAGGCATTTGATTACATAGCCCACTAACATTAACAGAAAAATCGGTGCGATTGCATTAAATGATAAACGAAGACTATCCATCGTCTCACTCCTTTGCAAATATAAGAGTTTTATGCCATTGCCTTTGCGGCTTTAACGATGTCTCCCACGCCATCAAACACAACAGTGGGACGGTAAGCATACGTATTTAAAGTTTCAAGTGTTGAAATGCCGGAGAGCACCAAAACAGTTGTCATACCGCTCTCGAGACCGGAAACCACATCAGTATCCATTCTGTCACCAACCATAACCGCATCTTTAGAATGGCAGTTCAGCATTTTAAGACCGGTACGCATCATCAAGGGGTTGGGCTTACCGCAGAAATATGCCTGTTTGCCTGTTGCCATTTCGATGGGTGCTGTCAATGCTCGGCAAGCGGGTGCAATGCCATTTTCAATAGGACCTGAAAGGTCAGAGTTTGCACCAATCAGTTTAGCGCCTTTTAAAACCAGATTGGTTGCTTTGGTGATAGTATCAATGTTATAGGATTTTGCTTCACCGATTACAACATAATCAGGGTTTACATCGTTCATATAACAACCTGCGTTATATAAAGCGTTGGTCAGACCCGCTTCACCCAAAACATACACGCTGCAACCCGGTGCCTGATCTTTTAAAAATTCAGCGGTTGCCAGTGCACTTGTATAAAAATGTTCTTCAGGCACATCAAGACCCATTCGTTCTAAGCGGCGGGTTAACTCGATGGGTGTGTAACTTGAGTTATTGGTTAAAAACAAATATTCTTTCTTGTTTTCATGCAACCAATCCACAAATTCCTTAACACCGGGCAGGAGTTTGTTGCCATGATAGATAACACCGTCCATATCGCAGATAAAACCCTTTTTTTCATTAAAATTAATTTTACACATATTCATTCCTCCATATTGATGGATTATTTGCTGTCTGATTTTTTTAGCTGGATTAAAATGCCCAAAACGATGAGCAGAAGACCCAAAACAGAATAAATTGTAATTGGTTCTTTTAAAATTAAGGATGTCCAAACTAAAGATAAAAACGGCGTTATGTAAGCAAGGTTTGAAATCTTTGCTGCCTTACCCGTTTGCAAGGCGAAAAACCAAAGCGTGGCCGAGGCTGCCATAGTCATTGCTCCGTTCCAGGCAAAGCCAACAGTTTGCAATACACTGGGTATAAACAAATCCCCATGCACGCCATTAATGATAGTGGTCAGGATAAAGGTCGTTATATAGTTAAGCATCATGGAAAGGCGTTTGTCGTAGTTGAATTTAAGGTTAAGTCCGGTAAACAAGCCGTAGCAAACTGCCGCTGTTGCACAACACAAAGCACCCAAAAGCGTGCGATGATTAAAACCGGCCAGTTCCTTCCCCATCACAACGACAACACCTACAAAAGAAATAGAAATCGCCAAAATTTGTCTGACTGTCAGCTTTTCCTTTAAGAAAATGCAAACAAAAACAACGCTCATAATCGGCCAAAGGTAGTTGATGATAAAAGCCTGCGATGCCGCCATCATCGATGTTCCCGTGTAGTAAAAAACATAGTACAAAAATGCCCCGGGTATACCGATTAAAATAGAGATCAAATAGTCTTTTGGTTTATAATGTTTAAGGTTTTTGATATTTTTTGTGAAAATGTTAAAAATCAATAGGGCTAAAAAAGCAAAGAGAGAGCTAATCCACAAAACCTGAAAACTGTTAACGCCGCCAAGGAGCAGTTTAACAACCACGGCTACAGTAGACCAGAATAAAATTGCACCGCCTGCATAGAGATAGGACCGATTCATTTTGATACACCTCTGAAGTTTATGTAAATTATATAAACGTCAATTGTTTAAGTTCTTCCAAAGCCCATTTAAAATCACTAAAATGATTGGCTTTTCGCATTTTCTTGAAAGCTTTTTTACCCTCGGGAAAATGCACAATCATATAGGTCCAAACCTCTTTCATTTTCTGCAGGGTGTGGGTTTCAGACTTTAAGATTTCGTGATAGCGTTCCAAAAGCAAATCAGAAAAAGCAAAGATTTCCTCTTTTGAAAGAGGTGCACCGCCACGAATTTCACGGAAAAGTGCCGGATTTTTTATACCTCCACGACCAATCATAACGCCGGAGATGTCAGGGCATTCGCTTACAATAGAATCAAAATCAGCTTTTGTCAGAATATCACCGTTATAGCAAACGGGATTCTTCGATTCGGTATATGCTTTTTTAAAGGAATCCCTGTGCGGAACACCTTTATAAAAATCAGCAAGGGTTCGGGGATGGATAATCAGTTCCGATAAGGGAAATTGATTATATACTTCCATCAAAGCGTCCATTTCCTCAGGCGTTTCAATCCCAAGTCTTGTTTTAACGGAAATTTTCAGCTTACTGTTTGCAAAAATCTCCTCTAAAAATGAAGTCATCACTTCCCTATCCCGCAAAAAACCTGCACCCGTGTTTTTATTCACAATTGTGGGCATAGGACAGCCAAAGTTAAAGTTAACCTCGTCATAACCAAGGTCTTTCACCTTTTTCTCAAAGGAAGCATATGCCTTTGGCTCTTTTGTTAAAACCTGCACCTTTAAGGTCAGGTTTTCATTATTTTCAGGCAGAATATCCCGCAGACGTTTTGAACTTAAACGTTCATTCTCCGTAGGCGTGATAAAAGGCGCAAAATAGGCATCTACCCCGCCGAACATTGCGGCATGTGCACGTCTGTAAATGTGTCCTGTTATGCCCTCTAGGGGTGCAAAATAAAGCTGTTTCATCGGTTAAATCTCTTCAATCTTAATCAGATTTGTTTTGCCGGATTCACCGGGAGTTACGCCACCGGTGATAACGATTTTATCACCTTCTGAAAGGCCCAATTCTTTTTCTGCAATTTTATGGGCTGTATAGAACAACACATCGGTTGAGGTGAATTTTTCACACATAGCCGGTGTGACGCCCCAGGAAAGCGCCAGTTTTCTCCAGGTTCGCTCATCGGTTGTCAGACCAATGATA
Source organism: Clostridia bacterium (assembly GCA_045652815.1). Lineage (GTDB taxonomy): Bacteria > Bacillota > Clostridia > UBA1381 > UBA9506 > UMGS755. Next base: position 23,851 of record JAZOLH010000029.1, read on the forward strand.
TCAACAGGAGAACGGAAACGGGATACCATACGGGCGGTCATACCGGACAAAGAGCACGCCACAATGGCTTTTGCGCCGATGTCAATGGCCATACCGCAGGTAGCGTGAGAAATGGCGTCAACAGTATTTCGAATCTGGAAGGAATTACTGTAAAAACGTTTTTCGTAATGGATGTTGCCTTCTGTTGTTTCTGCAATTTTAGCCATGGTTTCCACCGCTTCAACAGGATATTTACCTGCCGCAGTTTCACCGGACAACATAATGGCACTCGTGCCATCATACACGGCGTTTGCAACGTCAGAAATCTCCGCACGTGTGGGACGGGGATTGTAAATCATAGTTTCCAGCATTTCTGTTGCGGTGATGACGCGTTTACCAAGCAAACGACACTTTGTAATCAGTTTTTTCTGAATGTAAGGCAGTTGTTCAAAAGGAATTTCAACACCCATATCACCACGGGCAACCATAACACCGTCACAATGAGCGCAGATTTCTTCGATGTTGTCAAAACCTGCCTGATTTTCAATTTTGGCAATCAGTTCAATGTTGCCTGCACCGATTTCGGTCAGGTAATTGCGAACATCAATCAGGTCCTGCTTATCGGATACAAAAGAACAAGCAATATAATCCACTTCGTTTTTGATACCAAAAGCAATATCCTGTTTATCCTGCTTGGAAAGGTAGGTCTGCTTCATAACTTTGCCGGGGAAACTCATACTCTTTCTGCTGGAAAGTTCACCGCCGCAAACAACATCACAAATGATGTTGGGCTTTTCGACCTTTTTAACTTTAAAGGACAAAAGACCGTTGTTTAACAGAATGGTATCGCCCACATCAACCTCATCGGGAAGGTTTGCATAGGATACGGAAACCTTTGTTTCGTCACCAACGATTTCATCGGTTGTAAAGGTGAACTCCGCACCATCTTCTAAAAAGATTTTTCCGTTTTCAAAGGTCTTGATGCGATATTCAGGACCTTTGGTATCCAGCATAATCGCAATAGGCAGATGCAGCTGGGCACGAACTTTTTTAATTCTGTCAATACGTCTCTGATGTTCTTCATAATCACCGTGAGAGAAGTTAAGTCTCGCCACGTTCATACCTGCCTTACAGAGTTTGGTTAACATTTCCTCAGACTCACTGGCAGGGCCAATAGTACATACAATTTTTGTTTTTCTCATAGTTCCTCCGGGGGTATAAATTTATTTCACTTCAATCTGTACAGCACCCATAGCCGCCAGTGCATTCTGATGGCTTTCTTCTGTAACGCCTGCGCAGCAAGCGCTGTCAACGGTCACCACAGCTTCAGGAAAAGCCGCTTTAACCAGCATAGCATTGGAAATCACACAGATGTCTGTACAAAGTCCGCAAAGTTCCACTTCTGTCACATCACCTTTTGCGCCAAGGTAATGAATCAGTTCGATACTGCCAAAGGTTGGTTTATCAATCACTTTGGAAACATAAGGTAAAAGTTCATCACAAATCTGCCAGCCGGCAGTATCTTTGATACAGTGTTCCACAGGCAATTTTTTGCCTTCCTGCGTAGAAAGGTAATCAGCACCATGGGTATCTCTTGTAAAGATAACTTCACCTGTAAAGTCCTTTACTTTACAAACAACATTATCCACAATTGCCTGTGCCATAGGGCTGCCAAGGCTCCCTGTGATAAAGTCGTTTTGGAAATCAACAACAATCAAATATTTGATAACGCTTCTCCTTACTGATTTTTAGGAAGTCGTCTAACAATATGATGCTCGAAGGTAGAAAGGAAATACATTGCATCAAACTCATCTTTAAAGCGCATTTCGTTTTGCAAAGCAAAATCGTGAATATGGTCGCGATTGCCTACGGGTTTACCCTCTGCCACTTCTAGATACAATTCCAGCATCATACGGTACAATTCAGAGAAAAACGCAAGTTTTTCCCACGCCATAGCCACTTTTTCGTCTAGTGCCGCATAGAGTTCGGTATCAATCACTTCGTCAAAATCATCAATGACGGAAAGCGCTTTCTTGAGTTTATCAGCGCATTCTTTTGTCACCAAGTTTTCTTCATTTCGAAGGGCAACGGGACAGCCAAGGTCAGACAGCGATGCTAAAAATTCCTTAACGCTGTCGGCTTCTTCGCCAAACTCGGTGAGCAGCACTCTGCTGCAAATGTCATCAAAATCGGTTTCCTTGTTCCAAAGAGTGTCTGCCATCACATTCATATTCAGGCAGGTCGGCAGGAAAGCACGCTGAATCTGACAACTAACCAAACCATTCAGGCCGATATTTTCTAAATTCTTAACATCTTCTGAGAGCACCTGCGCATGACGGAACTGAGGAAAATCAAGATAATGATCCCACATAAAGTGATAGTCAAAATCAAAACTGTCTCCATCAAAATCCTTTTGCCATTCGCGCAGATATGCTAAATTATCTGCCACAATTCTCGGAAATTCCAGTCGATTCAAAACATAGGGCTTCATTTCCCCTTCGCCCTCTGCTTTAAAGGAAGCAGAATAGGTACGATGAATCGGTGCAAACATCAGAACAAAGCGTTCTTTGTTCTTTAGTTTTTCTTCTAAAGGTGCCCATAACAAATCTACATAAATCAAGAAGACAATCTTTGTATCAAGACCTGCTTTTGTTAATTTTTCATCCAGTTCATTGAGCATCATAACATAATAATCGGATGTTCTTTTGCCACGGCAAGAATCACATTCACAGTTATTGTTGGTACCATCTGCCAACCAAAAATGCAGATAGGATACATCTTGATGCTCTTTGCAGTATTCTAAAATACTATCGGTGATGCGGTCGCGGGCTACAGGATTGGAATAACAAAGGTTGGTATTTAAAGGAACACCGCCCCAAAGTTTACGTTCACCGTTAACTTCTGCCAAAAGTTCACGATATTCTTCGGCCGGTTCTTCGTGAACATACCAGTCTGTACCATCAATACCGAAGGCAAGACTTGTCAAGCCATGGCCGACACCGTGATACATGAGGCTTCTCTTTTCGATTTCATCTTCAGCCAGCGCCATAATTGCCTGCATATCCGCATCGGAGATATCTGCTTTGTCACGATAGGGCGTCTCTTCCGAGTACCAGCGGTCAAAGAATTCTTTAGGCATTTTAAACTGGATAAAATATCCGTTCATTGCCGCTTTGGGAGCCCAATCAATCATATCGTTTAAATTCTTTTGGAACACAGAACCTTCAATACAGAGGGCTCTATGGCGATAGGATGCTTTTTCGGAAACGGAAATTTCACCGTCATACAGTTCGTCGGGATAATATTCTCCGCCTTCACCAGGACGCAGGAATGCAAAACCCAGTTCCTTTAAATAACGATAGGCGGCAATCAATGTTGCACGGGCGTTGCTACCTGTAATAGTGCCGGAAAAATCTTTTACGCAGATGCAGATAGCATCGTCAAGTTCCTTATTTTCCACTTCAGGAAGTTTAGAGCAAAGGTCGATGCCCAAATAGATGACGCCTGCCTCATCTTTATTCTGTTCCATAGTGGGAATAACAGCAAAATCCGCTTCTGTTACCTTAGATAAATATTTCTGTAATTCATAAGCCGCAAAAACAAGAGTTCTCTTCTCTTTTTCGCTCACATTTGCAATCATAGGTCTGATTTTACGAATCATAAGAATTGCCACCTTTTTTCACAGATTTATACAGTATAAATTATATCATAAAGATTCCCATTTAGCAATAAAAAATCCCCGATTTTCATCGGGGATTTTGCACATTTTTTATCGCATTGCCAAACTGTTATTGATTAAACTTGTTGAATATAAAAATAATACATCCTGATTGGTAAAATCAATAAAATGACCTAAGAAATCACTTTGAATATAACGAATATCCACCACGGTAATTTTTTGATAACCCGGAACCAGCAAAGGCACTAAACTGCTACCGTAAGAATCCCTGAAAACAATCAGTTCTTTGTTTGTTTTAACATCGGGATTTTCAATGGTTACAAGGGGCGTTGTGCCGGATAAAAACATTTCATAGGGGTCTTTGCCCAATGCTTTTTCCATATTATACATCTCGCCTGTTTGCGGCATACCGTTATCGTAATAAGTCACAATCGCATTGTCGATGGCATAGTTCGTTACATACTGAATGGTATCGGGCTTAACTGACAACGCCGACTGACCCACATACACGCCGTTAAAGTCATGATCCAGCGTGTGAATGACCCTATCAGAAACTGCCGAAGTGCCCATCTGATTTGCAATATGCTCTGCCACATCAAAGATGGATTCCTGCTTCCAATGGGAGTCTGTTCTGTAATAATCGTCAATGGATAAAAGGGGCAACACATCGATATATTCCATATAATCCATACGATTTTTAAAATCATTGATAAACGCATCGTAATCAATGGATACATACCCGTTTTTCTCCGCTAAAAAGTAGTTTTTATCGGGGATTAAGGATAAATAGTTCTTCGTATCTGTATCTTTTAAATACTTATTATAAAGAAAATCAAAGCGCTCTTTTGCATAATCAACCATCTGTGGATTAACGGGATATTCAAGTTTGGAAAGATGGCCATCTGCATAATATAAACCATTGTTATCGGCTTTTCCCAAAACACCCATAGAAAAATAAGCCTTGATTTTGCGGAACCAGTCACGGGCAGGAAACTGATCGGCTGTATATTCTTCAAATCCATCCATAAATTCACCGTTTGCAACGGTTTCAAGAGTAAGAACAGGTTTCTCCGCCAGCGGTCTTCTCTCGCTTTCGGAAAACTCGGTATTGGGTTTAAACCAGCATAAAAGCGCCAGCCCAAACAACAAAAGAGCAAATATACAAGTTGTTATGATATTTTTTTGTTTCATCATAAACACCTACTAAAAACGGAAATATAAGAATGGATTAAAAGAGCCATCCGCAAGATAACCCGTGCCAACAAGCACAAGGGCTAACAGCACTGCGGTTTCAATCATATAAAACCACCATTTTGTGCCGAATTTTGCACCAAGACGCGCCATTAATTGTTTCGGCAGGGGTGTTGCACCCAAAATGGCAATCAGGAGCACAACCGCATAATTCTTCAGCTGATACAAAGCATCTAAAGAAACTAAGGGAATGCCACCAACACCGAACATGCCGCCCACATAGGAGAAAGCTTGACCTTAACTACCTCCCGCAATAATCATAAAACTAATGGACACAAAAAACAGAAGGTAAATATGGCTTACAACCTTATGCTTTTTAAGGAACGGCAGGAAAAAGAATTTTTCCAGCGTTAAAAGGACACCAAAATACAGGCCCCAAATCACAAAGTTCCACTCTGCCCCGTGCCAGAAACCCGTTAAAAACCAAACAACAAAAATGTTGAATAAAAGTCTTGCTCGTTTCACACGGTTACCGCCCAAGGGGATATACACATAGTCTCTGAACCAGGAGCCAAGAGACATATGCCATCTGCGCCAAAAATCTGTGATGCTGGCGGCAATAAAGGGATAGTTGAAGTTTTCCATAAAGTGAAAACCAAAGATTCTGCCAAGACCGATAGCCATATCGCTATAACCGGAAAAGTCAAAGTAAATCTGGAGCATAAAGCCAATGGCATAAAGCCAGTAAAACAGTACAGAGGGTGTACCTGTCTGCAAAAAGGCCTCGCCCAGTTCTGCCAGAGTGTTTGCAATTAAAATCTTTTTGGATAAACCAATGATAAACCGACGAATGCCATAGGCCACGTTATCAAAGGAATGGACTCTGTTTGAAAGTTCTTTTTCCACATCAGCATAACGCACAATGGGACCAGCAATCAGCTGAGGGAACAACGCCACATAAGTCGCCAAAGAAATGGGATTCTTCTGCACGCTGACAGTACCGCGGTACACATCCACCGTGTAACTTAAAATCTGGAATGTGTAAAAGCTGATGCCGATAGGCAGAACAACTCTCAAAAGCGGCAGCGATAAACCCGTTACAGCATTAAAGTTTGTAATGAAAAAGTCAGCATATTTAAAATATAAAAGTCCTGCAAGACTTGTTGCCACAGAAACAACCAAAAACAGTTTTGACAGTTTTTGGCCGCGGAATTTGTCAATTAACAATCCGAAAATGTAGCCTAAAAGCACCGTTCCAATCATCAGGAATACATAAACAGGCTCTCCCCAACCATAAAACACAAGGCTGGATAATAAAAGCACAGGGTTTTTAAGACCTTTCGGCGCAATAAAATAGGCCAGAATCACAACAGGCAGGAAATAATATAAAAACGGAATACCGGAAAAAATCATATCGTTCTCTCCTAAAACGGATATAACAAAACGGACACATTCTGTGTCCGTTTCATTCTATTCTCTTAGCCTTCTAAAGAGGTCGGACACATAACAAAGAATACTTTGTTACCATAGCTACCGGTTACGGTTTCATCAGCAGTTACGCAGATGTTCCAACGGGGATTTGCGTTTGCTTCCAGTTTTGCAATAAAAGCAGAAACTTCGGATGCGCTACCCAGTTCAAACACATAGCCGATAAAAGGAATCGAGCCAATCATAGGCATAAATACAGCGCCGGATTTAAAACCGGTGATTTCAGCATTGTCAAAGCCAGACAGAAGACCTTCTTCAACAGCCATAGAGCCGCCCATAAACTGGATGGCGGGGTTAGAAAGCAGTGCTTCGGCAATAGCGTCAACGCTCATACCCTGTGCCGCTTTTGCTTTAAAATCAGCCAGCAAGGTTTTACCCAATGTTGCAGCCTGAGGAGCCTCTTCGGGCTTTTCTTCAGGTTTTTCTGCGGGTTTTTCGGTTTTTTCTTCTTCTTTTTCGGATTCAACAGGTTTTTCGGCATCTTTTTCTTCTTCTACTTCAGTACCGCTCACCTGCTCGGTTTTTTCTTCTTCAACCAGATTTTCGGGATTTTCCACATCTGTTTTGGTAGCGCAAGCCGCCATGGACAGTGTAAGTAATAATACCAATAAAAGTGCGATTAATTTCTTCATTTTGTAACTCCTTTAAAAAGTTTTGATACTATATAGACGTTCGATTTTACAAAAAGTTCCTTAAATTTATTATTTTTCTAACGTATTTTCCTGATTGCGATACATAACAAATTTACAGAATAAAAATTCGAGGATAAAGTTAGACAGCATAGTAACGCCCAAAATGATGTAATCGTGTACGCCGGCGCCTTCTGCCAGATGACCTAAATAGGTAGATACAGGCGTAAACACCGCATAAAACCCAAAGAGTTTCAGCATCGCAATGGGCACATTAGCGGCAGATTTAAAGGTATATCGTCTGTTAAATGTAAAGTTCCAGACAATAGAAAGAATCAAAGATAGTAAATACGCGGGCCAGTACATCCATTTGAGTAAATCATTAAACAAGGCAAAAGATGCCACCTGAATCACGCCGGCCGAGATAGAAAACAAGGTAAATTTAATCATTTGAATCCAAGAATTATTCATAACTGTTCCCCTTTTATTTATTTTTACCGAAGATAAAGCCCAAATAGCGCTCTGCAAAGAAAATCCAAGGAATTGATAGTAACAACATCAGGATAAGCATACCGACTTGCATACCTGGACTGTACACATAAGCCCAAAGCCCTGCTTTTGCCATAATCGTTCTGACAAGCGGTCTGCAGATGTAATAATGTGTCACTAAAATATAAATGGAATTTCTTCCATAAAAGCCAAGAAACTTATCTGCCTTTGCAAAATCAGACAAAATAACGGAAATCATCAGCGTTCCTAAAATACCAAGCACGGCATTTACATAGTATAAAAACGGATTGCCATAGCGGTATATCGTGGTATCAATACAGGTGGTTTGGTTGGATGTGTAAAAAATTAAAACAAAAATCGCTAATGAAAGAACTGTAAAAATTGTTTTTTGCTTGGATACCTTCTCCGCCAGAGAAAACACAGAAGTTTTCAGTAGGTTTCCAAAAATGTAAAACCCGAAGCAAGGAATTGCCACAACATACAAGCAATAATGCGGCAAAGTCAGTTTTGTCCGCATAAACACAAACAAAACAGTCAGCAAAAGAGCTGAAATTTTCACCCGTCTGTTTTTGTTAACAAAATAAAACACAAGATGAATCAAAAACAAACCGAACAAAAACCAAAGGGCAATGTTCATAACCCCAAGTTTCAAACCGGTAAAGGTCAAAAGTTTGTTTCCAAAGTTCAAAAAGGCGTTTTTCCCGCTACATAGATCCAAAACAGTTGTTAACACAATGTCGAACAAAACAAAGAATGCAAAGGGCAAATACACCGTTTTAGCATATTTTTTCAGATAGTCAGCAAAAGGAATATCAGTCTTTACAAACAGACCTGAAAGAAAGAAAAACAAAGGCATATGAAAGGAATAAATCAGATTTCTGCTCATATCGCTATTGGCATCTAAATGACCCAGCACGACCAGGATAATGCCGATACCTTTTGCGATATCAATATATGATTTTCTGGCAGGCATCAAAGCGCTCCTTTCATTATATTTTGCTCATCATCTCCAGCAAAGTTTCAATCGCATCTTTATCCTTCTGTTTATCCACATCGGATAAATCATTAAAGGGAACTAAACAGGGATGCAGTTTTCTCACCCTGTCCTTTTTGCCATCCTCCCCTGCACCAAATGACCAGTGATTTAGATAGTGGTAGCGGCACCAACGGATATGCTCCAGCTCACAAACTTCTTCATCAACAGCATAACTTCCTTTATGCTCCATTGCAAGAAGACGAATGGTGTGGTAATCACCTGAGGCAATATTGGAACTTTTGATAAAGGGAGAAAGCCCCAGCCAAACTTTTTCCATATCGGCATTTTTCTCTTCAGGCTTTGCAATGCCCTGCAAATTGCCGTATTTCACCTCATAAATATAGTTAATTTCCTTACCAAATCTCTGAGATTTATCTGTTCTGATGTTTTCGGTTGTTAAAACGTTTTCAAGAGAGCCAAAGGCATATATTTTGTCATAGCCGAAAGCATTAACAAAAGTCCCGTTTTTATCGTACAGGTAAATCGGTGCTTTGGTCATCTGTGTCAATTCATCAAGGAAAGTTGTAGATGCTTCCGTAATAATCACTCTGTCGCATTCTGCAATCTGCTTAAGTTCCTTGGCGGGAGATTCTGTGTGATATGTAACAGAATCGGCATTCATTGTCTCAAAATTCGCGTGAATGCATCCGAATTCTTCTGCACCCCAAACGTGGTATTCAATCCTTTGGTCTAAGGTGTAAAGATTGTTTAAAAGTCCGTAATATAACAGTTTTTCGGTCAGAAGATTGTCACCAACAAGAGCAATTTTAAGCTGTTTCTTTTCAAAAACATCGGCTAAAGGATTTTCAAGCCAGAACGCTCTTGCAATCATTTCGTTTACATTGAAAAAACGAACAGCATCAACAGCAGCCTGCTGACTGTTAATGGCGTCAAGTTTCATATATACATCATACCGCTTCAATTTCTCCCTGTTATCCATATAGAAGCGAAGGGATTCTTCTTCTGTATCAAACATTATGTAATGAATTTTTACATCTTTAATCTCGCCATTTTTGGAAAAAACAACGTGTTTCTCATTTTTGGCAACCAGCGAAGCAAGATGTGCATCACCATAAACCACCACTGCATCATTAGACAAACTAACAAAAGAATCGCGGACGCGATGAAGAATTTCTTTTAACAGCAAAATCAAGCCACTGGCCGTCATCACAGGCGCAATCCAACGAGATAATTCCACAAGCAAGTTGTTATCTGTTGTATTAGCATTAAAAAGATACATACTAACCGAAAGATAAAAGGCGTCAAACAAGCTACTTCCTGCCATCATATAGCCAATACCGCCTACAATAGCAGGCAAAAGAAAAACAATTATTCCTAATGATCTTTTCAAAATTTTCATAGAATCAAATCCTTTTAAAAGCAATTCGGACATAATAACCGATGATATATTCAGTATATCATAAATGCAAAAAAAAGACAACCTCTAAATCAATAGAGGTTGTCTAAAAAACGAGTTATTAATGATTAAAACGGTAATTCCTTACCCTGCTTCTTCCATTCACGGAATTCAGCGGTTGCGCAGAAGATTACGTCGCCGGAGGAGTTGATAGCAGTTTCTAAGGAATCCTGCACAACACCGATGATAAAGCCAACGCCAACCACCTGCATAGCAACATCGGCACTAACGCCAAGCAGTGAGCACGCCATAGGAATCAAAAGCAGTGAACCACCAGCAACACCGGATGCGCCACAAGCACCTAAGGTTGCAACAAAGCTTAACAGAATTGCCAGTAGAATATTAACATGAATACCCTGAGAGAATGCAGCAGCCAGTGCCATAACGGTGATGGTGATTGCCGCACCATCCATGTTGATGGTAGCACCCAGAGGGATGGAAACGCTGTAATATTCACGGTCTAAGCCCAGTTTTTCGCAAAGGCTCATATTAACGGGGATGTTTGCTGCAGAACTTCTGGTGAAGAACGCAGTGATACCGGATTCTTTAAAGCATTTGAATACCAAGGGATAGGGGTTTCTCTTTAAAGTAATTGCAACAATTAAAGGATCGATAACAAATGCCACAACCAGCATACAGCCAACCAGCAGAGCCAGCAGTTTACCATATTCGGTAAAGATTTCAAGACCGTACTCGCTAACAGAACTGTACACAAGACCCATAATACCAAAAGGTGCAAACTGGATAACCCAAGCAACTGTTTTGGAAACACCATTGGAAATATCGGTTAACACTTCTTTAGTTTTCTGGCTGGCACCCATACGGAGAGCTAAGCCTAAGATAACAGCCCAAGTTAAAATACCTACATAGTTACCTTCAATCACGGCTTTAACAGGGTTCATAACCATATTGGTCAGCAAGGTGCTGAACACTTCGCCGAGACCGGCAGGCGCTGCCTGTTCTGCGGCCTGTGCAAAAGAGGTAATGGTTACAGGGAACAGATAACTGCCGATAACCGCCGCAACAGCCGCCAAGAAGGTGCTGAGCATGTAAAAGAAAATAACAGTTTTAAAACGGCCGCCGATGCCCTGGCCTGCACTAGCCAGAGAAGCAACAACCAAAACGAAGACCAGAATCGGTGCAATCGCTTTTAACGCGCCAACAAACACGTTACCTAAAACGGTAACAAAAGCTGCCTGCGGCACCCAGATACCCAAAGAAATACCAATCACAAGGCCGATTGCAATACGCAGAATCAGCGGTGCATTTGTGTAAAAACCAAAAACTTTTTTCATAATACTCTCCTTTATTTTCATAACTTTTCCTATTGTACCATAATTTTTGCATAATTACAAGTTTTTCTGCAAAGAAAAACGACAGATTTTTTACAATCTGTCGTTTTTTGTTCTCCTCTATTCAAAAAACAGGTAGTTGCCGGGCGCAATCCATTTTGCATTCCAGTTCATTGGCTTTCTCCTTTAGTCAAGATTTAGGAAATCTTTGCGATAATCAACTTTAAACCAGTTTGCCAGCGAGAGTAATTCTTCGTCGCGAATGGTATTCACCTGCGGCAGATGCGCAGACAGCATATAAAGTTGTGCCGCCTTGTGCACTGTTTGGATGAGACCAAAGGCTTCGTCTAAATCTTTGGCCACACCGTAAATACCGTGAATACCCCAGATAACAAGGCGATATTCTTTCATTTTTTCTGCAGTTGCTTCGCCGATTTCATTGGTGCCGCAGAGCATCCAAGGCAGAACGCCAACACCGTCAGGAAACACAACGATACATTCACTGCAAGTCTGCCAGAGAGCGCGTGTGAAGGTTTTATCATCAAGTTCAATCACGCGGTTCATTGCCAAAGTATATGTAGGATGAGAGTGAATCACAACGCGGTTTTCGGGGTCAACCTTGAGTCGTTCAACGTGACTCATCATATGAGCAGGAAATTCGCTGGTGAACTTACCACCATCAGCAAAACCCCATAAAAGTTCGGCTGTTGTGCCATCTTCAGCAATACGGACGATGCCCAAATTAGTTTCGGGATCATCTGTCACGTTTTTAAAGTATTTGCCTGTTCCCGTAACAATAAAGATCTTGCCACACAGTTCCTTTGCATCAAAGCCGGTAGGAATTGTACGGATGACTTTTTTGAGATTTAAATACCTGGAAACCTCTTTTTCGTCCAAAAGATAACTGATATTGCCGCCATTTCTCTCATCCCAACCGAGACGATACATATTAGCGGTCATTTTCTTCATTTCTTCAACAAAAGGTGCTTTTAAAATATTTTTCATACTCGTTTCACCAACACTTCTTTTTCATATTTTTCAACTTCGTCGATGTAGTTTTCTTCTACATTTTCACGACGAAGATATTCTGTCCATACATCGTAAAACGGTGCTGTTTTCAGTTTTTCCTGCAGTGCCATCAGGCGTGTCAGATTACCTTCATCCTGCAATTTTTTCAGTTCTGCGTTAGGCTGTAACAGTGCAAATAAAAGCGCTTTCTGCACGCTTCTCATTCCTGTTACCCAAGCAGAAATGCGGTTGATGGATGCATCAAAATAGTCTGTTGCAATAAACACACGGTCTAAGGCATCCGAGCGCACGATTTCCTTGGCCATTTCCTTGGTGTCGTCATCATAAAGCACCACGTGGTCACTATCCCAACGGATAGAACGGGTGATATGCAGAGCAATTTTTTCGTGGAACGGAAGCATCGCGGGAATTTTATCGTACACCACTTCTGTAGGATGATAATGGCCATTATCCATCAGCGGTGTAATACCACGACTGGTGACATAGTTTAAGCAGAATTCTGCTGAGCCAACGGTGTAAGATTCAACACCGATACCAAATACTTTGGATTCTAAGCAAACATACACCTTGGATTTATCGTAAGGAATAGATAAAATTTCATCCAAGGACTTTGTCAGTCTTTCACGAGGACCTAAGCGGTCACCGGGAATATCTTTATAACCATCGGGAATCCAGATGTTCATCACGCAAGGCATACCCGTTTCCTGCGCAAACCACTGGGAAATTTCGATAGAACGTTTACCGTGTTCCACCCAGAATTTACGCACGGTTTCATCGGGAGATGAAAGGGTTAAACCATCTTTCACCATAGGATGAGAGAAAAATGTGGGGTTAAAATCAACACCCATCCCTCTATCTTTTGCAAAGGAAAGCCATTTTGCAAAATGTTTGGGCGAGATGGCATCACGGTCTGCTTTGTCACCGTCTAAAATTGCATAGCAAGCGTGAATGTTCAGTTTTTTCTTACCGGGAATCAGACTCATTGCCTTATCCATATCCGCCATCAGTTCTTCAGGTGTTCTGGCTCTGCCGGGATAGTTACCAGTTGCCTGAATGCCGCCCGACAGACAATCATCATTATCAAAGCCCATAACATCATCGCCTTGCCAGCAATGCATTGCCACGGGAACTTCTTTTAATTTAGAAAGTGCGCTTTCAACATCAACGCCCCATTTTTGATAGATTTCTTTCGCTTCACAAAATCTGCTCATAAGAAAATCTCCTTATCACCTGTGAAAGATTATTTATTAAAAATTGGATCTAAAACCTTCGCCACAGCTTTTGCCATAAAGTAAAAGCCCAGGTCAGTAGGATGGCAGCCTTCAACGGTGCAGCCAAATGCTTCATCTTCATCGAAAATCTTGCTGCCGTCGATATAATACACGTTCTTGTCACCTGCCGCAATGGCATTTTCATATGTTTTCAAAATTGCCGCCTGACGTCTGTCGTAGTTAGCAAAAATACGAGGATGAGACACAGCGGACATAATCACAATCGGCAGGTCGGGGTTTTTCTCACGAATGATTTTAAAGAAAGGTTCGTGGGTTTTCTCTAAGTGCTCAGCAGAGGGTGCATTGTGGTCATAATCATAGACAAACACACTCATCGGCAGATTTGCAATATAGTTTGCAAAACTTTCTTCACCACGAGCAGAACCGGAAAAACCAAGGTTTACAATATCGCAATGATAACGACGAGAAATAATACGAGCATAGTCACTACCGGGTCTTGAGGAGCATCCACCCTGGGTAATGGATGAACCGTAAAAGATAATGGGCGCACAATCTCTGTAAGGAGATGCTTCTTCTACTTTCGCATCCTCATCCAGACCGATATAGAGGTCATACACATCTGCATAGTTGGGAAAGTTGATAGTGATTTCACGCATTTCCTTCGTAGCAAAAGGCAGAATGCCTTCATAGCCTTCACGAGCATCAAGAGGCGGAATATATGTACCGTAATAATTTTCTTTTCCGTTTTCACGAATATACATATCAAAACCGCATCCACCGGAGAACGCGCCATGAGATGCAGGCTCCATTTTGCCCATCTTAGCAACGATAGCAACAGAGGTACTGTCGGTTTTAAAACGCACGCGACCACCTGCTGTCATACAATGGAGATAATGCAGGTCCATATTGGCTTCTCTTGCATTTTTGTCAGGCAAGCGTGTAAACATGTCATTCTCACGCATCAGACCATATACCTTAAAAGGTGCTTCCAAAACATTATAAAAAGTCAGGTTGTCCTTTTGAATGCAGGCCTCAACCTTAAAATTCACATCAACATCGGATAATTTCATCTTAAACCTCCCAGTACTTCTCTGCATCCGTCGCTTGCTTCTGCAATGTAAAAAAATGCATTATGTTTAAATGTTTTTTCATATATGTAACTGATATGGTTTATCAGTTCATTAACTTTTTCTTCCTGCACAAGTGCAATGGCACAGCCGCCAAAGCCGCCGCCTGTCATTCTTGCACCCAAAACACCATTAACTTTTTGACATTCGGCCACAATCAAATCAAGTTCGGGACAGCTCACCTCAAAATCATCACGCAGGGAAGCGTGAGATTCATACATTAACCGACCAAACCAAGATAAATCATCAAGCTTTAGAGCAAGTCTACTGTACTGAACACGCTCACATTCACTCACAACGTGTGTAACTCGTCTGCGAATTATGTCATCTGTCAACACAGATTGATATTCTTCCAAATCCACATCATCTACATCTGCAAGCGTATCAACATCCGGCACGACTTTCTTTAAAAGTTCAAAACCCTCTTCACAAGTCGCACGTCGGTTATTGTATGCCGAATTACCTAAACTGTGTTTCACATTGGTATTGATAATCACGATTTTATGTCCAGCCAGCAAAAGTGGCACATACTGATATTCAAGGGTATCGCATTGAAGGAAAATTGCATGTCCTGCTTTTCCCATCGCCGAAGCAAACTGGTCCATAATGCCGCATTTAACACCAATGAACTCGTGTTCAGCTTTTTGGGAAAGTTTCGCAATGGTTACCTTGTCGGCATTAGTGCCGCTAAGCGAAGATAGGGCCAACGCTGTTGCAACTTCCACCGCCGCAGAAGAAGAAAGACCGCAACCGTGAGGCACTTCGTCGTGATATAAAAGATCACAGCCACAAAGGTCAAACCCTGCGTTTTGCATAATGAGTGCAACGCCAAGGGGATAATCGCCCCAAGGGAGTGTTCCCTTTAAGGATTCAATTTCGTCGAGTGTTGTTTCAACAACACCGTCTAAATCCGTGGCTTTTAAGCGGAGGATTCTGTCGTTTCTTTTTCGTGCTAAAAGCGTTGTTTTCATGGAAAGTGCCACAGGCAAAACAGGGCCACCGCAATAGTCGATATGTTCCCCGATCAAATTGACTCGACCGGGCGATTCAAAAACACGAATGGTTTCATCACTCTCTCCAAACAAGTGAGCAAAAACCTTTTTTAATTCAAAAATATCCATACAGTTCACAACCTATAATATCATAATGAATCTATAAATCTATCAAAGGCCGCCATGCCTTTTTCATCACGTTTGAAAACGCCGGCGTGTTCTAAAACCAAGCAAAAAACTTTGCCCACTTCTTCACGCAGAATCGCTTCCACGTTTTCTTTGTTGATATCCGGACGATGCGAAAAAATCTCCATCGCCCAAGATGCGTGACCTTTTGTTTTTTCGTCTGTCGTTAAATCACGACCATCCAAAAGTGCATCAGCAACTGCTGTGAGCTCCTCTGCTAATCTTGCAGGTAATACAGCAAGCCCCATCACCTCAATTAAGCCGATATTTTCTTTTTTGATGTGATGCAGTTCTGCATGGGGATGATACAAGCCCAGCGGGTGTTCTTTTGTTGTTATGTTATTTCTCAAAACAAGATCAAGAACAAAGGCATCACCTTGTTTATAAGCAATGGGTGTAATGGTGTTATGAGGTTCTCCGTCTGTTTCGGCATAAATATAAACCGATTCATCAGAATAGCCGCGCCACGCCTTTAAAATTTTAGCAGCCAGTTGCATAAGTTTTTCTTTATTTTCCGATTGCAAACGAACCACGGACATGGGCCACTTGACGCGACTGACAGAAACATCTGAAAAACCGTCAATTTCATAGTATTTTTCGCTATCTGCCTTTTGCATAGCAAAGGTGTGTCTGCCGCCCTGAAAATGCTCGTGGGACAAAATTGAGCCACCAACAATGGGCAAATCCGCATTGGACCCAACCATATAATGCGGAAAGAGGCAAACAAAGTCAAGCAATTTTGCAAACACTGTATCGTCAATGACCATAGGAACGTGTTCTTTATTCAGCACGATACAATGTTCGTTATAATACACATAGGGAGAATACTGCAATCCCCAGTTTTCGCCATGTAAACTTAGATTGATAATGCGGTGATTCTGTCTTGCAGGATGGTTAATCCGACCGGCATATCCTTCATTTTCTGCACAAAGCAAACATGTAGGATAACCGGAGGCAGGCGCCAGTTTCGCGGCAGCAATCGCCTTAGGATCTTTTTCCGGTTTAGAGCGGTTGATTGTGATTTCCAGTTCGCCATAAACAGATGGATAATCCCATTTAATGTCCCGCGCAATCCGATCACGCTTTATGTAGTAAGCATCCTGAGACAGTTTGTAAAAACAATCGGTTGCCTGCTTGGGAGAGGTTTCATACAGTTCCCAAAATCTACGACCAAGAGCAGACGGTGCCGGCATTAAAACATCCATAAGTTCTGCCTCAAACTGTTCGCGACGCCAAAAATCAGCACACTCTAAAATACCGTTATCTGCGGCATATTGACTGAGTTTTGAAAGAATCTCAGGCAGTTCATCTACGCTTTTACAAGCAGCATTTGTGCATTCATACGTATCAAGTTTTAAAAGAGAAAGCAGTTTGTTTCGAGCATACATCACATCTTCTGCCTGCAACATATCTGTTTGCAAGCCATAGGAGATGAGCATATCAATTTGTTCAAAAATCATAACATTCCCCTGCCATATGCATTATTTTGAAATGGGCATAAACCATTCTATCAATTCGCGACCATTCGTTTCATCATTAAACTCCCTTTTATGTAGATAAACCGAAAGGGATTACCTAAAAGGCAATCCCTTATTTGTTTTAATTCCAGGTAAAACTTCCTGATAAAAGCACAACGCCATCTGCGGATACAGTTAAAATACCGCCATCGGTCTTGCCGATTTTTTCGGTATCTTCATCCAAAGTGACTTTGCACTCACAAGGCACAACAGAGGTTACAAAGGGCGTATGCCCTGCCATAACAGCAAACTCGCCTTCTGTGCCGCGCAAGATAATACACTCTACTTCGCCTGAAAAGATTGCACCATCAGGGGATGAAATTGTCAGCGGGAATTTTCTCATGCTGAAAGCACCTTCTTTCCCTTCTCTACCGCTTCATCAATCGTACCTACGAATAAGAAAGCAGATTCGGGAACATCATCGTGTTTACCTTCAATAATTTCACGGAAACCACGAATGGTTTCAGAAAGCGGTACAAAAGTACCGGGAATACCCGTAAATTTCTCGGAAACGTCGAAGGGCTGTGATAAGAAACGCTGAATTTTTCTGGCGCGCTGTACCAAGAGTTTATCTTCATCAGACAGTTCATCCATACCCATAATGGCGATAATATCCATCAGTTCTTGATAACGCTGAAGAATTCTCTGCACTTCACGAGCCACATAGTAATGCTCTTCACCTAAAATATCGGGTGACAGAATGCGGCTGGTGGATTCAAGCGGGTCAACCGCCGGATAAATACCCTGAGAGGCAATGCCACGGGATAAAACGGTGGTTGCATCAAGGTGAGCAAAGGTTGTTGCAGGCGCAGGGACAGTTAAGTCATCGGCAGGCACATAAACTGCCTGGATGGATGTGATAGAACCCTTTTTGGTAGAGGTAATTCTTTCCTGCAAATCACCCATTTCCGTTGCCAATGTGGGCTGATAACCAACCGCAGAAGGCATACGACCAAGCAGTGCAGATACTTCACTACCTGCCTGCGTGAAACGGAAAATGTTATCAATAAAGAGGAGCACATCCTGATTTTCTTCATCACGGAAATATTCCGCCATTGTTAAACCGGACAACGCAACTCTCATTCTTGCGCCTGGGGGTTCGTTCATCTGACCATACACTAAAGTGGTGTTACCGATAACGCCGGATTCTTTCATTTCGTTATAAAGGTCGTTACCCTCACGGGTACGTTCCCCAACACCTGCAAACACGGAAAGACCACCGTGCTGTTTTGCGATGTTGTTAATCAGCTCCATAATTAAAACGGTTTTACCAACGCCCGCACCACCGAACAGACCGAATTTACCACCCTTGGAATAAGGGAAAATCAGGTCGTTAACCTTAATACCGGTTTCTAAAATCTCGGTGGATGTGGAAAGTTCTGAAAATGCAGGGGCGGTTCTATGAATGTCCCAACGCTCTGCATCACTTTCAAAAGGCATATTATCAACAGTTTCACCTAAAACGTTGAAAATTCGACCTAAGGTATCACGACCAACGGGCACGGAGATAGCCGCACCTGTATCAATAACAGGTGTGCCACGTTTTAAACCGTCGGTTGATGCCATAGCAATACAACGAACAACATTATCGCCGATATGCTGTGCCACTTCAACAGTTAAGGTTTTATCTCGGTTTTCCATTGTTAAAGCATTATGAATGGCAGGCAAGAAACCTGCTTCAAATGTTACGTCAACAACCGGGCCCATAACCTGAGATACGAAACCCTTTGCTTCCATAGACATATTGCTTTACCTCCTTTAAATGCCGCTACCTGCGACAATTTCCGTAATTTCCTGGGTGATAGCACCCTGACGGGCACGGTTGTACTGAAGACCCAGTTCATCAATCATTTCCTGTGCATTCTTGCCTGCAGAATCCATCGCAACGCGGCGCGCCGCCACTTCCGAGGCAAAACTTTCGCGAACAGCGGCCATAATAACACCTGCCACATATTCATAAATGGCGGCATTTAAAACCGTTAATTCATCAGGCTCAAAAATAATGGATGCACCTTTGCCTTCCTCGCTCTTGGTAAGAGGCAGAATCCATTGAATGTCGGCCTCCTGACTCATCATTGACACATAAGATGTGCTGATGATGCCAAGTCTGTCAAACTCACCTCTTGCAAATGCTTCGCAAAGATCCTTGGAAAGATTGATGGCATCTTTATAGGAAAATGTTTCAACACTCGTATATTCGCCGCCAAAACGGTCTGCGGCACGTTTGCCAATGGCAATCCATTCTTCTGCTTCAACGGTTTTTGCCAAGCGGAAAATGTTGGCATTATAGCCACCTGCCAAACCTCTGTCACCTGCGATGATAATCATACGGGTACGATTTTCTTCCCGCACGCTCATATAAGGACTTTTGGCACATTCGGGGCTCTGTGTTAAACCGTTAACCAGTTTACCAACTGCATTTTTATAATCTCTTCCCTTTTCCATTCCGTCTAACGCACGACGAATTTTGGAAGAAGCCACAAGACCCATTGCCTTTGTTAAATGCAAGGTGGAATTAACGCTTTTAATGCGTGTTCTTAAACTTTTAATATCAGCGCCCATCTTCTCACCTCGTCATTTCAGACAGGGCTTTTTTGAGGGTTTCTACATCCTCATCATCCCATTTGCCTTCTTCAACACGAGTTAAAAATGCACTGTATTTGTTTTCCAAAAGTTCATAGAGATTGGCTTCAAACTCTTTTACCTTTTTAACGGGTACATCGTTTAAATAGCCATTGATAACACCATAGATAATAGCAACCTGACAGCCAACGCGAATCGGTGCATTTCTGCTCTGCTTTAACACTTCAACGATACGTTCACCCAAAGCAAGACGGGCTTTTGTATCTTTATCAAGGTCACTGCCGAACTGAGCAAAGGCCTGTAATTCACGATACTGTGAATACAGAAGTTTTAACTCACCGGATACCTTTTTCATCGCCTTAAGCTGTGCTGAACCACCAACACGGCTAACGGAAATACCGGGGTTGATAGCAGGCATAACGCCGGCGTGGAACAGGTCGGTTTCCAAGAAAATCTGACCATCTGTAATGGAGATAACGTTTGTGGGAATGTAGGCCGAAACGTCACCTGCCTGAGTTTCGATGATAGGCAGAGCCGTGATAGAACCGCCACCGTATTCAGGCGCTACACAAGCCGCACGCTCCAGAAGGCGGGAGTGCAGATAGAAAACGTCACCGGGGTATGCTTCACGACCGGGCGGACGACGAATCAAAAGAGACAATGCACGGTATGCCACCGCATGCTTGGATAAATCATCATAGATAATCAGAACATCCTTGCCCTGCTCTCTGAAATATTCCGCCATAGCGCAACCGGCATAAGGCGCCACATACTGAAGAGGCGCGGTTTCGGATGCAGATGCGGAAACGATAATGGTATAATCCATAGCACCGGACTGTTTCAGTTCGTTTGCAAGCTGTACAACAGAACTGTTTTTCTGACCGATAGCAACATAGATACAAATAACATTATAGTTCTTCTGATTGATAATGGTATCCAGTACGATTTCGGTTTTACCTGTCTGACGGTCACCGATGATAAGTTCACGCTGACCACGACCGATGGGAATCATACTGTCAATGGCCTTAATACCTGTCTGCAGCGGCACAGATACGCTTTTACGTTCAATGATACCAGGTGCTTCGGATTCAACAGGACGGGTTTCACTGGACTCAATAGGACCTTTTCCGTCAATGGGTTCACCTAAAGCATTGACGATTCTGCCTAAAAATCCATCGCCAACAGGAACGGATAAAACCTTACCTGTTCTGCGAACAGTTGAACCTTCGCGGATGTTGTTTTCGTTAGATAACAGCGCAACGGAAACCGTTTCGGTTTCAAGGTTTTGCGCCATACCAAAACTACCGTCATCAAACTCTAACAGTTCACTGGACATACAATCGGTTAAGCCGTGAACTCTGGCAATACCGTCACCAACCAAGATAACAGTGCCCGTTTCTTTCATTTCAAGACGGGATTTATAATTTTTAATTTGCTCTTTAATAACATTACTGATTTCTTCAGGTCTTGCATTCATTGGCTCATCACTTCCTTCACGTCTCGCAAGGATTTGCGCAGA
Source organism: Clostridia bacterium (assembly GCA_045652815.1). Taxonomy (GTDB): domain Bacteria; phylum Bacillota; class Clostridia; order UBA1381; family UBA9506; genus UMGS755. The sequence continues at coordinate 45,257 of JAZOLH010000029.1, forward strand.
CTGCCATCTATAATTTTGCCATTAATTTCAACAATCACGCCGCCAAGCAGGGATTCATCAATGACATATTCAGGCAAAACCGTGCATTTTTGCACTTTCTCGAGTTTTGCCACAAGTTCTTTCTTTTCTTCCTCTGTTAAGGAAACAGCGCTTATAATCTTTGCCTTTTCAATATGCATAGATGCATCAAGCAGGTTTCTATACTCAACTTCTACATCAAAAAAGCAAGAGATACGCCCTTTTTCACAAAGGAGTTTTAAAAATGAAACTGCATCTTCGGGCAGTTTTGATGAAAAGGCTTCATCAATCGCACTGAGGCGTTCACCAAGAGGAATGGCAGGCGATGACAAAAGAGCAAAATAATCTTTCTCTTCCTCAAACACCTGTCTGAACACGCCCAAAGCATCGGCAAATTCCTGCTTTTTATCCTGTTCACAGGCAAGCATGAAAAAGGCCGCAGCATATTCTTTACTCAGGTCTGTCATCATCGTCACCTATTTTCTCAATAAAAGAATCAATCAGACTGCGATGATCCTTTGTATTAATTTCACGCTCTAACATTTTTTCAGCCAAAGCGCCTGAAACTTCAACAATTTCCCGTTTAATATCTTCGGTTGCTTGTTTATGCCTTAAATCTGCTTCGTTTTGTGCCTGTGCCACGATATAATCTGCACGGAGTTTCGCATCAGAAACAATTTTTTCGCCACGATTTTTAGCAGTTTCCGTAGCATTTACAATGATAGATGCCGCCTCTTCTTCAGCGCCTTCCATCTTTTCTTCCCATTGTTTCTTTTGTGCATCGGCTTCAGAAACCTTCTGTGCCGCTTCGTCATAGCGTTCTGTGACTTCATCCTGACGTTTTTGCATCACCTTTTTAACAGGTTTAAACAAAAACTTTTTAACCAGCAAAAACAAAAGAGTCAGATTTAAAAGTGCAATGATAATATCCCAAAGATTAACGGATATAACCTCTAATGATTGCAACATGATATAACTCCCCTATTATAAACCGAGTGCGCGAAGCAGAACATTAACAAAGATGTTCGGTGCAACGAAAATCAAAAGGATAGCAATAACCAGCGCATAAAGACCGGTGGTTTCTGCGATAGCACAACCCATCAGCATTGTACTGGTTACATCACCTTTTGCTTCCGGCTGACGAGCAATAGCTTCACAAGCACTTGCTACAGCGTTACCTTCACCAATACCGGGGCCGATACCTGCGATCATCGCTGTACCTGCACCTAAAGCACAACCACCTAAAATAATACCAATTGCCAGTTCTAACATGTTACATTACCTCCTGCGTTATGTTTTCTTTTTTCTTTTTTCGTCTCATATATTCTTCCAGCGGGAATCCACCGGCTACATACATCATTGTCAGCATTGCAAAAATATAAGCCTGAAGGCATCCGCTGAACACATCAAAATAGATGGATAAAACAGCGGGAATACCGACTCTAAATAGCGGAATATTGCCCAAAAATCCGGGAAGCCAACCCAGCAAGTCGGA
>JAZOLH010000030.1:0-48764 GCA_045652815.1 Clostridia bacterium
TAATCACATCATAGAGTTTTTCGCGTTTTTTCTCTGTGAGTTTTTTAGAGTCGTTTATTTCTTCCATATAAAAATCCTGAGGCAAAACAACAGCAGCAGCACAAACAGGACCTGCCAAAGGGCCTCTGCCTGCTTCATCCACACCGGCTAAATAGGTTATGCCATTATCTAAAAACTCTCTGTCAAATTCTTCACGCGTCATCTTCTTCTGCCCCCAACTCAAGCGGTGATTCTAAACTGATGCGACCGATTTTCGCACCACGGAATTCATCTAAAACAATGCCCGATGCACGAAGGGTATCCAGTTCCCCGCCCGATACAATAAAGCCACGCTTTTTAGCAACAGCCTCCAGTGCTTCAAAACCGTTTGCAAAGTCTAAATTCGCGAGCTTATAGCGCGCCATCAAAAGTTCAGGCGCACGCTCCCGAAGATTTTCCAAAAGGTGTGCTGCCAGGGTTTCCGTGTCCATAATTTCATCCTTAATGGCGCCTGTAAAAGCAAGACAAAGACCAACTGCTTCATCTTCAAATTTAGGCCACAAAACGCCGGGGGTGTCCAGCATTTCAAGACCGCCGGACAGACGAATCCACTGCTTACCGCGGGTCACACCGGGTCTGTCACCGGAAATCGCCGCCGCACGACCTGCCAAACGGTTAATAAAAGAAGATTTACCCACATTGGGAATACCCACAATCATCAGTTTAATGGGGCGATTTTTCATACCACGCTCTTCCTGACGTTTAATCTGTTCCGAAAGCATGCGGCGCACCGTATCCGTAATCACCTTGGTTTGTTTAGAGTGAATACTATCAAACAAAATGGCGGTTTTGCCCTGTGCTTTAAAGTAGGAAAGCCATGCCTCGTTGGTAGCCTGATCGGCCAAATCCGACTTATTTAAAATGAGCAGTCTGGGCTTTGCACCGCAAAGAGAATCCATCTCGGGATTCTGCGAGGCAAGAGGTGCACGAGCATCTAAAACCTCAACCACCAAATCCACCAATTTCATATTTTCGCCAATCAATCGGCGTGTTTTCGCCATATGTCCGGGAAACCATTGAATGTTCATCTTTCTTCCCCCTCTTTTCCCGATTTAAAAGAAAGCCGGAACAGAAAGTTCCGGCCGATTATATACGTTTTTAGTCTAAAAATCCGAATTCGGATAAAGGCAGAATGCGAAGTGACGCCTTGCCCACAACATCATCAAAAGCAATTAAACCTAAATTGCGGCTGTCCTGAGAATTGTTGCGGTTATCACCCATAACAAACACAAAATCTTCGGGAATTGTTAAGGGATACTGATTAGCGCCGCCAATGCTTCTGAGTCTTTCCTTAATGTAGGGCTCATCCAGCACTTCACCATTTACTGTTACATCACCTGTGGCGCTATCCAGTTCCAAAACGTCACCGGGCACCGCAATTACACGTTTGATGATGTGCTTACCCAGCTGATGGGATTTCACCACAACAATATCACCCGCTTTGGGCTCATAAAACAGTTTGGTAATCACAAGACGCTGTTTGCTCTCGAGGGTCGGCTCCATAGAACTGCCTTCAACCTGCACCAGCGCAAAGAAGAACTGATTGATAATCAGCGCCAGCACGATAGCAATAGCGATGGACTGGCTCCATTCCAAAACTTCCCTTAAAAAGCCGGATGCTTTTTTCTCGGGTTCTTCCTCCTGCGGCATATCAAAAATCTCAGCAGGCACTTCAATATATTGTTCTTTGGTTGTTTCTTCTACATCAACCACATTGATATTTTTATCGTCCATAACGAATAATTCCTTTCACAGTAAAAGAGAAAAGGGTGCGACACAGAAACAATGCGCTTCTTGTTCACACCCCCAACGATAAGGCAAAACTTATCTTAATTTCTCTTTAACCTTAGCAGCCTTACCAACTCTGTCTCTTAAGTAGAACAGTCTGGCTCTTCTTACTTTACCCAGTCTAACAACCTCAATCTTAGCGATTTTGGGAGAGTTAACGGGGAATGTTCTTTCAACACCGATGCCGTAAGAAATACGTCTTACAGTAAAGGTTTCCTGGATGCCGCCGTTCTGAATTTTGATGATGGTTCCTTCAAAAACCTGAATTCTTTCACGGTTACCTTCCTTTACCTTTACATGAACTTTAACAGTGCTACCAATTTCCAGTGCAGGCAGGTCAGTTCTGATCTGATCCTGGGTTAATGCTTTAATTGCGTCCATGTTTTTTCCTCCTCTCATTCTAAGCGTTCTTACTCTCTTTGGAGCAGAGGACCGCACCTTTTTTGCACAATTGCTATATTATTATATTACAATTTGTCTCCGATTTCAAGTATTTTTTTCCTTTTCGGTAAATTACAATCATTCGGTTGTATTTTGATAATTTCTCAACTTATCCATCTGCTTTTCCAGTTCGGTCATATTGGTGCCCATAGCCTGCCAGTTGCCGGACTGTACGGAGGATTTCACCCTGTCAAAACTGCCGATGGCCTGACGGATAATATCGGAAAGTCCCTCCTGTTCCTCCTCTGTAACGGGCGCTTCTTCTCCGGTGCCTGCGGGGCTGTTGCCTCCGTTTTTAGCAAAGACTGCCTGCAAGGCCGCCTCCAGCGTGGGTTCCATTGCAACCGCATCACCGTAGCTCACAACGATTCGCTTGAGTTCAGGGAGGGATGCATTGTTCTGGGAGGTGATATAAACCGGTTCAACATAAAGGAGCGCATCGCGGAAAGGCACAACCAGAAGATTACCGCGGATAACCGTAGAGCCACCCTGACCCCACAGCGTCATTTCTCTTGAAATATCAGGGTCGTTATCAATGCGGTTTTCAATCTGCATCGGTCCGTAAACCGTCTCATTTTTCGGGAAACGGAAGAGCATCAGTTCCCCATAATGTTCGGCGCTGTTTCGCTGTACCAAAAGACCTACCATATTATGTTTACCCTGCACAACAAAGGGACGCATCAGCACCATTTCGGCCTTACCGTCGATTTCCATAATGTTATAATAGGGCTCAACCATAATATCTTCGTCCTGATATTTTTCCAGCGCAATATCCCAGATATCCGCTCTGTCATAGAACTGACCTGCATCACTCACGTGATATTTCTGATACATCTGAGACTGTACTTTAAACATATATTCAGGCACGCGCACGTGAGATGCAATGTTAGCAGGCAACGCTTCACCCGTAAACAGTTCGGGATAAATCTGTCTGTATGCCTGCGCGATGGGATCAGTGGGATCTGTCAGATACAGTTCAATATCGCCATCGTAAGCATCCACAACTGCCATCACAGAATTACGCAGATAATTAAAGTTACCAAAGGGCTGTGCATAGGGATAATATGCCGATGTGGTATAACCGTTGATAATCCAGTGCAGTGTACCGTCATCCGCCACCACCATATAGGGATCATCGTCAAACTCAATAAAGGGAACTGCTTTCTGCACACGGCGGAGCACATTACGGTTAATCAGCAAACGACTGTCAGAATCCACATTGCCTGAAAGGAGCATGCGGTAATCCTGATAATAAAGAGCAAAGGCCATTCTCTTTAAAGGAGACATAGAAACGCCACCCTCACCATCATAGGTAAACTCAATATCCTGCAGTCCTTCGGAATAGTCAAGTTCTTTATTGTTGCCGCCAACAATAACATAATCGTTGGTCATTTCGCCATAGTAAATGCGCGGCTGTTTCACTTCGGGCATACCGTTTGTGGAAACAGGCGGAATATTTTTAATCAAAAACTCGGGCTGACCTTCTTGGGTCACACGGTTAACGGGGCTTGCCACAACACCAAAACCATGGGTATAGCGGAACACCTGATTTGCATAGGATTTTGCCGCATCGTCAACATTTTCCTTGTTCATTTCGCGGGGCGCTAAGAAAACCACATTTAAATGACCGTCAATTTCATAGGGCGCCACATCCACATCATTAAAACTATAATATTTTCTCAAAAACTGTAACTGGTTGTAAGCGGTAAGCGTTGAACCATAATCGGCAATACGGGTACCCGCTTTCCAGGTATCGTCTTCTGTAAGTTCTGCCTGACTCATATTGTAGTTGGGTACAAATTCTGTCTCCGCCACCTGATCAAGCCCAAAGGCCGCACGGGTTGCCTCAATATTATTGGCAATATAGGGGCTTTCCAAGTTGCGTTCGTTGGGGTTAACCACCAAAGAATCCACCACAGTTGCCGCAAGACCCACCACAATAAACAAAACGGGGATGATCGCCAGCGCAATCACTGTTTTGATATATTTTTTGCGATATAAGAAGATAAGAGCCAGCACAACCAAAGCCAGCACAACATAAGGAATCACCGCATAAAAGGGTTTCCAGATATGAGCGGCCACATAGCCTGCACCTGCCACTTCTCCGCCGGAACCAAAGGTAGAAAACAAAATGTCCTCTGCGGAGAATTTATAGGTCAAAACAGATAACAGGAAATATAAAACTCCCAGAATTGCCACGTGTAAAAACGCTTTGGGTTCTTCTGCAAGCACATCTTTAAAACTGCGCTGACCGTTCTTTATAAACACCAAAAAGTAAGCCAGTGCCGCCAAAACCAGCATCACGATTAAAACGGTTTTCGCACCGCCCACCAAACTGATAAGCAAAGGTCTTGTGAACACATAATAGCCCACATCCTGTGAAAACAGCGGGTCAACCGTACCAAAGGAACTGCCGTTTAAGGCAAGGAGTAACTTTTGGTAAAGCGTGCCGCCCACAAAATGACCGAAAAAGAGGGAGAGCACCAAACTCAAAAGAACGTACCAGCGTTTTTTCTGCAAAAATGCTGCCGAGAAATTGGGCTCGATAGCAATCTTTTTAATGGCAAGCAAATTCACCAAAAGAACAACAAAAATCAGCAGAATACCGCTGGTTTCCGTAATGGCGCGAGCCCCCAGATTCGTAAAGAACAAAGAGGTGAAATTCTCGCCAATCTCCTGCAACTGCCAGTATTCCATCAGCATGCTGTATAAAGGTCCCAGCACCGCCAAAACCAAAACAACCACCAGCGCAAAAATACCCCAGCGCTTTACTTTTTTCTTGTCAAACTGTTTTGCAGTTTCCACCCAATCCTTTTGTTTGTTATTAAAGCCACCGGGCCAATTTGTAAAATCCTGCATAACCAAACCTCCTTATATATGGGTCTATGTTTCGACATAATCCCAAAGAACCGCTCACGGCATGCGTGATCGGTTCTTTAATTTCATGCCGTATTTATTCACCAAACAGAGCATCTGCAAAAGCCACTGCATCAAAAGGTCTTACATCGTCTATCCCCTCGCCCACACCGATGAACTTAACACCGATGCCCTGCTGACGAGCCAGTGACAAAATAACACCGCCTTTTGCTGTTCCGTCCAGTTTCGTTAAAACAACACCTGTAATGCCTGCCGCCTGCGCAAATTCTCTTGCCTGATTCAGCGCATTCTGACCTGTGGAAGCATCTAAAACAAGCAGGGTTTCACATAACCCTTCGCCAATTTCACGTTCCACAACACGAGCTGTTTTCTTTAATTCTTCCATCAAATTCTTTTTATTATGCAAACGACCTGCTGTATCGCAAATGACGATATCAGCACCACGGGCCTTTGCCGCACGGATAGCATCAAACACAACAGCCGAAGGATCTGCCCCTTCCTGATGTTTCACCAGTTCCACGCCTGCGCGCTCTGCCCAGATGGCAAGCTGGTCAATGGCTGCCGCACGGAAGGTATCCGCCGCCGCCAAAATCACGCGTTTGCCGCAGGATTTATAGTAATGGGCCAGTTTACCGATGGAGGTGGTTTTACCAACACCGTTCACACCGATCACCATCACAACTGCAGGCATACCTTCTAAATGCATTTTGCTATCCTGCTCTTTTAAAATATCAGCAATAATATCACGAAGCAAGCCCTTTAATTCCGTTGCTTCACGAACGCCTGCTTCTTTGGCTTTTTCTTTTAAAAGAGAGATGATGTGGGCAGAAGTTTCTGCGCCGATATCGGACATAATCAGCACTTCTTCCAGTTCCTCAAACAAATCTTCATCAATTTTACCCAGCGAGGTTAAAACCGCATCAATTTTATCGGAAAGGGCTGTTCTGGTTTTAGAAAGTCCCGCCACCAAACGACTGAAGAAACCACCTTTTTCAGCAGGTTTTTCAGTTTCTGTCGGTACACTTTCAACCGCTTCCGGCACCTCATCGGCTACTTCTTCGGCTTTTTCTTCTGCCTGCAAAACGGCCTTCACGCTTTCTTCCAAAACTGTCTCCACATCTTTATTTTTCTTGAAAATATTTTTAAACAAAAGGGCACCTCTTTCCCCTATGTATTATTTACCGTCAATAACGTCCCATTCGCTTTCGTGCTTTTTATCACGAATCATCAGTTTCATCACCGCTTCTTTGGGTGCTAAACCTTCAAAGAGAACGCGGTATGCCTGCTCAACAATGGGCATTTCCACGCCTGCACGTTTTGCCAACGCATAGGCCGCTTTGGTGGCATAAAAACCTTCCACCACCATCTGTACTTCTTTAATGGCATCTTCGGGGCTCATGCCCTGACCAATCAGAACACCGGCTCTGCGGTTGCGGGAATGGAGACTGGTACAGGTTACAATCAAGTCACCCATACCGGATAGACCACTGAATGTCAGCGCTTCTGCACCCAGTGCAATACCCAAACGACACATTTCTGCCATACCACGGGTCATCAACGCTGCTTTACCGTTATCACCAATGCCAATGCCATCAGCAATACCCGTACAAAGTGCAATCACGTTTTTAAGAGCCGCACCCAGTTCAACACCCACCATATCGGTACCGGTATAAACTCGGAAATAGTCGCACATCAAAACATCCTGCAAATCTTCACAAATCTGCATATCGCTAGACGCAATCACATTGGTGGTCGGCAGTTTTCTGCCCACTTCCTCTGCGTGAGAGGGACCGGACATAACCGCAACCTTCGCCTGCGGAATGTTCTCGGCAATCACCTGAGATAAGCGCTTCTGTGTTTTTTCTTCCAAACCTTTGGAACAGGAAACAATCACGGTACCTTCTTTCACAAAAGGCGCCAGATTTTTAGCGGTCACCTCAGTTGCCTGAGAAGGTGTTACCATAAAGATATAGTCCACACCATCTACAGCCGCCTCTAAAGAATCTGTATAGCAAATGGAGTCAGGCAATATAACACCCGGCAAAAACTTTTTGTTTTCGTGGTCACGTGCCAGGGCTTCTGCCTCTTCCTTAAAATAAGACCAAAGGGTTACCTTATGACCGTTGCCTGCTAAGAGTGATGCAATAGCAGTACCCCAGCCACCTGAACCGATAACAGCAATTTTCTTCATAGCCTTACTCCTTTTCTTCTTTTTTAGAACCCAGTTTAGACTCTGTACCCGTTGTCAGTCTGATAATGTTGGCTCTATGACGATATACCGCTAAAGCCGACATCACCAAAGATAAACCAACGTAGTACCAAGTGGTCTCAGCAGGATTACCCACATTGAGCGCAATAACAAACAAAGGATACAAAATAGAAACTGCGATGGATGCCAAAGAGACATATCGTGTCACCGCAACCAAAAGTACAAACACAACAATCAGCATCAGGGCGATGCGCCAGTCAAGGATCATAATCACGCCCCAGGAAGCAAGGATACCCTTGCCACCGCGGAAATGGAAATAAACAGGGAAATTGTGACCCAAAACAGCACCCAAACCTGCCAGATACTGACCGTAAAGAGACATAGAAACAATGTCAAAATTCGGACCCATCAAAGCCTGTTTAATAAAGAGAGAAACGCCAAAGCGCGCAAACAGAACAGACGCGATGGCCTTTAACAAGTCAAACAAAAACACAAACACAGCCGCTTTTTTACCGAACACACGCAGGGTGTTTGTCATCCCCGCATTCTGACTGCCGGAATCGCGGATGTCCGCATTTTTAAATAATTTACTGAAAATAATGGAGCCATTTAAACTGCCCAGCAAATAGCCAACCACTAAACTGGCAATTAAATATACATAAATCATGTTGTCGCCTCGATTCTATCAAGTATCGTCCTTTTATTCCCCGCTGGTTTCACCACGTTCACGAATCACAAAGCGAACGGGCGTACCCTCCAGACCAAACACGCCTCGAATCTGATTTTCAAGGTATCGCACATAGGAAAAATGCGCCAGTTCTCTGTTGTTCACAAAGAGAACAAAGGTCGGCGGAGCGGTAGATGCCTGTGTCATATAGTAAATCTTCAGGCGCTTACCTTTATCGGAGGGGGGCTGTACACGCATCGTTGCTTCATTGAGCACATCATTTAATGCACCTGTACGAATGCGCATGGTGTTCTGTTCACGAACATAAGCCACCAATTCAAAGAGACGATCAATTCTCTGACCTGTCATCGCAGAAATAAACACGATGGGAGCATACTGCATATAAGCAAGACCTTCCACCACTTTCTTGCGGAACTGATCCATGGTTTTACCGTCTTTTTCAACCAAATCCCATTTGTTAACAGCAATCACGCAGGCCTTACCCTGTTCGTGGGCATAACCTGCAATTTTGGTATCCTGCTCGGTAACGCCCTCTGTTGCATCAATCATAATAACGCAAACATCGGCTCTGTCAACAGCGCCCAGCGAGCGGATAACGCTGTACTGTTCAATACCGGCTTCCACCTTGCTCTTTTTACGCATACCGGCTGTATCAATGAAAATATAGTCTCTGTCTTTATGTGTCACGCGGGCATCGATAGCATCACGGGTGGTACCTGCAATGTTTGATACAATCACGCGATCTTCACCTAAAATTTTATTGATTAAAGAGGACTTACCAACGTTGGGCTTACCCACCAGGGCAACCTTTAAGGCATCGTCATCTTCATCCTCATCTTCAGCCGGTGCAGGGAACAGTTTAACAACCTCATCCAAAAGGTCGCCAACACCCAAACCGTGAATAGAAGAAACAGGCATCGGGTCGCCCAGACCTAGGTTATAGAACTCGTAAAGTTCCGCAGGAGGCTGACCGATGTTATCCACCTTGTTCACTGCCAAAAGAACAGGTTTGCCTGATTTCTGCAACATAGATGCCACTTCTGCATCTGTTGCCACCAAACCGTCGTGCACGTTGGTGAGCAGAATCAGAACATCTGCCTGTGAAATGGCCAGTTCTGCCTGATGGCGCATACCGGATACGATGACATCGTCACCTTTTTCAATACCGCCGGTATCAATCATCAGAAACTCGCGACCGCACCACTCCGCTTCCATATAGATTCTGTCACGAGTCACGCCCGGTGTATCATCCACAATGGAAACTCTGGAGCCCACAATTTTATTAAATAATGTTGATTTTCCCACATTGGGTCTGCCTACAATGGCAACTACGGGTTTTATCATAGCGTCTAACCCTTTCTTTTAAAACTCTTCAACAAATGTAAATCCTTCGGGTGCAAATTCTTCTTCCTCGCCATCAATCAGGCAAGTTAAAAATGCGCCGCCATCATTATCATTTGCAATAATCTGTGTGTGTAATATATCTTCTAACTGGCTGACGGTTATGTCATCCAGAAAAATATCTTCATCAGCTTTGAGCATAGAAGATGTAATGAGAAGTCTGTCCATCTCCTTGCCCTCTAAGGTGCGTTTTAAATCACTGCCGCCCAAAAGACCTGCCACCGTTACCCCACCGCCGAACAAATGGTTTTCAACTGCCACCACTTCAGCAGAAAGGTCGGGGTATTGCTCTTTTGCTTTCTCCACCAACCCACTGATTAAGGGGTACGCCAGCACGCCCGTAGCAATCACGGTTTTTCCCGGGTTGCCCATTTCGGGTTGTTCAGCGAGCCGCTCTAAAAATTCTTCAGAGAAACTGGCTTCCATACCAACACCGTTTTCAATCTGCGGGAATCCTTCGTAAGCTTCCGCCTTGGGCATGGTCTGTTCTGCCAAGAGATAAAATTCATCGGAAAGGTACACAAATCGGCTGCCCAGCGTCTGCATAAATTCATATTGCAGATGTTCCACCTGACAAATCACCTCTTGCGCATCCTCTTTGGTGAATGCTTCTAAGGGGTATAGTCCCTCGCGGTAATCCGTCAAGCCAACAGGCACAATAGAAACAGAGCAAGCTGCAGGATGCAGGGATGCTAAATCCCGCAATGTACGGGTCAGTTCTTCCCCATCGTTAATGCCCTTGCAGAGCACGATTTGCATATTCAGGTCAAGGCCGCCATCTGCCAGTTTTTGCATATAAGGCATAATCCTGTCAGCAAAGCGGTTGCCTAACATTTTAACACGAAGCTTTGGATTTGTGGTGTGCACCGAAACATTCACGGGAGACACACGATACTCAATGAGTCGGTCCAAATCCTCTTCCTTCATATTGGTCATAGTCACATAGTTACCATATAAAAAAGACAGGCGGGAATCGTCATCCTTAAAGTAAAGGGATGAGCGCATATCCGGCGGCAACTGGTCAATAAAGCAGAAAATACACTTATTGGTACAACTTTTCGCCGGATCAAAGAGCATTTTGTCAAAGCAAATGCCCAGATCCTCCATGCCTTCGTTTTCAATTTCAAATTCCACCATCTGACCATCTTGTTTTTTCACGGTCATCAAAATATTCTCCGATGCGGTTAAAAACTGATAGTCCAGAAAATCAGCAACACGCCGACCGTTAATGGTGCAGATAATATCGCCTTTTGTAATGCCCAGACAAGCGGCAATGCTTTCGGGCACAACATCGGAAACTTCTGCGTAGTACATAAAGCACGCCACCTCCCTTTCGCAAACAATCCATAAAAAGCAAAAAGGGGGCTGTATCAACCCGATTTATACAATCGTTTTGCTACATCCCCTTTGCAAGCAAACTGAGGGTTACAGCATAAGCTGTAAGCCCAATACGAGCGGAGCCATCTTAAGACTATTCAGCCTTAGCGATAACTTCCTTACCTTTATAGTATCCGCAGGCCTTGCAGACTCTATGAGGCATGATCGGCTCACCACATTTCGGGCAAGCTACGATACCCGGAATAGCTAACTTCCAATTAGCGCGTCTGGAATCTCTCTTTGCTTTTGAGGTTCTTCTCTTAGGTACTGCCATTTGCTACACCTCCTATTTTAGTCAGGTTATGCGGAAAATCCGCAACCAAATTTAACAAATTTACTGCAGAAGCTTGGCAAGACCGGCAAGTCGCGGGTCAATGTCATCTTCTTTGCAATCGCAGGACGAAACATTTAAATCAGCGCCGCAATGCATACAAAGACCTTTGCAATCGGGACTGCAAAGATACTTAGAATCCAGCGCCAAAAAGATTTCGGGCCAGATAACACTGTCCAGTTCAATCGCAGTGCCAACCAAGGTGATGGTTTCATCAGACTCGGATTCAGTTTCATCGTGCCGGGCATCTGTCACTGTTACCGTTGTGGAAACAGAAAACGTCTGCTCAGTCGGTTTTGTGCATCTTGAGCAAGGAACAGTAAAGGTTCCTTCTGCACTAACAGTCAGTTCCAAAACACCGCCGATGTTTTGAACAACGCCGGAAAATGTCAGATCATCGTGAAAAACAAATTCCGCATTCTTAAATTCATCAGGCACCAAAAGTTTTCCCGCTAAGGGCAACTTTTCGCCATCGGTTTTTAAAATAGACTGTACATCAATAAGCACAATACCCACTCTCCTAAATAAAGATTATATCCAATTATTGCTTTCTTGTCAACCTTTTTTTGTATTTTTTCGCATTCGGCATATCCTTTTCGCCTTTATCGTTACTTTTTACATAAAAATATACATTTTTTGACAGTTTTTAACAAAAAACGGATGACTGCTTGACATCATTTTAAAACTATGCTACACTGAAATTGATATGTAATAAATTAAGGTATAAAGAGGAGTGACTTCCGTGATTGAAAAGTCAGATATTCAACGTGTAAAGGATGAGCTTTCGCAAAATATCGGTAAACGAATTCGGTTGTCTGCCAAAAAGGGAAGAAAGCGTGTCATCGTGCGCCATGGCATGATTAAAGAAACCTATCCCTCCATCTTCATCGTTATGCTCGATAGCATCTCCGAATTTGCCACAACAGAGCGAACCGTCTCCTTCAGTTATGCCGATTTGCTCACAAAATCCATTGAAATTATGGTGGAAGACACAAAGCAAATCATTCAGTAAAACATATAGCGGAAGGCAAAAGCCTTCCGCTTTTTTGTTTATCTTGCCTATGAATCGGATTTTCTATAACGGATAAACTGTTAAAAGCCGAAAAGTACGCACTTTTTTGAAATTTTTAGCAAAAAAGTCTTTACAAACGCCTGTTTTTATGTTAAAATACCATTTGTTCCGCTTTCCGGGGTTTAGGTGACGCCTCAATTTGACCTTTATCTCGGGGTTGGAGAAAATTTAAATTTTTGGAGGATTCAAAATGAGACCCGAAGTAAAACAGGAAATTATCGCAAAGTACAAAATTCACGAAACCGACACTGGTTCTCCCGAAGTGCAGATTGCAATCTTAACCGAACGCATCAACCACTTAAATGAACATCTGAAGGTTTTCAAAAAGGACCATCATTCCAGACGTGGTCTGCTGAAGATGGTAGGTCAGCGTAGAGGCCTCTTAAACTATCTGACCAAGATTGACATCGAAAGATATCGTGCAATCGTTGAAAAACTCGGCCTGAGAAAATAAGTTTAAATCTTTGCCAAGCAAAGTTAAAAAATACCACGTTACTGCCAAGACGCTGACGTGGTATTTTTTTTTGCTAAAATGCGATTTCACCTTTGCTTTTTTGACAATTATATGTTATAATAAATAAAGTAGGGATAAAATGCCTACTTTTGTTTCCAGTTATTGTAAAAACTCCCGCAGAAATTTCTGCGTAATCCCCATTTTGTAGGAAAGTTACGGTGCGCAAGATGATTATTCAATCGGCATTTCCTTGCCCCCAGCAAGGCAGTTTCCGCGTTCCCAATCGGGTGGCGGATTTATTGGTAGAAGCAGGCTGCCCTGCTTCTTATTTGGCTGTCTATCTGTTTGCGCTCAGGCAGGCCTCTGCCGGCAATTTATCCATCTCTAACGAATGCATTGCCGAACAACTGCACCTTTCCACTATTGATGTTATCAATGCCTTTATGTTTTTTAACACACAGGGACTCTTAAAAATCCATCGTTTCACCAGTATGAGCGATGCGGATTTTGACATTGAGTTTTGCTTTGATGCGGTGACAGATAAAGCACCCATCCCCTTCCGTCCCAGTTACAAATCTTCAGAAATCAGCAGACGACTGCGGGAAAATCCCCGTATGAGTCAGATGTATAAAATGGTGGGACAGATGCTGGGCAAAACTTTAAGTTCCGCTGATACGGAGCTGCTCTATTCTTTCCACGATTACTATGGCCTGCCCATTGAAGTGATTTTGGTGCTGATTGAGTACTACGTTTCCAAAGACAAACGCAGTATGAAGTATATGGAAAAAGAAGCAGGCAAATGGGTTGCCGCAGGGATTGACAATGTGGAAAAAGCCAAGGCATACATAGAAAAGCGTGAAGCCTTTTTAAGTTATGCAGGCCGCGTCCGTGCCATTATCGGCATTCAGGAACGCCGCCTTTCTTCCCGCGAACTGACCTACGTTAACGATTGGCAGAACAAATTTAAAATGCCTCTTGACATGGTCAAGGCGGCCTTTGAACTTACCGTGAATCAAACAGGCAAACTCTCTTTTGCCTATATGAATAAAATTTTAGAAGCTTGGGCGGATGCCGGCATTCGCAAACAAGCGGACCTCAAAAAAGAACAAAAAACCGCAGAAAAAACAACAAAAAAATCCGATCGTTATGACTATGCTGCTTTGGAACGTCAGGCGTTTCAGGCAGTCAATAACAAGTAAGGAGGTAAGTGGTCATGGCCTACGAGCGCGAACTCTATGCACAGGTAAAAAATGAATATGAAGAACTCCGCCGCCATAATCAGGAAGATCTGATGGCACGCCGCAAAGCTGTGTACCGCGCTGTACCCGAAATCGAGGCGGTTGACCGCGAGATTCAGTCTGCAGGTCTTTCCATCGTGTCGCTGGCTGTCAGTGGCCGCGAAGATGCCCCCATCAAACTTGCCGAACTCCGTGCACGCCAGAAAGAACTCCGTTCTCTGCGTCAGGATTTGCTCCTTAAAAACGGTTTTGCCGCTGATGAACTGTCTATGCGCTATATGTGTGACACTTGTCAGGATACAGGCACCGTGGGCAACCAAAACTGTGATTGCTACCAGCGTCGTCTGGTGATGAAGGCCTTTGAAAAATCAAACCTGTCTCAGCAACTTCGCAATCAGAGTTTCAAGAACTTCGACTTTTCACTGTATTCCGAGGAGATTGATGCCGATTACGGTGTATCTCCCCGCGAAAACATTCAGAATATCGTAAACATCTGCAAAACCTTTATCACAGACTTTGAAAAGACAGATAAAAATCTGCTGTTCTGGGGTGAATCGGGTCTCGGCAAAACATTCCTCTCCACCTGCATTGCCAAGGAACTGATTAAAAAAGGTTACTCCGTGATTTACGAAACCACTTATCAGATTGTATCCCTGTTAGAAGACTTTAAGTTCAAGCGTAGTGATGACTTAAGCGGTCTGCGCGCCCAAACCGAACGTCTTTACGAAAGCGACCTTCTGATTTTAGACGATTTAGGCGCTGAATTTTCCACCGCCTATACCAACGCCGCTTTATTTGACATTTTAAATTCCCGCTTAATTGCCAACAAAAAAACCATTATCAATACAAACCTGAATACCAGGGAATTAACAGATCGCTATTCCGAACGTGTTATCAGCCGTATTTTAGGCAGCTATCAGCGTCTTCAGTTTATCGGCGAAGATTTGCGCCTGAAAACATCGGTTAATTTATAAAGCAGGAGGCATTTTCTATGACAAACCGCGCAGAAATCATTGAAAAGCACAAGAAAAACGGTGTTACATTTGCTGACGAATCCAGCGCATTCATCGAAGAATCTGTTATCATCGGCGAAGGCACTCACATTGGTCCCAATGTTTGTTTATCCGGCAATACCGTTATCGGTAAAAATGTAACCGTTGGTTTTAATACAGAAATCGAAAATTCCACCATTGGCGATGGGGTTAAAATCCGCCAGTCCGTCATCTTGGATAGTTCCATCGGGGCAGAAACCTCCGTGGGACCCTTCACCTATGTTCGCCCGAACTGCAGTGTTGGCGAAAAAGTTAAACTGGGTGACTTTGTAGAAATCAAGAACTCTAACATCGGCGATGGCACTAAACTGTCTCACCTGACCTATGTGGGTGATGCTGATGTTGGAAGTCATATTAACTTCGGTTGCGGTACTGTTGTTGTTAACTACGATGGTAGCAAAAAATATCGTACCGTGATTGAAGACAACGCCTTCATCGGTTGTAACACAAACCTTGTGTCCCCTGTGCACGTAGGCAAAAACGCTTACACAGCCGCAGGCTCAACCATCACAGAAGACGTGCCTGCCGACACGCTGGCTATCGCCCGTGCCCGTCAGGTCATCAAAACCAATTGGAAAAGAAAATAAACTTTACGTTTTAACAAAGGAAAGGGGAAGAAAAAACCATGATTACACATGGCAAAGATGTAAAAGTTTTCACATGTAATGCAAATCCCGAACTGGCACAGAAAATTGCACAGTGCTTAGGTCTCGGCGTTTGCGACACAGAAGTTAAAATGTTCAGCGACGGTGAAATCGGCGTTAACATTTACGAAACCGTTCGTGGTTCTGACGTTTTCGTTGTGCAGTCCACCTGCAATCCGGTCAATGACCATCTGATGGAACTGCTCATTATGATTGATGCCTTAAAACGCGCTTCTGCAGGTCGTATCACTGCGGTTATTCCGTACTTTGGTTACGCTCGTCAGGACCGTAAGGCAAAAGCCCGCGATCCCATTTCAGCAAAACTGGTGGCAGATCTGCTCACCGCAGCAGGCGCAAACCGTGTGCTGACTATGGACCTGCCCGCTGCACAGATTCAGGGCTTCTTTAACATTCCTGTTGACCATCTGCTGGGCGGCCCCATTCTGGCTTCCTACTACATTGATAAATTCAAGGATGAACTGGATAACTTCGTTGTTGTGTCTCCTGACCTGGGTAGCGTTACCCGCGCAAGAACCTTCGCTTCTCGCTTAAACGTGCCCATCGCTATCATCGATAAGCGTCGTCCCAAGCCCAACGTTTCCGAAGTTATGAACTTAATCGGTGACATTCAGGGCAAAAAGGCAATCTTAATCGACGATATGATTGATACCGCAGGTACCATCACTAACGGTGCTGCAGCATTAATCGAACGTGGTGCAAAAGAAGTGTATGCTTGCTGTACTCACGGTGTTCTGTCCGGTCCTGCGATTGAACGTATCAATAACAGCCCCATTTCCGAAATGCTGGTGCTGGATACCATCCCCCTGACCGACGATAAGAAGATTGACAAAATTAAGGTTCTCTCCGTAGCACCTGTTTTCGCCGAAGCCATCAAGAGAATTTACGGCGACATCTCTATGAGTGAACTGTTCCGATAAGGTGTAATTATGAATCAGAGTATCATCAGCACCATCACGGAGCGCTTTGATTCCTTAAGTAAAGGTCACAAAGCCATTGCCCGTTTTGTGCTGGACAATTACGATAAAGTTGCCTATATGAATGTAGAGCAACTGTCCCGTGAAACAGGTGTCAGCGAAGCAACGGTTGTCCGCTTCTCCGCTGAACTGGGTTATGAAAAATATCAGAAATTTCAGCATGCCATCTGGGAGTATGCCAAATCCAAACTCACCAGCGTACAGCGTATGGAACTGTCTTATGGCAGAATGGATACGGAAAACATCCTCTCCGGTGTGTTAAATTCCGATATTGATAAAATCCGCACCACCCTGTCCACCATCGATAAAACTGAATTTGATGCCATCGTAAGCCGCATCGCAAAGGCCAAGCATATTTATATCATTGGTCTGCGTTCTGCTTCTTACCTTGCGGGACTCCTTGGTTTTTACCTGAACCTGATGTTTGAAAACGTGACCGTTGTCAGCAGTGTCAGCGCCAGCGAAATTTTCGAACAGCTCTTCCGCGTGGATGAGAACGATGTGGTTATCGGCATCAGTTTCCCTCGTTATTCCAAACGTACCATTAACGCTCTGCGTTATGCTAAAAGTAAAGGCACCACCGTTATCGGTATCACCGACGGTGCGCTGTCCCCCATCAAAGTGAATGCAGATTTTTCACTTCTGGCCCGCTCCGATATGGAATCTTTCGTGGATTCGTTGGTTGCACCCCTTTCCGTAATCAACGCCCTGATTGTAGCGCTGGCGGCCCAGAAAAAAGATGTACTTAAAAAGAACTTTGAACTTTTAGAAAACGTTTGGCACGAGTACGATGTGTATGATAATGTGGATGACTCTGCTACCACACCCAATCCCGAAATCTGAGAGTGATTTTTAATGAACGTAAACGATTTTAATTACGACTTGCCCGAAGAGTTGATTGCGCAAACACCGCTTGTTGACCGCACAGCTTCACGGCTTTTAGTCCTGAGCAAAGAAACCGGTGCCACTGAGCACCGGCATTTTGCTGATATAGCCGAATATATTCGTCCCGGCGACTGTCTGGTTTTAAATAACACCCGTGTGATCCCTGCCCGTCTCCTGGGTCAGCGTCCTTCCGGCGCTGCTGTTGAACTTCTTCTGCTCCGTCAGGTAGAAGGCGATGTGTGGGAAAGTTTAGTCCGCCCGGGCAAAAAGTGCCGCGTAGGTGATCAGGTGGTCTTTGGCGACGGACGTCTCTCTGCCGAAATCATCAAGGTAAAAGACGATGGCAACCGTTTGGTTGAGTTTCATTATAACGGAATTTTTAATGAAATTCTGGCAGAACTGGGCG
Source organism: Clostridia bacterium (assembly GCA_045652815.1). Taxonomy (GTDB): domain Bacteria; phylum Bacillota; class Clostridia; order UBA1381; family UBA9506; genus UMGS755. The sequence continues at coordinate 17,898 of JAZOLH010000030.1, forward strand.
AAATGCCCCTGCCCCCTTATATTAAGGAAAAACTCGCCGACCCCGAGCGTTATCAAACCGTCTATGCCAAAACCCCCGGCTCTGCTGCCGCACCTACCGCAGGTCTTCACTTTACACAGGAACTTCTGAAAAAACTAGAAGATAAAGGCGTAAATATCGCCTATGTAACCCTGCACGTCGGTCTCGGCACCTTCCGTCCCGTTAAGGTGGATTCCATTGAGGAACACACGATGCATAGTGAGTTTTACAGCGTAACGGAAGAAACCGCAAAGCAGATTAACGAAGCCAAGCAAAAGGGCGGTCGCATCATTTGTGTCGGCACAACTGCCACTCGCGTGGTGGAAACTTTGGCGGATGAAAATGGTGTAATGCACGCAGGTAGCGGCGATACCAGTATCTTCATCTACCCCGGTTACCGCTTTAAAATGACAGAAGCGCTGATTACCAACTTCCACCTGCCCAAATCCACTTTGGTGATGCTGGTTAGTGCTTTGGCCGGTCGCGACCATATTTTAGATGCGTATAACGAAGCTGTAAAAGAACGCTATCGTTTCTTCAGTTTCGGCGACGCGATGTTTATTCAATAAGAAATAAAAAGAGAGTTTGCAAATTGCAAACTCTCTTTTTTGTCATCAATCTTCCGGCGGGAGCAAGCCCCCGCCCTACAAGCACTTACACAAGGAAACTCAAATAAAAAAAAGAAATCCGCCAAAGCGGATTTCCTCTTTAATAGTTATAAAACTATAAGTAACTTCGTCAAGCGTTCTGCGCTGAATCAGCCGATTCTTACAGAGCAGCTTTTGCTTTAGCAACTAATGCTGCAAAAGCTTCCTTATCGCTTACAGCGATTTCAGCCAGCATCTTTCTGTTCATGGTGATACCAGCCTTTTTCAGACCGTTCATGAATGTAGAATAGTTCATGCCGTTCACTTTTGCCTGTGCGCTGATTCTAGCAATCCACAGACGACGGAAATCACGTTTCTTCTGTTTTCTGCCTACGTAAGCATAGGACAGGGATTTCATTACAGCCTGTTTAGCAGTTCTGAACAGTTTGCTTTTACCGCCTCTGTAACCTTTAGCCAGTTTTAAGATGCGTTTATGTCTTTTACGCGTGTTGAGCGCGCCTTTTACTCTTGCCATTTATCTTACCTCCTGAAATTTCTCAATTCGTGATTATTTGTAGGGAATCAGTTTCTTGATTACCTTAGCGTTTGCATCGCAAGCGTATGCGCCTTTTCTCAGCAGGCGTTTTCTTTTAGTAGACTTCTTAGTCAGAATGTGGCTCTTAAAAGCATGTTTCATCTTGATTTTACCGTTCTTGGTTACTTTGAAACGTTTTGCAGAAGCCCTGTGTGTTTTAATCTTAGGCATAGTTTGGTACTCCTTCCACTTAATAAATTATTAATTACAACGTAAAATATCTCAATCCTTTTTCGCACCGGGAGCAATCAGTATGTGCATACTGCGACCCTCCAGTTTCGGTGCCTTGTCGGCTGTGCCGTATTCAGAAAGTGCATCACGGAAACGCTCTAAGTTCTTAGCACCCAAAGCGGAGTGTGCAATTTCTCTACCGCGAAAACGGATAGAAACCTTAACTTTATCCCCGTCTTTTAAGAATTTTTTAGCATGATTTAATTTAGTTTCAAAGTCATGCTCATCAATAGAAGCGGAAATACGCAGTTCCTTGATATTGATGGTTTTCTGATTTTTACGCGCTTCTTTATCACGTTTTGCCAGTTCGAACTTGTATTTACCATAGTCCATAACTTTGCAAACCGGGGGTTCAGCTTTAGGCGCAATTAAAACCAAATCCAGATTTTTCTGATATGCCACATCCAAGGCTTCAGAACTGGACATAAGACCAAGCTGTTCTCCTTCCGGACCAACCAGACGAACCTGAGCTGCTCTGATTTCTTCATTGATTTTCATTTCCTGCTTACTGATGATAAAACACCTCCAAAGTTTTCAGGGAAAATTAAAAATGCGGACAGGCCAAACCTATCCGCAAATACACTTCAATCATAAAGCATATTGACCATTTAGGCTTTGCCTGATGGTGGAAAACAAAAGTTTCCGCTTACTCACACTCAAATAGTATAACATACCTTTTTCCCTTTGTCAACACATTTTTTCCATTTTTTTGTTTTTCATTCTACATATGTAATGGGCGTGCCCGAAAACGCGGCCTCAAGGCTCTCCAGCGTCTTATCCAGTTCCTCAGCCGGTAGCAACACCGCTATGGCGGAAGCCGAACTTTCCACCATAGCAATCTCTGCCCCCGAGGATTTTAACGCCTTAAAAAACGTTGCGAGCACGCCCGTTGTTTCAGCCCCAAACTCCCCTTTGAGAACAATTTTAGAATAATCGCCCGAAACTTCAATACAGGCATCAGAGCAGCAGGGTTTTGCCCCGCAAACCGCCTTCATCACCTTGGTTACATCGCAGTTTATCACCGAAAAGGAAAGCCCGCCACGACTGCTTCTGCGAGGCGGTACAAGGCTGATTAAATCCACAACCGCGCCGGCTTCTGACAGACTTGCAAACAAATCGCAAACGGTGTCTGCCTGACATGTGCCGCAGGGCACCCGCACCAAAACCACATCAAACGAAACCAAAAGTTCTTGCCGACTCAATCCTCCGTCCCCTCCTCAAACATCTGGTAAACCCGCTCATATTCCTTATCCTCTCCCCGCACCACCGCACTTTTATTTTGGTCCAGAAGTTTCGTAATGGCATACATATCGATCCAAATCTGATTTGTGCCATCCTTTTGGGATTCGTCAAAAATCAACTGAATCCCATAGTGCAAATGGGGTGTGTTGATGTTATTCACATTCTCCTTGGTGCTGTACCCCGTCATACCCATATAGCCAATCACATCCCCCGCTGTCACAATTTTACCCTCGTACATATCATTGTAGGGATGATCCTTGCGCAGATGGGCGTAATAATAGTACCGCTTCTTATCAAAACTGCGAATACCGATACGCCAGCCGCCATATTGATTCCAGCCCACGCATTCCACAACGCCGGACTCCACCGCAACAATAGGCGTACCCACGCTCCCCATCAGGTCGTGCCCCAAATGTTTACGCTTATAGCCATAGGACCGCCCGTTGCCAAAGTCGTCATAGTGACTGTAACTATACCCCTTTGCAATGGGCGAAAAGACTTTCAGTCCATATTTTTCCACCACTTTTTTGCCCCCGTTTTCATCAGGCACCTCAATGGAAAAATCGCCGACAAATTCATCCAAAACTGCCCCGTATGCCTCTTTAAAATAGGCATAGTTCTTCATATCTTTGCCCAGTTCATCAATGGTCTTTTGCTCCTCTTTAACCTGCGCCGCCAGTTTTTCAACATCACTCTTTTTAAAGCGACCAAAATCCCCACCGTATTTCGTGCCAAGGTAGGCTAAAACATCCACGGTTTTCAGGTGAGTATCTGAACTTTGAGTGGCAATATCCAGTTCCACCGCTTTGCAAAGTGCCTCATGGGTCACTGAAAAATCCACCCATTTTATGTAGGTTTTTTCTTCTGTTTTTTCCGCCATAGTCTGCCTCACATTTGGAAAAAGCACCACAGCAGACAAGGTGACCAACACAAGACAAAAGGAAAGCAAAACTATTTTATATTGACTCACAAAAGAGTTCAAAAAAACCACCTCCCTATGTCGAAAACAATCACGCATCCTCTTTCTGTTCTGCTTTAACCTGTGTGCCCTGATTGTTTATCTTAGTGGGTTCGGGGAGCAAAAGTTCCGTGGCGGTAACAAATTTGTATCCATCAGCCTTAAGTTTTTTAATCACTTCCGGCAGTGCCGCAGGGGTGTTCTTTGCCCCGTTGTGAAAGAGCATAACAGAGCCCGGTTTCACCCGCTTTGTCACCCGAAGAACAATATCTTCTGCCGCCAAATCCTTCCAGTCTAAACTGTCCACATCCCATTGGAGTGTTTTGTGCCCCGTCTCTTCCGCCGCCAAAATCACGGTGTTGTTATATTCCCCATAAGGTCCGCGAAACAAGGTGGGGCGTTTTCCCGTTATGGCTTCAATTTTATCGTCACAGTTTACAATCTCCTGCCGCACCTTTTCGGCAGATAACTGATTGATATGGGGATGGGTATCGGAATGGTTCATAATTTCGTGACCGCTATCTGCAAACTTTTTCACCGACTGCGGATATTTTTCCACCCAATCTCCCACCATAAAAAAGGTGGCCTTCACCTGATGCTCATCTAAGATTTTGATGAGTATATCCGTATCCGCATCATCCCAGGCCGCATCAAAGGTCAGGGCACAAACCTTTTCCTGCCCTCTGTCAACATTGTAAATGGGGAGCAGTCTCTCCGCCCCTTCTTCATTGAACACATCTGCCGCCTGCCCGCCACCAACACAGAACAGGCATAAAGCCGAAACAAACAGTAAAGCATACACCAAAACCAAACGCTTTGAGAGTAAAAACAGTTTCACAAAACCACCTTGCCTTTCATAGATTCTGATTCAATTATTATCTATGAAAAAAGCCCACGCTCTATGACAATCAAAAAGACTGCAAGTCACAGAATCACTTGCAGTCTTTTTGACAAATCGGGCACCCGTCGCAATAGCGAATCTGTCCGCCAAACACCTGCGAAATGGTGGAAAACAGTTCGCGATTGCGGATATGTTGGCGGTTATGCACCGTAATCTCCATAGGCGCCAAGGTGATTAAAACACTGATGAGCAAATCATCGTACGCCTCTTCGGTAAGCAGCGCCGCACTTTCCACAAAATCAGAAAAACAGCGGGCGGTAATATCTTCCCCTTGCTCATTTTCTATCCTGTAGCCACCCTCTGCCACAACCACGTGAATCATTTCAGGTCGGGGTGATTGAATATTCACAAAGTATTTTAAAAGTTCCACAAATTCTTCATATTCTTTGTGTGCCACATATTGTTCAATGAGCCGCTCCGCCAGTTTTTCAAGCAACGCCTCATACTCTTTTAGCCGAAAGGCCACAAAACCGTCCATCAGCATGGTGGAGTCTTCCTGCAGATAGTCATAAATGCTAAGAATCACCGATTGTTTGCGGGCTCTGTACCCTACCTCCGCATCATCGGACAACCGTTCCACGCTTTTTAAAATCTCCCGTTTGGCAACCACGGACAACTCTTTATATTTTTCTTCAATGATTTTCCGCAAAAACCCCAGTTCATAGCGGTCGATAATATATTCTGCCACCACGTTCACATAGCGGTCTAAAACAAACAAATCATCCCGTGGGCGAAACTCAATATATGTCACAGATTCTGTATCATCGTCTTTAAAAATCGTAATGGGAAACACGCATTCGGGATGCCCGAACAATCTCGACTGAATCAGGTTCACATCGCCGCTCATTCCCAATGTAATACGGTCAAACACATTTTTCACTCCTTGGCCACAACAATGCTGTTATTGTTGCCTTTTTTACTTCATTGTATGCAACCGCCATCCTTTCCGTGCAACTTTTATTTTTCCCTTGAATTTACCCCCAAAAATGAGTATAATATAAATATATACTATAAGCGAAAGGACGTTTTATATGAATTACGTATTTTTAGCCGACGGTTTTGAAGAAATCGAAGCACTGGCAGTTGTGGATATTCTCCGCCGCTGTGGTATCGAAACCAAAACTGTTTCCATTACCGATACTTTAGTGGTGGACGGCACCCACGGTGTTCCCGTTACTGCTGACATCACTCTTTCTGAAGCTGATTTAGATGCGGCTTCTGCCCTGATTTTGCCGGGCGGTCTGCCGGGCGCTGATAACCTGCAAGCTTGCGACAAATTAAACAAAGCATTGGTGAAAGCATTTGAAGATGGCCGCATCGTTGCCGCTATCTGTGCCGCACCGAAAGTGCTGGGCGCTCTGGGCATTTTAGATGGCAAAAAAGCCACCTGCTACCCCGGCGTAGAAGGTCAGCTTACAGGCGCTACCTATCTGACCGACTCCGTTGTTCGTGACGGTAACCTGATTACCTCCCGCGGTCCTGCCACCGCTACCTGCTTTGCTTTTGCTCTGGCAGAGGCACAGGGCGCAGACTTTGCACCTGTTTTCAAAGGTATGCTGTTTGAATAATACAATCGTTTGATTGTAATTCTTAAACCTTATAAAAACCTATTGATAAATAGACAGAAAAAAGGTATAATTAAAGGTAATGTAAAGGCCGTTTTTTGCGGTATTTACGCATCATTTTGGAGGTGTAACTTATGTTAACTGTTTTTGCACAACCCGCAGCAGATGCAGCAGCACAGCAGGCCGCTGGTCCCATGGCGCTGATTTCATCTTTCCTGCCCATGATTTTATTATTCGTGGTGTTCTATTTTATCTTAATCAGACCCCAGCGCAAACGCGATAAGGAAAATCGTGAAATGCTGGCAGCTTTAAAAGTTGGCGATAAAATCACAACCATCGGTGGTATCGTTGGTACTATCACAAAAGTGAAAGACGAAAAAATCGTCATCGAAACCGGCACCAGCACTGAAAAAATGCCCATGACTTTAGAACGTTGGGCTGTTAGAAGTGTTGAAAAGAAGGTTTCTGACGCAAAATAAGTATGGCATAAAGCCCTTCCCCCGAGCATACGGTGTAATAACTAAATGTCGGGAGGAACTTTATGTTGTCAACAAGTTTTAAGCAAGTTAAAGAAAGTAACTTTTCCATTCTGTCCCGAAGCGGTTTTCTCCGTGGCTTAGGTCTTGCTCTCGGGTTTACCTTTTCAGTGTTTCTGATCAGTGCCCTGCTCCTGACCTACACGCCGCTCCCCGAATCCGCCATCCCCTTAATCAGCTTAGGCACGTTACTCGTCAGCATTCTGCTTTCCGGTGCTGTCTCGGCCAAAAAGGTGGGGCATCACGGATATCTTTCGGGCGCTTTGGCAGGATGTACATATTGCCTTTTGCTTTACCTTGCATCTATGATCATTGCCGGCGAATGGATTTTCGGCAGTTATGTTCTCATTTTACTTTTAATTGGTGTATTTGGCGGTGCCGCCGGCGGAATTATAGGCATCAATCTCTCGCCTAAAAAACGTCGCTAAGCCGTCTTTAGAATTTTAAACACAAAGGAGGATTAACCATGAAACATATTAAAGTTGTAACCAAAGGTACTTTAAAAGAAACCGCAAAGAAAGGCGGCTGTGGCGAATGCCAGACTTCTTGTCAGTCCGCTTGCAAAACCTCTTGCACCATCGCTAACCAGAAGTGCGAAAGAGCGTAAATCATTTGCGATAAAGCAGGGCTGGAACATCCGGCCTTGCTTTTTTTACGATTAGGCATATTCTCTGTATGCCCTATCGCAAGAAAAGCAAAAGAAAGGATACAAATACCATGGTACATAGTTTTGAGATAAACGGCACAAAAATCGTTGTTGATTCCAACAGCGGTGCTGTGTCTAAATTAGATGACATCAGTTTTGCCATTCTGCAGGCCATCGGTAACGCTGCGCCCCAGAGTGCTGACCTGCCCGAAACCGTGGCAGAGAAACTGGCTTCCTTCCCCGCCTCTGACGTGAAAGAAGCATGGGCAGAACTGTATGAACTGACAAAAGAAGGCGTTCTGTTTGCCGAAGACCCCTACGCTGAAATTGCGGCGGCAAAACCCTTAAACCAGAGCGTGATTAAGGCAATGTGTCTGCACATCGCCCACGATTGCAACCTCCGTTGCCGCTATTGTTTTGCCGATACCGGTAGTTACGAAGGTCCTCGCGGTCTGATGAGCGCCGAAGTGGGCAGAGCCGCTATTGATTACTTAATCAAGGCCTCCGGTCACCGCAAAAACTTAGAGGTTGACTTTTTCGGCGGCGAACCCCTGTTAAACTTTGAAGTGGTCAAAGAAATCGTTCGCTATGCCCGCTCCCGTGAGGCAGACTGCGGCAAAAACTTCCGCTTCACCATCACCACCAACGGTCTCCTTTTAACCGAAGACAAAAAAGAATTCATCAACAAAGAAATGGTGAACATTGTCCTGAGTATTGATGGTCGTAAGGACGTGAATGATAAGATGCGTTACCGCATGGATGGTAGCGGCTCATATGATACTATCATAGGTAAATTCGTTGATATGGCAGAATCTCGTGATCAGGATAACTACTATGTCCGCGGCACTTTCACCCGCTATAACTTAGACTTCTCCGAAGATGTTCTGCATCTGGCAGATAAGGGCTTTAAACAGATTTCCGTTGAGCCCGTTGTATCGTCTCCCGAGCTTGACTATATGCTCCGCGAAGAAGATTTGCCGATTCTCTTTGACCAGTATGAAAAACTGGCGGCTGAATATGTAAAACGTAAACAGGAAGGCAATGGCTTTAACTTCTTCCACTTTATGGTGGACCTTTCCGGCGGCCCCTGTATTTTAAAACGTCTGACAGGTTGCGGTGCCGGTCACGAATATGTGGCTGTATCCCCCGATGGTGACATTTACCCCTGCCATCAGTTTGTAGGCGAAGAAGAAAAGAAACTGGGCACTGTGTTCACAGAAGATTTCCGCACCGATATCAGCCAGTTCTTCCGTGATTCCAATGTATATACAAAACCCGCCTGCCAGAACTGTTTTGCTAAGTTCTATTGCAGTGGCGGTTGCCCTGCTAACGCTATCCAGTATGGTGGCGGCATCAACGAGCCCCTGCACCTGTCCTGTGAACTGATGCGCAAGAGACTCGAGTGTGCCCTCTACTGTTCTGTTATGGCAGAAGAAGAATAAAACGGAGTTAAAACTATGGAAAAAGGTAGCAAAGTCCTACTGACAATTGATGCCATAGCCGCAGGTGGCGACGGTGTTGGCCGCGTAGATGGTCTTGCTGTTTTCGTGCCGAACACCTGCCGCGGCGACCAGATTGAAGCGGAGATTTACCGTGTTAAATCCGGTCTTGCCTATGGTAAAATAACAAAACTCATTCAGCCCTCACCTTGCCGGAGGGCTGATTTTTGCGCGCAGGAAAGTCTTTGCGGCGGTTGTGACTTTGCTCATATGACCTATGATGAACAACTGGCGGTAAAACGTCAGATTGTCTATGATGCGCTGACTCGCATCGGTGGTTTCCGTGATGCAGAAGTTAGTGACACCCTGCCCTCTCCCAAGCAGGAACGCTACCGCAACAAAATGGTGTTCCCCTTTGGCAGAGATGATAGCGGTAACACCTGTGGCGGATTTTTTGCCCCAGCCAGTCACAAACTGATTTCCCTGTCCGATTGTCGCCAAGGGGATGAAACCGTGTCCCGCTATTTAGCGGCGGCGGTGGAATATTTAACCGAAACAAACACCACTCTCTACGATGAAGCCACCCACAAGGGCTCAGCACGCCGCCTTTTCGTCCGCCTTGCCGAAGGTACAAAGGAGGCCATGGTGGTGCTGGCGGCCAACGCCAAAAAACTGAAAAATCCCGAACTTTTGGTTGAGAAACTCTTAGCTGTCAAAACGGATTACAAACTGACCTCCGTGATGTTCAGCCGCCACCAAAAGCCCGATAATCTGCTGCTGGGTCCTGAAAACAAGGTGCTCTACGGTAGAGATTATATCGAAGATATTCTGGGCGGTCTGACCTTCCATATTGCCGCTCATAGTTTTTATCAGATTAACCCTCTGCAAACTGAGGTGCTCTATAACACCGCACTCGATATGGCAAACCTTTCTGGAAACGAAACCGTCCTCGACTTATATTGCGGCATCGGTACCATTTCCCTCTTCGCCGCGCGGCGTGCAGGCAAGGTCATCGGTGTTGAAATTGTGCCCAGCGCCATCGAGAACGCCAAGGAAAACGCCGAGAGAAACAACATTCAAAATGCCGAATTCCTGCTTGGCGGTGCAGAAGATATCGCACCCCGCCTTGCAAAAGATGGTATTCGTCCCGATGTGATTTTCATCGATCCGCCAAGAAAAGGGTCCGACGCCCGCACTCTTGATGCGATGATAGAAATGTCCCCCGAAAAGATCGTCTATGTTTCCTGTAACCCCGCAACCCTCGCCCGAGATGCCAAATACCTCTGCGAGAAGGGTTACCGCCTGATCTCCGCCACCCCGGCAGATATGTTCCCAAATACGAGCCATGTAGAAAGTGTGATTCTTTTAAGTCGGGAATAATACAAAGAAATACAGGAGGGCCAGCAATAGTGAAAATCTTAATTACCAATGACGACAGTATTTCTTCCGAGGTACTTTTGCCTTTGGCTAGGTGGGTAAAACAATTTGGCGAAGTGACTGTTGTTGTTCCAAAATATGAACAAAGTGGCAAAAGCCACTGTGTCGAATTCCGCAAAGCCTTTGAGGTAAAACAGGTTCCTTTTGACGATCCGGATATCAAAGCATACACGGTGGATTCTTCTCCGGCAGACTGCGTCCGCTTTGCTTTGGAAGGCATGCAGACGACATTTGATTTTGTTATTTCCGGCATTAACCGGGGCTTAAATCTTGGCATTGACATGCTATACTCCGGTACATTAGGTGCTGTGTTTGAGGCAGCCACATTTGGACTTCCGGCAGTAGCGCTTTCCACAAAATCGGGCGGATTTGGCGAAGCCATAGAAGCACTGGAAGAAATTAAGGATTTTTTTGTCCGTCACGACTTGATGAAAAAAAACAGTTTATATAATGTAAACATTCCAATTCACCATAAAGGAATCCGTATTACCCGTATGGGGGAACGCTATTTTGTTGACGAATTTCTCCCACAGGGCAATGACATGTATCTTCCAACCTACAAAAACACCTGGACAGATTCCGACGACTATAGTATCGATATCAGTGCAACCTCGTCTGGATATATTTCCGTGTCGCCGCTGACCTTGAATCGGACAAACATGAACGTGTTTGAAGAATTAAGCAAATTAAACCCTTAATTTCTCATGGTAGATGATATGAAATTAAGTTTGGACAATGGCGATAGTGTTGAGACGGTGGCTCTTCTTACCAAATCGGAGGTTACTTTATGAAAAAACCAAGCGATCCTGCCATATTTATGAATAGCACGATTGTGCTGATGGTACTGATCTCTCTAACTTGCTTCACCTTTTATTATGGTAACAAAACCGATAGCAATGTTGTTTTATGGACGGGCATCGTGGCTTTTATGATTGTGTATCACTTTTGGTTGCGCCTAATTATGGGAAACGTGACTAAACTGCTTTCTATCAGTCCCGATTTTTTATTGTTTCGTGAAGCCCCATTCGAAAAGAAATTGTACCGCCTTCTGCGCGTTAAAAAGTGGAAAGGCAAAGCGCTTACATATAACCCGGAGGAATTTTCCCTGAAAGAACGTTCTTTGGAACAAATTGCCGCCACCATTCGAAAATCCGAAATTGACCATTGGATTAACGAATTGATTTCCCTCAGCAGCATTTTGTTTGCTTTCCTTTGGGGAAACTGGTGGATTTTTATTCTGACAGCTGTTATTGCAATGCTGTTTGATGCTCAGTTTATTGTCATCCAGCGCTATAACAGACCTCGCATTATGCGGTTGATTAAGCGTTATGCCGCACCAGCAGATGCAAGTAGTATTACCATCTGATTAAATTCTGCAAAGGACTTGACAAAATGCCAAAAAATTGGTATACTAATCAAGTCCTATTAAACGGAGAGGTGTCCGAGCGGTTTAAGGAGCTAGTCTTGAAAACTAGTGATGCGCAAGCACCGTGGGTTCGAATCCCACCCTCTCCGCCAAAAGAACTACATTGCCGAAAGGTGATGTAGTTCTTTTTTATTAAAAGGGATTTGAACCCACGGGTTCGTCGAAGCGGTCTGCGAGCGGGGCGAGCAGAGCCGCAAAGCTCGAGCAGATAAAGCTTTTCGGGCACCGCCAAGGGCGGTCGAAAAGGTTATCAGCGCAGAGTATCCCACCCTCTCCGCCAAAATACCCATACCACAATAGTGGTATGGGTATTTCTTGGGATATAATTTTCTAAATAAAAAAAGCCCGCTAAACAGCGGGCTCTTCTTATTTATTCTCTTCAATATACTTTGTCAGATTCTCAGCCAGCGTTCTCAGGAAGATGTAGGTCGTCGTTCTGTCTTCTTCCTTTACATTGACCAAACTCATCTGTTCAATCAATTCCAAAATACGCTTTTCGATTTTCTCGGTTTTTTCTTTTCCTTCTTGGGTCAAAACCGCTACCGTGTTATATTTTTTTCCGCCCACATAATCGGGATAATCAATCACCTTGCAGTCATACAGTTCAGCAAGCGCACGGGATACCGCCGCCTTGTTAACGCCAACCTGCTCTGCAAGCTGCGCCGCAGTCAGTCCCTCTTCGTGACGAAGCAGATAGAAAAGATACATCAGGTGGTTTCCTTTTAAGCCAAACTTTTGCATCTCTTCGCCTTTGATTTTCTGAATGCCTTTTTGAATGACAGATATATTATTGGTAAAAACCTCAAACAATTTGAGCATTTGTTAATCTCCCCTCGGGTTGTTAAGATTATCATACCACAAAAGTTGTTGACCTGTCAACTTTTTCTTTGCTAAAGGTCGTTGCCTCCCCTTTTATCAAAAAAAATCGAATTTTTCTGCAAAGTTTACATTTTGTTCACAACAAAATCATAAAAATATGATTTAATATAAATAGAACAAAATTCCGAAAGGATGATAGACTATGGATGAAAATAAATTCTACGTCAATAACACAGAAGATGAAGACATCGATGACCTTTTGTGGTTTGCCGATGACTTTGAAGAAGAGTTCAAACGTTCCGTACCGGAGCATCGTTCTTTGGCAGTGTATCAGCCAAAGCCAAAACGTTTCAGTAAACTGTTTAAAAGCCCTATCTTTGCGGCGGTTGTCAGTTCGCTCCTCACCTGCTGTTTGTGTTTGGGTCTTTTCTCGGCTTTTGGCGGTGCTCGCTATAACGGTCCCACACTTCCCACGCTTGCAGACAGCGCCACAGCAACACCTATGGCAACAGGCGGCACACTGACTATCCCTCAGGTTTATGATACAGTCTCCCCCGCTGTTGTCACCATCCTTTGCAACACCCAGTCCGGCGGCTACCTGCAGTCGCAGATGTCCAGCGGCTCCGGTATTATTCTCCGTCAGGATGGATACATTGTCACCAATAACCACGTCATCAGCGGTGCCACAAAAATCACCGTTAACACCATCGCAGGTCAGAGTTTTGAAGCAAAACTGGTAGGCGCTGACGAACGTACCGACCTGGCTGTTTTAAAAGTAGATGCCAAACAGGCTCTGCCTTATGCCACCTTGGGCGATTCTTCCAAAATCCGCGTGGGCGATATGGCTCTTGCCATCGGCAACCCCTTAAAAGAAGAACTGGCAGGCACCTTAACCGTCGGTTACATCAGCGCCATCAATCGTTCTATGGTCATCGATGGCAGACAAATGACCATGATTCAGACCGATGCGGCCATCAACCCCGGCAACTCCGGTGGTGCGCTCCTGAATCTGCAGGGTCACGTAATCGGCATTAACACCGCTAAATCCACCGGCTACGATGTGGAAGGTCTGGGCTTTGCCATCCCCGTAAACGAAGCACGCCCCATCATCGAATCCATCATTGAAAACGGTTATGTAACCGGTCGTGTTGTGATTGGCATCACAGGTCAGGATATCACTGAAGCCATTGCCAAGGCCAACGATCTGCCCGTAGGCGTTTACGTTCGCGATGTTTTAGTCGGCAGTGCCGCTGAAAAAGCAGGTATTATGGCAGGCGATGTGATTACAGAATGTGACGGTAAGAAAGTCGCCTCCGTTGACGAAATCAACACCATCCGCGATACCCATAAAGTGGGCGAAGCTATGAAGATGACGATTTACCGAAACGGTAAAACCAAAACCGTAACACTCACACTGCAGGAAGATAAACCCTCAAACGATCAAACCCCTGCACAAAGTCAGCAGATTCCCCAGCAGGAAACACAGCAAATCCCCTTCCCGTTCTCCTGGTTCGGCTGGTGACACGAATAAATAAAAAGGCATCCACGTTTGTGGATGCCTTTTTTATGCTCTTGGATGAGCCTTTGAATATACATCTTTTAATGTACTGTTCACCAGTTGCACATACACCTTCGTAGATGCCACATCTGCATGACCCAGCATCGACTGAATGGAATGAATATCCGCCCCGTTTTCAAGCAGATGCGCCGCAAAGGAATGGCGCAGAGTGTGGGGTGTGATGGGGGCGGTCAGTTCCGCACTTTTTGCATATTGCTTTAAAAGTTTCCAAAATCCCTGACGGGTCATACGACTGCCGTGCATATTGAGAAACAACGCTTCTTCCTCTGCCCCTCTGACCATATCAGGTCGACCATATCGCAAATAACCACGCAGGGCCTCGCGGCAGAGAGTCCCGATGGGAATAATGCGCTCGTGACTGTCGCGACCGCCACAATGAACAAAGCCGATATCCAGATTCACATCGGTCAGGTCAAGGGCCAAAAGTTCCGAGACACGAAGACCCGAAGCATATAAAAGTTCCAGCATCGCCTTATCGCGAAAGCCCTTGGCATCCACGTTTTGCGGTTGCTCTAAAAGTCGCTCCACATCGCTTGCCGAAAGCACCTGCGGCAGTTTCTTTCTGCCTTTTGGCAGTTTCACCGCCTCGGCAGGGCTGCTCGAAACATCACCGTTTTCCGATAAGTAACGGTAATAGGCCTTGATGGATGCCAGATTTCGCTTCACTGTTGTCTGGGCTCTGCCCAGTTTTTTTAAGGATGCAAGATAGTGATCAATCACTTTCTTATCTGCCATCACATCGCTGGAGCCTACCTCCTGTATGTAGTCCAAAAAATTCGCCACATCTCGCTTGTAAGAATCCAGCGTGTTCTTTGTCATATGTTTTTCTTTGTCTAAAAAGCGTATAAACGCCGCCATATTGTCTGCCATAGTTCTTCCTTCTCATCTGTAAAGTTCTGCAATGAGCCCGATTAAAAAGGGCTCTGCATAGGCCTGTAATAGTGCCGCCATCATAGACAGGCAAAACAGACCAATGAGTTTTCCCATCAGGGAAAACGTCCGTTTTTTTAAATCATATTTATCTTGGGAAAGTCCCAAAGAAAACCGCAAACATAAAAGGCAGGAAACCCAATAAACAGGAATCTGCAGCAGGTAATGGGGACACATCCCCAAAAGAAAAAACAACGCCGCCCGAAAACTGTAAATCCGAAACAGGTAAAACAAGGTAAACCCGTGCATAAAACAGCAGAGCGCACAAAACAGAAACACAAGGGGCGCACCAATGACCATTAAAGCGCAAAGGAGCAAAAACAAAAAGTTTTTCCCGTTCATAAAAAACGCTGTTTTTAAAAGTTCGCCGCTATCGGTTCCGCTTTGGCTGATGTTTGTAAAAAAGTCCTGCATGTATAGTTTCAGTGCTTCTGCCGATGCTTCGGGGAGCAAACAAACATACACAAAAGAAGCCAAAAGCCCCATCACAACGCCCAGCAGAATGCAAAGATGCAATCCTTTTTCCTGCTTGATATAAGCAAAGAGAACATCTCTTGCCCGTTTCGTTCTTCTCAAAGCCATCCCTCTCTTATCAGTCGGTTTTGGCAAAACTCTGCCTGTTCTACCCTATGATAAGAAAGAAGAAAAAATGACTCCTTGTCCCGTTTTTATAAAAGTTTTCTTCGGTTTAACCTTTTAAAACCGCCTGCGCTACCTTAATGCCATCCACCGCGGCACTCATAATGCCGCCTGCATATCCGGCACCTTCGCCCATGGGGTAAAGCCCTTTAATGCTAACGCTTTCATAATTTTCATCTCGCAAAATGCGAACAGGGGCACTGGTTCTGGTTTCAGGTCCTGTCAGCACTGCGTCAGGGCTGTCAAAACCCTCAATTTTGCCTCCAAAACTGTGTAAACCCCGTCCTAGCATATCCAAGATAGGTTTGGGGAACAAACCGTTTAAATCGCACAAAATCACGCCACCTGTGTAACTGGGCGTTACCTTGCCAAAAGGCAGAACCTTGCCTGCCAAAAAGCCGCCCACAGTCTGACAGGGCGCACCCTTGCCGCCCGTCATCTGAAAGGCCTTTTGCTCCAGTTCACGCTGGAATGCCACACCCGATAAGGGATGATCATCGGCAAAATATCGTCTATCCACATTCACGCAAAGAGCCGCATTGGCATTTTTCTCATTACGTGCTCGGTGACTCATACCGTTTGTCACAACCGTATCCTGTTCCGATGCGGCGGCAACCACCAACCCACCGGGACACATACAAAAACTGTAACAAGCATCATCGCCCTCACGGTACGACAACTGATAATCCGCCGCACCCAACACGGGATGCCCTGCCCAGTCGCCATACATCGCTTTATCAATATCCGCCTGCAGATGCACGATTCGAACACCCACGGAAAAGGGCTTCTGCATCATAGTCGCGCCACGGGCGTAGAGCATCTCATAGGTATCTCGCGCGCTGTGGCCGATGCCTAAAAACAAATGACTGCAAGGGATTCTCTCCCCTTTATCTGTCAAAACCGCCTGCACCTTGCCCTCTTTGATTTCAATATCGGAAAGGGCGGTTTCAAATCGAAATTCTGCCCCCAGTTCAATCAGATGCGCACGCATGGTGGCAATCACCTGCCGAAGCACATCCGTACCGATATGGGGCTTTGCTACATATAAAATATCTTCATCGGCACCAAAGCGATGGAAATCTTCTAAAACCTGCTTGGCGCGAGGGTCATTGATACGGGTGGTTAACTTACCATCGGAAAATGTGCCCGCGCCGCCTTCACCAAACTGCACGTTAGAGCGACTGTCCAAAACACCGCTCTGCCAGTATTTCTCCACCAGTTCCGCACGCTTTTCAACGGTAGCACCCCGTTCCAAAATCAGCGGCGCCGCACCGGCACGGGCCAACGTCAGTGCGCAGAACAAACCGCAAGGACCTGTTCCCACAACAACGGGACGGTCAGCAAGATGGCTCACCAGCGGCTCTTCCATTGCCACTGCAGGCAGAATCACAACGTCCTGCCCTTCAGACACGCGAACATCTTCCGCCAGAGTCACCTCCGCAGAATACACAAGGTGCACCTGTTTCTTTCGTGCATCGATTGACCTGCGAACAACACGAAAATCGCAAATGTCCTTTTCCTTTTTCTTTATTTTAGCCAGCACCCGCTCCCGTACAACCGAAAGGTCATCATCGGGCGAGACTTTTATATTGTTAACTCTGATAATCATCTGCTTTGCCTCTTTTCTCAGTCTAGGTTCTATTGTACCCAAAAACGCACAAGAAGTCAACATAACTCCCAAAAATAATGAATTTTGTCAACATTTAACAGGCATATTTTCGCAAAAACGCGGAACTAAATTAGAAAATCCATCGTATACATACTATCAGCCTTGAGCACGAAACCGAATTTGACATAACCAAAGAGCCATCGCTCTTTGCTTTTCTATATCACCGACAGAATACGCGGCAACAGGGAATGAGACAGACTTAAAAATTTATTTCTCAGGAGGAATTTTTAGATGATGTTCTCTAAAAAACTGATCGCCGGTACTTTGGCGGCGATGATGACTCTGGGTACAGCCGTAACAAGTTTAGCCGCTGTCCCCACAGATGCAGTGGATTCTCCTTATGTTGAATCCATTGAAACTTTAGGCGCCCTGGGTATTATGGTGGGCGACGACGACGGTAAATTCCGTCCCGATGATTCCATCCGTCGTTCCGAATTTGCCAAGGTTGCTGTAACCGCTATGGGTCTTGACAACGTTGCCGCATCCTCTAGCTACAAAACCAAATTCCCCGACGTTCACGAAAACCACTGGGCAAACGGTTATATCAACGTAGCCACCCAGCAGGGTATCGTCATCGGTGACGATGAAGGTAACTTCCGTCCCGACGATTCTATCTCTTATGCCGAAGCGATGACTATCTTAGTCAGAATCATCGGTCACGGTCCTGCGGCTGAAACCCGCGGCGGCTTCCCCACCGGTTATATGGTTGTAGGTGCCCAGAATGGCCTTTCCAAAAATGCCAGCGCAGGTGCAAACGAAGCAGTAAAGCGTGGTATGGTCTCTCAGATGACCTTTAACGCTCTGACCGCTAAAATGATGGAACAGACCGGCTTCGGTAACAACGAAAAGTACGAAGTGGTTGATAAAACTCTGCTGTCTGACGTACTGGGTGTTGAAAAAGGCACCGGTCAGATTACCGCAGTTGGTATCAGCTCTATCTCCGGTAACTCTTCCTTAAAGGATAACGAAGTGCGCATCGGTGACAAAGTGTACACCGCAAGCGAATCCGCTCTGCCTTCTGTTCGTAACCTGTTAGGTTTTAACGTAACCTACTACGTTGCAGAAGATCAGTATGGCGATGATGAACTGATTTTAGCCCGTGCAGGCGAAAACCAGAATAACGCCATCACCGTTACTGCCGCAAACTTTGAATCCATCTCTGCCGAAGACGGTGAAAACACCGTTATCAAATACTGGCAGAATAAAGAAACCGATAAAAAGGCAAAGGAACTGGTTGTATCCTCTTCTGCCAAAATGATTTTCAATGGTAAAGCCATCGATTTCGACGCAGAAAAACTGCAGCCCCAGTCCGGTCGCACCACATTCTTAGACATTGATGGTGACGATGTTTACGACCTTTGCTTTGTAACTTCTCTTTCTAACATCGTTGTAGAAGACGTGCTGACAAACAGCCACAAAATCACCGATAAATACGGTAACCCCTCTTTAATTTTAGATCCTAAAGATAAGGACACAAAATTCACCATCATCCGTGCAGGTCAGGTCATCTCCCTGTCCGACCTGAAAGAATGGGACGTTCTTTCCGTAGCAAAGAGTGTTGATGGCTCTATCATCTCCATCGAAGTTTCCACCGCTTCCGTATCCGGTATGGTAACTGAAATCGAAGGCGATTACCGCACCATTGGCGGCAAACAGTATGAAATTGCTAAGAACTATAAAGAAGATATCAAATTAGGTGACGAAGGTACTTTCTATCTGGATATCGAAGGCAAAATCGCCGCAGTTGATGCATCCCGCACCCTGTCTTCTAACTATGCCTACGTTTCCAACGCAGCTCTGTCCCGTGGCTTTGATCAGGTGCTGGAAGTTAAAGTCTTCAACAAAAACGGTGAAGTTGTTATCTTGAAATCCGGTGAAAAAATCGCCATCAATGGCGTAGCAGGTAAAACCCCTGCCGAAGCACTGGCAACTCTGCAGGATAGAAGCGGCAACATCGTGCCCCAGCTCATCACCTACGAAGTAAACGCAAATGGCGTTTTAACCCAACTGAACCTGGCGAAAGACCTGACTTCTTCCGGTGCAGTTGATAACGATAACTTCTCCAAAAACGCAAGCGGCGAAATGACTTATAACAAGTCTACCAAAAAATTAGGCGCATATCGCATTACCGATAGCACCTTAATTCTGAACATTCCCGCAGGCGAAACCGACCCCACTAACTACTCCGTTGAAAAAGCAGATTTCTTCAGCGATAAAGAAACCTACAACGTAACCATCTTCGATGCAACCGAAGACTTTACCGCGCAGGTTGTAATCGTTGCAAGCGAAAGCGGCAACGTAAATGTAGAAGCACCCCTTGCCATCATCGACCAGATTGTATCCATCCAGAACGTTGAGGGCGAACGTGTGCAGAAACTGTATGTGTATCAGAATGGCGAACGTGTATCCTTCGAAACCACCTCTTTAGGTCTCTTGGTGAACGAAGAAGGTACCGCATTAAAACGCGGCGACATCGTTCAGCTGAAACTGAATAACAAAAACGAAATCACAGGCATCCGTGTTCTCTTCGAAGCCGATAATAAAGGCACCGAATTCTCCACCACCATCGGCACCGACCTTGACCTGATTTACGGTCGCGTTATCAAGAAGTTTGCCTCCTCCATCAACGTACAGGTAGGCGAAGGCGACATCGTAAACTATAGCTTAGATAACGTTAAGGTCTACGAACTGAACACCGGCAAAAAGACCGGCGCAATCCGTGTTGTGGATGCTAACGAAATCACAAACTACGATGAACTGGATCCCAGCCGCGTTCTGATTAAACTGTATAAGAACGTTGTTTCCGAAATCGTCATCGTAAAATAATCAGCCAACCAACCATTCCAATATATCACACACCTCTAAGAGGGGGCGGATGCTTCTAGCACCGCCCCCTCGCCCTGTTTTAAGTTTTGAATTACATAGTGGCCCCCTTGCCTAAAGGGGGCTGTCAGCGAAGCTGACTGGGGGATTCTTTTTCAACATGATAAAACCCCTATTTTATATCCCTCCACCACCTTCGGTGGTCCCCCTCCCTTTAGGCAAGGGAGGCTTCGGCGGGAGCAAGCCCCCGCCCTACAACAACCCCACGCTCCACTGGGGCACCTTACTTTACACTGAGAAAGCTTTCGGGACGTCCGGGAGGCCGTGCCCTGCGGATACATATCACAAAAAAAGAGAGAGATAAACTCTCTCCCTTTGTTACATTATTTAATCTCTTGTTCCAACTTACGAAAATCCTCTGTATCAAAAAATTCTGTCAACGAAACACCTAACCCATCACAAAGAATCTTTAATGTCACAATTCCGGGATTTTTACTTTTACCATATAAAATGTTTTTAATAGTTGACGCTGCAATACCTGATTCTGTTGCAAGTTTGTTAATTGTCATTTTCTTTTCTGCACATAAATACAAAATTCTGTTCTTCACAACCGTATACGTATCCATTTTATCAGCCTCCTCGATAACCTATGGACTAATTATAGTCTTTTATTATTGACATTGTAGGCTATATATGATACGATATAGGCTATAAAAAATCTATTATAGGAGGTCTTTCGATGAAAGAACAGGACATGCTCAAAGAACTTGAAAATATGGACGAACTGGACATCTCCGGTTTAAGTCTCACGGGACAATATATAATGTTGAAATTTTATGAATTTTTAATAGAAGAACAGAAAAGAGAAGATGAACTTTTAAAAAATAATCTTGAAAAATAACAAAACAAAAAGGACTGCTAAATCTAGCAGTCCTTTTAC
Organism: Clostridia bacterium; assembly: GCA_045652815.1. Taxonomy (GTDB): domain Bacteria; phylum Bacillota; class Clostridia; order UBA1381; family UBA9506; genus UMGS755. Next base: position 38,878 of record JAZOLH010000030.1, read on the forward strand.
TTTGTTTTAAATTAGTCCACCAGTTCGATGATAGCCATTTCAGCAGCATCACCGCGACGGGGGCCGGCTTTGATGATTCTGGTATAACCACCGTTACGCTCTGCATATTTGGGAGCGATTTCTTCAAACAGTTTGTATACCACGCTCTTCTTCATGATGTAAGAAAGAGCACTTCTTCTGGAAGCTAAGGTGTTTTCCTTACCCAGTGTGATCATCTTTTCAGCCATACATCTTGCCTCTTTAGCACGAGCCAGTGTTGTTTCAACACGACCGTTTTCTAAAAGAGATGTTACAAGATTTCTGAGCATTGCATTTCTCTGGTCGGTAGGACGACCGAGTTTTCTTGTTCCCGGCATCTTATTACCTCCTTAATAAATCGGTTTTCATGCAGACCCGCAACATGCGTGCAGAGGATACCGGTCTGCGGAGTTAATAACTGTTCTTGTGTCTGCGAAGCTTAGTCTTCTTTTTTCGCAAAGGTCTGACCTAAACCATTCAGTTTTTCAATAACTTCTTCCAAGGACTTGCGGCCTAAGTTTCTAACTTTAACCATATCCTCTTCGGTTCTCTTGGTCAAATCTTCAACCGTATTGATACCGGCTCTCTTCAAGCAGTTGTAAGAACGAACAGAAAGGTCGAGTTCTTCGATGGTCATCTCCAGAACTTTTTCTTTCTTGCCTTCTTCTTTTTCAATCATAATTTCAGCATTCTTAGCTTCTTCGGAAAGATCGATGAACTGCATTAAATGCTCGTTAATGATTTTAGCCGCAAGGCTAACTGCTTCATCAGGACGAATGGAACCATCGGTCCAAACTTCCAGTGTGAGCTTATCATAGTCGGTAATCTGTCCAACACGAGTGTTTTCTACAAAGTAGTTCACTCTGTGAACAGGTGTATAAATGGAATCCACCGGAATAACACCGATGATATTCTGATTCAGCTGTTTGTTACGTTCAGCGGAAACATAACCTCTGCCTTTGCAGAAGGTGATTTCCATATACAGCTTCGCATCTTTGTTCAGTGTTGCGATATGGAGGTCGGGATTAAAGATCTCAATATCAGAATCCAGCTTAATGTCGCCGGCTTTGATTTCGCCTTCGCCTTCTTTTTCGATGTACACAACTTTCGGTGTGTCACAATGAAGTTTGCAGGCAATCTGTTTGATATTGAGGATAATCTCCGTAACATCCTCTTTAACACCCGGAATAGTGGAAAATTCATGAAGTACACCATCGATTTTAACGCTGGTGGCAGCAGCACCGGGCAGAGAAGATAACAGCATTCTTCTTAAGGAGTTACCTAAAGTAGTGCCGTAGCCTCTTTCCAAGGGCTCTGCTGTAAACTTACCGTATTTTCCGTCCGGAGAAATTTCCAAACACTCAACATTCGGTTTCTCAATTTCCAACATAGTCTAAACCCTCCCTCTTTTTTATTGTACAGAAGAAGCGTCTGCTTGCCTCTATCAACAAAAAAGTGTTCACTTGCGTGGTCCGATGACAGCGCATCGAACACTTTCTCTTGTGTTTGGTTTTGCAAGGTCTCTCCTTGCCAAAACCGTCTCCCCAAGGGGAGATGCAAAATAAACCAAAGCGGTTTATTTTGCAGCAAAGCAGTACGATTATTATTTGGAATACAGTTCGACGATCAGATGTTCTGCTAATTCCAGGTCAATATCGTCACGCTGTGCTAAAGCAAGCACTTTGCCGGAAAGAGCGTTACGATCCAGGTCAAGCCACTTGGGAACGATTCTGGATTCGGTCTTTTCCAGTACTTCTTTAAACTTTTCACTGCCTCTGCTCTTTTCGCAAATAGCAACAACATCACCAGCGCTGATTAAGTAGGAAGGAATGTTAACCTTCTTACCGTTAACGGTAAAGTGACCGTGTGTTACCATCTGACGAGCTTCAGGTCTGGACATAGCAAAACCTAAACGGTATACTACGTTATCCAATCTGCTTTCCAGAATGGTCAGCAGGTTTTCACCGGTGATACCCTTCATTTTGTTTGCCATTTCAAAGTATTTTTCAAACTGAGATTCCAAAACGCCATAGTATCTTCTAGCTTTCTGTTTTTCTCTCAGCTGTAAACCGTACTCAGACAGTTTCTTTCTGCTCTGGCCATGCATGCCGGGAGCATATTTTCTTCTCTCGATACCACATTTATCAGTATAGCAGCGTTCGCCCTTTAAGAAAAGCTTCTGGCCTTCACGACGGCACAGTCTGCAAACCGCACCTGTATAGCGTGCCATTTCGATTTACACCTCCTCAATTATTGGCGTTTGCCCATTGCAAAGCAACAAAGGCAAACTGTGTATAAAATCAAACTCTTCTTCTTTTCGGCGGTCTGCAACCATTGTGAGGAATCGGGGTTACGTCTTTGATCATGGTAACCTCAAGACCTGCTGCCTGCAGCGCACGGATTGCAGCTTCTCTACCGGAACCGGGACCTTTAACGAAAACTTCAACAGTTTTCAGACCATGTTCCATAGCAGCTTTTGCTGCGGTTTCTGCTGCCATCTGAGCAGCAAAAGGTGTGCTCTTTCTGGAGCCGCGGAAACCCAGTCCGCCGGAGGACGCCCAGCTGATTGCATTGCCGGCTACGTCTGTGATTGTTACGATAGTATTATTGAAACTGGAACGAATATGCACCGCACCACGTTCAATGTTCTTTTTCACTTTTCTACGAGTAGTTCTTCTTGCTACTTTAGCCATTGTTTGCTCCTCCTTTCACAAAGCTCGAAAATCATATCCATATCACGGATATTGTATGATTAAAGGGATTATTTCTTCTTGTTCGCAATAGTTCTAGCAGGACCTTTTCTGGTTCTTGCATTTGTCTTGGTTCTCTGACCGCGAACGGGTAAACCCTTTCTGTGACGGATGCCTCTGTAGCAACCGATTTCCATGAGACGTTTGATGTCCAGTGCAACGTTACGTCTTAAGTCACCTTCAACCGTATAGTCACGGTCAATGATTTCTCTCAGCTTGGACACTTCGTCTTCTGTCAAATCCTTAACACGAGTGTCGGGATTGATTCCGGTTGCTTCCAGGATTTTACGAGAGCTGGAAAGACCAATACCATATACATAGGTTAAGCCGATTTCAACTCGTTTTTCTCTAGGTAAGTCAACACCTGAAATTCTTGCCATTTTTGCACCTCCAATACATTTCATCGTGTATTTTGTGTATATGCCTAACCTCGCAGGTCACGCTCTATGGCGTGCAGCCGCCCCACGAGGGTTTTAACATGCAGTAGCGCCCCAAAGTCAGGGGCTGCTGTGCTCAGCCCTGCTTCTGCTTATGTTTGGGATTTTCACAAATCACCATAACCTTGCCCTTGCGTTTAATGATTTTACATTTTTCGCAAATCGGTTTAACAGACGGTCTGACCTTCATGTGAATTCCTCCTTAAAAGACGAATATTCGTCTTAAATCTTAATGCGGCTTTTCGTCACCGGCGATTATTTTGCACGCCAGGTGATTCTGCCTTTCGTCAGATCATAGGGTGAAAGTTCAACAGTCACTTTATCACCCGGTAAAATTCTGATAAAATTCATCCGGAGTTTTCCGGAAATATGAGCTAAAATTTGATGTCCGTTTTCCAGTTCTACCTGAAACATTGCGTTAGGGAGTGCTTCGAGCACTGTACCTTCTAACTCTAAAACGCCATCTTTTGCCATGTCTAATCCTCCTTATGCATCAATGTCATTGTTAAGCTCTGCTAAAGCTCTTTTCAGGTCAGGATTGGTTACGCGTAAACCCTCTTTGAGTTTTTCGGAGAGCTTCTCCGCTCTGTAACCACTCTTTTCTAAATGCTTGACCTTTTTCTTTTTCGGTGTGTCAACTTTCCGCAGCCGACCGTCGGCCAGCATCACAAAGTTTTCATCCACCACAGAGAGCACAACAAAAGGTTTGCCTGCATCTCTTCCTGCCTTTGAATATACTATATCACCGGCAAAAATGTTCAAACATCATCACCTCAAAAACCTTTAGCATCTGGTTAAAATTTCCGCTTCCCCATCCCGAATCAAAACGGAATGTTCATAGTGGGCGGAAAGTTTTCCGTCTGCTGTCACCACTGTCCAGTTATCAGACAGGGTATTGACATGATACGTACCTTGATTCACCATTGGTTCAATGGCTAAGGTCATACCGGGCAGCAGTCTCACACCACGACCTGCTGTACCAAAGTTCGGTACCTCAGGATCTTCATGGAGTGCTGTACCGATTCCATGACCCACCAGGCTTCTCACAACAGAAAAACCGTTTTCTTCAGCATGACCCTGAATGGCCGCGCCGATATCTTGCAAACGATTGCCTGCTGTGGCCTGCGCTAATCCTTTGTAAAAACTTTCCTCAGTCACGCGGATAAGCGTTTCTGCCTCAGGACTGATTTGTCCAACAGGAAAGGTTCTCGCACTGTCGCTATGGTATCCATTATAGAAGACACCCATATCAACGCTAACGATATCGCCTTCTTTCAAAACACACTGTTTTGAGGGGATACCGTGCACAACGCGGTCATTGACCGATGTGCAGATGTGTGCAGGATAGCCGTTGTAATGCCAGAAAGAACAGGAAGCATTGCTTTTGCGGATGAACCGTGCCGCAATGTCATCCAGCTCCGCTGTTGTCACGCCGGGGGCAATTGCCTCGGCAATGCGTTCAAAGGTTTCTGCCAAAATCTTGCCTGCTGCTCGCATGGCTTCGATTTCGTGAGGGGATTTAATCTTAATCATGATTAATCCCTCTCTGCTGCAGCCTGTACCCTAGCGAAAACTTCATCTAAGGCGCCTTCGCCGCTTACGACAACCAGCTTGCCTTGTTTTTCATAGAATGCTTTCAGCGGTTCGGTCTGTTCATGATAAACAGACAAGCGATGAAGCACCACTTCCGGTGCATCGTCGTCTCTGATGCTGAGCTTTTCGCCACAAACATCACAAACATCCGCTTCTTTCGGGGGATTAAATTCTGTGTGGTAAGCTGCGCTGCATTTGTTGCAAACGCGGCGACCGGACATTCTCTTCACGATAGCTTCATCAGCAACTTCGATATCGATAACGCGGTCAACTTCGATTCCCTTCTCTACCATCAGCTCACCCTGAGCCAAGGTTCTGGGGAAACCATCAAGAATGTAACCCTTTTTGCATTCGTCACTCTCCAAGCGTTCTGCAACCAGAGCTGTAACAACATCATCGGGAAGCAGAGAACCGCTCTTCATATAATCTTCCGCAATCTTACCAACAGGTGTTCCCTCTGCCATTGCCTGACGGATAATGTGTCCGGTGGAAATAGCGGGAATACCCAAAGATTCGGAGAGCTTAGCCGCCTGGGTGCCTTTACCGGCACCCGGCGGACCGAAAAACACTAATTTCATATTGCCAATCTCCTTATTCTAAGAAGCCCTTGTAATGACGCATCAGCATCTGGGATTCCAGCTGCTTGGTTGTTTCAAGAGCAACACCAACCATAATCAACAGAGATGTACCACCGATGGAGATACCTGTCAGGTTGGGGATGAACGCCAGGAGAATCGGGAATACTGCGATCACTGCCAAGAATAAAGAACCGAATAAGGTAATCTTGGACAGGATTCTGGAAACAAAATCAGAAGTGGGTTTGCCCGGACGAATACCGGGAACGAAACCACCGTTCTTCTTCATATTATTTGCAATTTCAATGGGATTGAACTGAATTGCAGTGTAGAAATATGTGAAGAACACAATCAGCAGGAAGTAAACGATGATGTAGAACGGATGAGTCTGCTGGAACAGGCTCAGGATCACACCCCAGAAACCGCCCGGCATGGTTTCCCCGTTAATGAACATATTAATGGTCTGGGGGAAAGACATGATGGAGATTGCAAAGATGATAGGCATAACGCCTGCCATTGCAACTTTGATGGGGATGTGAGTGCTCTGACCACCATACATTTTTCTGCCAACAACACGTTTTGCATACTGTACGGGAATTCTGCGTTCTGCATTATCCATCAGTACAACAAACGCGATTGCTAAAACAGCAACGATTGCGATAGCAACGATGGTGATAACACCCTGGATGCTGATATTGCCACCTACGAACAGGGATGCTCTCAGGGACTGAATCATCGCGGGACCGCGAGAAACGATACCTGTGAAGATCAGCAGGGAGATACCATTGCCAATACCTTTTTCGGTAATCTGCTCACCCAGCCACATTAAGAACGCGGTACCTGCTGTAAAGGATACAGTCAGAACCAGATAGTTCATAAAGCTGGGGCCACCTACTAAGCTGTAACGCAGACCGAAGTACAGGCCTGTTGCCTGTAAGAAAGCTAACACTACAGTAACGTAACGGGTGATAGAAGCAATCTTCTTTCTACCCTCTTCACCTTCTTTAGACAGACGTTCCAGTGCAGGAATCGCAACTGTCAGAAGCTGAATGATAATGGATGCGTTAATGTAGGGTGAAATACTCATGGCAAAAATGGAGCCACGCTCTAAGGCACCGCCGGAAAAGTTATTTAAAAGTCCCTGCAAGCCTTCAGAAAAACCACCCATCATTTCCTTAATTGCTTCAGGCATCAGACCCGGTACGGGAATGTAAGAGCCTAAACGAAAAATGACAAGCATTAAGAGCGTATAGAGCATTTTCTTTCTTAATTCGGGAATTTTCCATGCGTTTTTGAGCGTTTGCAGCATTTATACCACCTCCGCCTTTCCTCCGGCGGTTGCGATCTTTTCCGCCGCAGTAGCAGAGAAGCGTGCTGCCTTAACAGTCAGATTTTTTGCTGTTAAATCACCACGACCTAAAACAACAACACCGTCGTTCACTTTCTTGATGATGCCCTCTGCTTTCAGCAGCTGTGCTGTAACTTCGGTACCGTCAGCAAATTTGTTTAAATCTGAAACATTAATCTGAGTATAAGTTTTCGCAAAAATATTTGTGAAGCCTTTCTTCGGCAGACGTCTGTAAAGAGGCATCTGACCGCCTTCAAAACCGGGTCTTACACCGCCGCCGGAGCGAGCGTTCTGACCTTTGTGACCGCGACCTGCAGTTTTACCGTTACCGGAACCGTGACCACGACCTACTCTGAAAGCTGCCTTCTTAGAGCCTTCTGCCGGCTTTAATTCGTTCAGTTTCATTGGTAAAGCACCTCCTTCTACTGTAATTCTTCAACCTCGAGCATATAGCCCACCTTGGCAATCATACCGCGGATAGCGGCGTTGTCCTGGTGTTCTTTTTCATCTCTGATCTTTTTAAGACCGAGTGCGTGTACTGTCGCAATATGGTCTTTTTTTCTGCCGATGGTGCTTTTAACTAATTTCACCTTAAGCATTGCCATAATACCGTACCTCCTTAATCTACTAAGTCTTCCTTGGATTTGCCGCGCAGTGCAGCTACTTCGCCTGCATCCTTTAAGGAGGCTAATCCGGCAATTGTAGCCTTAACTACATTATTTGCATTGTTGGAACGAAGAGACTTCGTTCTGATATCATGAATACCAGCAAGTTCAACAACAGCTCTGGCAGCACCGCCGGCAATAACACCGGTACCGGGTGCAGCAGGCTTTAACAGAATTCTGCCTGCGCCGAATTCGCCAATGGTTTCATGGGGAATAGTCGTACCAACCAGGTTAACCTTAATCAGGTTTTTCTTAGCATCTTCGATACCCTTGCGGATAGCTTCGGGAATTTCGATAGATTTACCGGTGCCGCAACCTACGTGACCGTTTTCGTCACCTACAACAACCAGTGCAGAAAAACGCATGCTACGGCCGCCCTTAACGGTTTTTGCTACACGACTGAGCTTTACGACTTTTTCTTTAAGATCCAAAACGCTTGCATCAATTAACTGAGCCAAACTGGTTTCCTCCTTTTCTTAAAATTCCAGGCCGCCTTCACGGGCGCCCTCGGCTAATTCTTGTACGCGGCCATGGTAAATGTAACCACCACGGTCAAAAACAACAGATTTGATACCTGCTGCCAGAGCACGTTCTGCTACTAATTTACCAACAGCTTTTGCCGCTTCTTTGTTACCGCCGTAATTTTCCTTAAGTTCTTTGTCTAAGGTAGAAGCGGAAACCAGTGTAACACCTTTTGTGTCATCAATCACCTGAGCATAGATATGCTTCAGGCTTCTGAAAACGTTCAGTCTGGGACGTTCTGCGGTACCGCTGATCAGCTTACGTACGCGCTTATGTCTTCTAAGTCTTGCCACATTACTGACAGGCTTTTTAATCACGTTATTCACTCCTTTATTTATGCTGCATGGATTTTGCCATGCTCGGTTAGCAAAGGACGATTATTATTTCTTACCGCCCGCTTTACCTTCTTTGCGTCTGATATGCTCGTAAGAGTATTTGATACCCTTGCCTTTGTAAGGTTCAGGCAATCTCTTTTCTCTAACCTTCGCTGCGAATTCACCAACGATCTGTTTGTCGGTACCCTTCACGATGATGGTATTAGCATTGGGAACTTCCAAAGTAACACCTTCGGGGGGAACCATTTCAACAGGGTGGGAATAACCCAGGTTCATCAGCAGGTTTTTGCCCTGCAGCTGTACTCTGTAACCAACACCGTTTACTTCCAGTGTTTTTTCATAGCCTTCGGTAACACCAACAACCATGTTGTTAAGCAGTGTACGAGTCAGGCCATGCAGAGCTTTATGAGCCTTAATTTCAGAAGGTCTGGAAACAGTGATAACACCGTCACCCTTCTCGATAATCATATCAGGATGTAAATTCTTTGTTAATGTACCTTTGGGACCCTTAACGGTGAGCGCATTACCAGCGCCGATAGTTACTTCAACACCAGCGGGTACCACGATAGGCATTTTACCAATTCTGGACATTCTCTGATACCTCCAAGTTTAGTTTACCAGACAAAAGCCAGGACCTCGCCACCGACGTTTTCCTGTCTTGCCTTTTTATCGGTCATGATACCTTTAGATGTGGAAATAATTGCGATACCCAAGCCTTTTAAAACTTTGGGCAGTTCTTCGGTGTTCTTGTAGATTCTAAGACCGGGCTTAGATACTCTCTGAATACCGGAGATAACCTTTTCTTTACCCACATACTTCAGGGCGATTCTGATGATGCCCTGTTTGCCATCTTCGATGACCTGATAGTTCTTTATATAGCCTTCTTCAAGCAGAATCTCTGCGATTGCCTTCTTCATGTTAGAAGCGGGCACGTCAACAGATTCATGTCTTGCAGAGTTAGCGTTTCTGATTCTAGTCAGCATATCTGCGATAGGATCGGTCACTTGCATTATTGTAGCCTCCTTCCAAATTCTGTTTTACCAGCTGGCCTTTTTCACACCGGGAATCTGGCCTTTGTAAGCCAGTTCTCTGAAGCAGATACGGCAAATGCCATACTTTCTCAAATAAGCATGGGGTCTGCCGCAGATTTTGCAGCGATTATACGCTCTGGTGCTGAACTTAGGCGTTCTCTGCTGTTTGTTAACCATAGATTTCTTAGCCATGATTTTCCTCCTTCACACTCAAAGCTTAACGACCTGCAAAGGGAGCGCCCATCAGTGTGAGCAATTCTCTTGCTTCTTCGTCGGTTTTGGCTGTGGTAACGACAATAATGTCCATACCTCTGATTTTATCAATTTTATCGTAATCGATTTCAGGGAAAATAAGTTGTTCCTTAATACCCATAGAGTAGTTACCACGTCCGTCAAAGGAATCAGGATTGATACCTCTGAAGTCTCTTACTCGGGGCAGAGCCACGGAGAAGAGTCTATCTAAGAATTCATACATCTTTTCGCCACGCAGAGTAACTTTGCAGCCGATGTTCATGCCTTCTCTAACCTTGAACGCAGCAACGGATTTCTTAGCTTTAGTAATAACGGGTTTCTGACCGGTGATTGCTGCTAAATCTTCAACAGCAGCATCCAG